>NZ_KB850142.1:1177331-1500284 GCF_000369685.1 Acinetobacter sp. CIP 102136
CTTGCCGATCTGCAATGACCTGACGGCATTGCTTGGTGTCATAAGCTCCATCGGTATAAACAGAGTCAATCCGCTCATCTTGTGGAATCTGATTAAGTAAATCACCAAGCACCTGTGAATCACTGACATTATTGGTTGTAAGCTGAACTGCTCGTATTTGTAGGGTTTTAGCATCTATACCAATATGAAGTTTACGCCATTGGCGACGATATTCAGGTCCATGCTTCTTGCGCTTCCATTCGCCCTCACCTAGAAACTTCATGCCTGAAGAGTCCATGAGTAGATGCAGCCCATCGCTACTTTTTTGGTAGCTGATTGCAATATCAATATGCTTTTGTCTTCTACAAAGCGTGGTGTAATCTGGAGCTATCCAATTTAATCCGCAAAGTTTAATCAGACTTTGCACAAAGCCAGTAACCATACGTAAAGACAGACGAAATAAGGATTTAATCATTAAGCAGCATTGGATGGCTGCGTCGGAGTAGGTTTGATTTCGCCCTTGTTTGCCTTTTGATGGCGCATACCATTGCGTAGCAGGATCAAACCAAATGGCAATATTTCCGCGACTCATGAGTGCTCGGTTATATGCGGGCCAATTGGTTGTGCGGTAGATTTTGTGTGTAGGCTTCTTCATTTGAAAATTATATCGCTGAAAAAGCCTTTACAGATAGGTTTGTGCAACAAAGCCACTTAATTCTAATTATTATTATTTATAAAAACAACAATTATAAAAAATAAGGGCTGATAAATCAGCCCTTATTTTAAACTACTTTTTAATCAACAATTAAGTTAATTGAGCAGCAGCAATTTTCTTAGTATCAACGTCTTTAGCAGCGTCAGTATATTCGCTCATCTTGTCGAAGCTTAAGTATTGATAGATGTCAGCTGACATGCTGTCAATTTGAGCTGCGTACTGTTGATATTCTTCTGGAGAAGGTAATTTACCCAATACAGCAGCAACAGAAGCAAGTTCAGCAGAAGCCAAGTAAACGTTAGCACCTTGACCTAGACGGTTCGGGAAGTTACGAGTAGAAGTCGATACACAAGTTGTGTTCGGAGCTACACGTGCTTGGTTACCCATACATAATGAACAACCTGGCATTTCAGTACGCGCGCCAGCTTTACCATAAATGTTATAGAAACCTTCTTCCATCAACTGATGTTCGTCCATACGCGTAGGTGGAGCAATCCACAAACGAGTTGACAACGCACCACCAGGAACTTTTTCTAACAACTTACCAGTCGCACGGAAGTGACCGATGTTAGTCATACAAGAACCAACGAATACTTCGTCAATTTTTGCGCCTTGAACATCAGAAAGAAGTTTCGCATCATCTGGATCATTCGGGCAGCAAAGAATAGGTTCTTTGATGTCTGCAAGATCGATTTCATACACTTTGGTGTATTCAGCATCAGCATCTGCTTTGATCAGGCTTGGGTTAGCCAACCATTTTTCCATGTTCTCAACACGACGAGCCATCGTACGCGCATCGCCATAACCTTCAGAAATCATCCACTTCAACATGGTGATGTTTGAACGAAGGTATTCAGCAACTTTCTCTTCAGAAAGTGTGATAGAACAACCAGCAGCTGAACGTTCAGCAGAAGCATCAGAAAGTTCGAATGCTTGCTCAACAGTCAGGTCAGTTTCCATTTCTGTTAAGTCGATCTCAAGGATACGACCAGAGAAGATGTTTTTCTTACCTTTCTTCTCTACAGTTAAGTCACCTTCCTTAATTGCGTAGTAAGGAATTGCATGTACAAGGTCACGTAGAGTGATACCAGGCTGCATTTTACCTTTGAACTTCACAAGTACAGATTCAGGCATATCAAGTGGCATAACACCAGTTGCTGCAGCGAACGCTACAAGACCAGAACCCGCCGGGAATGAAATACCGATTGGGAAACGAGTATGCGAGTCACCACCAGTACCAACAGTATCTGGAAGAAGCATACGGTTTAACCAAGAGTGAATAATACCGTCACCTGGGCGTAAAGACACACCACCACGGTTCATGATGAAATCAGGAAGCGAGTGTTGCATTTGAACGTCAACTGGTTTTGGATACGCAGCTGTATGACAGAAAGATTGCATAACAAGGTCAGCAGAGAAGCCTAGGCAAGCCAAGTCTTTCAATTCGTCACGAGTCATTGGACCAGTTGTATCTTGCGAACCAACAGTAGTCATCTTAGGTTCACAATAAGTACCTGGAAGTACACCTTGACCTTCAGGAAGACCACAAGCGCGACCAACCATCTTCTGAGCTTGAGTGAAACCTTTGCCAGTTGCAGCAGGCTGAACCGGAGTACGGAACATTGTAGATACTGGAAGACCTAAAGCTTCACGCGCCTTAGTCGTCAAACCACGACCTACGATCAGGTTAATACGACCGCCAGCACGAACTTCGTCTAGAAGAACTGGAGTTTTAAGTTCAGCTTCAGCGATTTGCGCGCCGTCTTTGAACGCAGTTACTTTAGCAGCAGCGTGATCGATCTTAAGAACGATTTCATCGCCCATGTTCATGTTAGCAACATCGATCTCGATCGGTAACGCACCAGCATCTTCCATCGTGTTGAAGAAAATTGGAGCGATTTTAGAACCTAGGCAGTAACCACCGTCTTTTTTGTTCGGGATGTGCGGAATGTCGTCACCGAAGAACCAAAGTACAGAGTTAGTTGCAGATTTACGAGATGAACCTGTACCAACAACGTCACCAACGTAAGCAACCTGGTTGCCTTTCGCGATCAATTCTTTAATTTGGTTAAGTGGACCCACTTCACCAGGAACTTCTGGATTGATCCCGTCACGTACGTTTTTCAACATTGCATTTGCGTGCAATGGAATGTCTGGACGGCTCCAAGCGTCTTGTGCAGGTGACAAGTCGTCAGTGTTGGTCTCGCCAGTTACTTTAAAAACAGTCAGTTTGATTTCTTCAGGAACGTCTTTACGGCTAGTGAACCATTCAGCGTCTGCCCAAGACTGCATAACTGCTTGAGCATTTGCGTTACCAGCTTTTGCTTTATCAGCAACGTCATGGAATGCATCAAATACAAGAAGCGTTTTTTTCAATGCTTCAGCTGCAAGTTCAGCAAGCTCAGCATTGTCTAAAAGTTCAACTAAAGGCGCTACGTTATAACCACCAAGCATAGTACCTAGTAAGTAAACAGCACGTTCTTTAGAAACGAGTGGAGAGGTTGCTTCGCCTTTTGCCAATGCAGCTAAGAACGCAGCTTTTACATATGCAGCTTGGTCAACACCTGCTGGTACACGGTTTTCAAGCAAATCTACCAAGTATGCTTCTTCACCAGCTGGCGGGTTTTTTAGTAGTTCAACTAATGCAGCTGTTTGGGCATCGTCAAGTGGCTTCGGTGGGACTCCGAGTGCGGCACGTTCTTCAACGTGTTGGCGGTAAGCTTCTAGCACAGTGTTATTCCTCTTTTTTAAAAAATTACTTATGAATTCCTGCTTATTCCAAGCTTCATAAATAATATGGACTCCGAAATTTTACTAAATTTCCAGTTAAAAGTTAATGCAACTCAAGTGTTTCTTCGTGATGCTCGTTATTTTATAACTAAATGATGCTCTTAATGATTATTCCATAATCAGTTCCAGCTTACACCACACGAAACAAGCCCATGAATAGGCCCTTTTAACTGAATTTAATGCATAAAAAAGGCAACCCTGATGTTGCCTGATTTGACGTTAAAAAGATACTCCACCTTAGTGTACAGTGGTCGAGTTTAAATACTGCTGATATGAGTCTCGGCAGCCTTGGAATTTCACCACGCATTCATCTTCACAGGTTGTACTGTGATTATTGCTGGCAAAGGAAATATCAATCTGATAAAGCTTTTTATCTTGTTCTAGCATCTTCTTTAAAACGACTTTGTCACCAACGCTGAGTACATAGCGACTGCCGCCAATAATGACCACACCTTCTTCATCTTCCAGCAGTAGATCAGAATGATGCAAATATCTTACGACTTCCATATTGTGCTACTCCTTGGTTAATTGGAGTTAAATTCATTATTCAATATAAAGATAAGTATTTCTATATTTTAGATTTAAAAATTGTCACAAAGTGTACATTTTTTGCTTAGGCTATTTCTATTTTTCAGTCTTTTGAAGATGTGTATATTTAAATACGTTTAATGGGAAATATGAGTTGAATGATTTTATGCAGATTACAAACCGTTCCTTAGAACGGTTTGTAATCTGGTAATTCATCATGCGGTGTCGCAATACACTTTGCAGTAAATTCAGCGCGGACTTTTTCACGGGCTGCTTTTACATCTACCTTAATCTCTTCGGCTGGAATCGCATAGACTTCATCAATAATATTCAGGATAAAACCTTTGGTGGTTTCATCATCGATCTTGTTGGCATGCTCGATTGCTTTTTCTTTCTCAATCGCATTCTGACGATCCAGCATAATGGTACGCGCCGCATTTCCGACACTTCGACAATAACCTTGCCACTGCTCTTCAGGGGTTAAGGGTTTCTTCTCGGCACAACCGGCAAGCGCCAGCATAAACGATAAAGCCAATAACTTTTTCATGAATTTCTCCTTCCGAGGGGCAATATAAAAGATCGGGGAAGATTTGTCATTTCAAAATGCCAGTTGTAATGAATTAAAAAAAGCCCATCAATGGGCTTTTTCATTTTATGTGATTAACCGCATGAAGCTTGAATAATCTTTTTGCTTGCAGGATCTACGGTGACAGTCACTCGTTCTTCACGATAATCCATAGTCACCGCTTGACCCGGTTCGACCATACGTACAATTTGTGCCTTGGTTTTCTGCTTGATTTGCGCTTCAGTCAAATTGGACTGACCGACCAATTCCGCTGCCTGATCAGCAATACATTTAGGTTGATTCATGTGCAGTAATTCCCACTCCTCGACCACCTGACCATTCTTTAAATGGCAATATCCGACCTGACCATTGCTTTCAGTACGAATTTCAAGCTTGCCACCCTGATTGACACAATAAGCGCTTGCAGGATTCGCTGAACCTATTTTAGGAGCTTCCGTCTTAGATTGCGGCGTGGTAGTACATGCGCTTAAAGCGACAGCCAGCAAACCGAACAGCATTGTTTTTTTCATGAGAGCCTATTCTTCTTCAATAATTCTTCACCAATTTAGCATATTTCCTGGTCCTTGCCAGACACAAGTCTGTGTACATTTTTAACCGTGCTTTTTCATTAAAGAATGGAAATAACACATTTATGAATTAAGGACTTCAACGCTATAAACTCTCTCAATGAACAAGATAAACAGAAGAGAAGAGCCTCTACAAAATACGAAAATTCCGAATGAATCGCCTAAACCAAGTGATTATGCATTTCAATAGCATTGCATTGTCATTACATCATTCAAATATGCCTTCACTTTTAAATTTGTGATCTGTGCTGGATTGATTTAATATTTGATTGAATTTTAAACTTTCTATTGGCATGACAGACGATCCTCAACTCTCCCTCAAGGAATATCTTGCTACGGTTCAGGAAGTGGTCAAACTCACTTTCGATACACCAGTATGGGTCAAAGCCGAGATTCGTAATCTAAGTATTAAAGCCGGCCATTATTATCTGGAGCTGGCAGAAAAAGAAGCCGACAGCGATCAGGTGATTGCCAGTTGCCGAGCGACCATCTGGAAATTTAGTGCCCAGAAAATTGTCACGCAGTTTGAACGTGAAAGCGGAATTGAGCTGAGTCGCGATCTGAAAGTGCTGATTAAAGTCAAAGCCAACTTTGATCCGCAATATGGCTTTTCTTTAAATATTGTCGAGATTGATTCGGGCTATACCTTAGGAGATATTGCCCGGCGTTATCAGCAGATTGTTGAGCGGTTGACGACTGAAGGACTGATTCAACGCAATAAAAACTTGCCCAGTCCTTTTGACCTGAACCGGATTCTGGTGATTGCTCCCGAAAATGCAGCAGGCCTGGGAGATTTTAAAAAAGATGCCGATGCACTTCAGCGTGCGCAGGTGTGTGAGTTTATTTACTACAGTGCGACTTTTCAGGGAAATACTGCCCCGCAAAGTATTATGCAAAATCTGGCGCAAGCGCTCAAACAATGGGCACAGACTTATAATACAGCACCGGATCTGATTGTGATTATACGAGGTGGTGGCGCAGTCAATGATCTGGCTTATTTGAATGATTATGATCTGGCTGCCCTGCTTTGTAAACGTTCGGTGCCGGTCTGGGTCGGCATCGGGCATGAAAAAGACCGTACCATTCTGGATGAGATTGCGCATCGCTCCTTTGATACTCCGAGTAAAGTCATTGCAGGAATCCGCAATCATATCTTTGAACTGACCCAAGATGTCCTGAATTATCTACAGCGCATTCAGCGTTTATCTCAGCAACAGATTCAGGCTTATCAAAATCAGAATGATCAATTTTTGAAACTGATTCAAAGTCTGGCCAATAACCAGATTATGGATGCCCTGCAACGTCTGCAACAGATCAAAGCCAATACTGCCAGTCTGGCCCAGCAGCATACCCAGCTAATTAATCAGCAGCTCGATGCCTTGATGCGGGAAACGCTACTACAAAATCCTAAACATGTTTTATCCAAGGGTTATGCCATCGTGCGCCAGCAAGAACATGTGGTTGCATCTATTCAACAGATTCAGCCCAATGATCTGGTTGAAGTCGAATTGCATGACGGCATTTTTTCAGCACAACTTATACAGGTATTTCCTCATGAATCATGATACTTTGAGCTTCCAACAAGGCTATGACATCTTGAAAAAGAATGCGGAACTGCTCGAATCTCAGCAGGAACCGGATATTGATAACTTGATGAAAATCGTGGAAGAATCCATGACTGCTTATAAAGCTTGCAAGGCACGGGTTGACGCGGTTCAAACTGCGTTAAATGAGACGTTTAAAGATTAATTGCACCCCATTTTAAATATTTTCTTAGGCTATTCTGCTAGATTGAATTGACATAAAAGCTCTCATGAATGAGGGCTTTTTTATTAAGTGAAAAAAATCATTTCAATGACTATTTAAATTTTCTAGATGGGGATTTTGATCAATCCGCTCAATTCTAAATGGGAAATATTGTATTTTCATTCTCATCCACCAGACGATAAAAAAGCCCAATATTAAATTGGGCTTTTTATTACTCTTCAATTTCTATCGGATCACCGTCTTCAGGGCGAATATGACGCGTCCCATCATCCGCAGGATCAACACTAGAACCATCTTTGGTAATAGCATTGTACATTTCATCCTCTTTCTTATCATCGATAAATTCTTCATCTTCGAAATCTTGAGGCTCACTATCGTCGTCAAAGTTCAAAGGCTTTTCTTCATTTATCATGGCGATCCATCACTTATTTAACCAATAAAATATCATGCTCAAATATTTGAAAGATTCATTCAAGAGTCAACGATGATCATTTGTGTAACTGAATAAACACAATAGTCATTGGAACATTACTTTTCTATCGACAAAAAAATGACTCCTTAGGGAAGGAGGCTGAAATTGGAAAGAAACTACAGCGATAGAATCTATTCATGCATTATATATAAACTTATAATTTATACATTAGCATAATATTACATTAATTTTTCAATTAAAAAGCCCGCTTACTCTTTCAAATAAGCGGGCTAGTGCTGTAGTCACTTTCTTCGTATTATTTGCGTCTTCTTGTTTTCGCAAAATGACTATAGCACTGTGAATTTATCAATAAAGTATAGGGAGTATTAATAAACTGTTCTCTTACATTTGCTTTAAGTTACTTTTCGTTCAATAAGCTGTACATATTAAAAAAGCCCACCTTTCGATGGGCCTTTCCCTTTATCACTTTTGCGCTGATTCAGGTATGTTGTCAAAGTGAGCAACGACTAGAGAATAAGCAAGCTATTGATAAAAATATATAAATAGACCATTAGTATAAGAAAAACTATGCTTGTTAAATTGATTGACGATTTTAACCTTCAACGACACCTTATAGCTGACTTAATTTGCTAGACATATAAGTTAAAAATAACGTCTTATCCTGAAAATCAGGCATTTCAAACACCCAAAAAATGTAATTTTTAGATCTCAATTTAAGTTTCACATTCACAGTCTTTACTTGAATCATTGCATCCTCATGCTGCATTTCTGCGAATAATTCTAAAATCAGGGCAAAGAATCTCAGTTTGTTGACTGTGTTGTATTTTGTTGGTTTATATATTCTCAAGGCTTCAGAATATATAAGCTCGCACCATTCATTTCCATCTTCATCATCCATTAGTTCTCATTTAATTATTTAAAATAGATCACGAGGTAGGTTTATAACATGGTGGCTATAATTAAACTGCTTTTAATCTGAATATTAGAATTATAAATTTTTAGAAAATAAAAAAGCCCATCTTCCGATGAGCCTTTTTGGAAAATATATCGTGAAGAACTAAGCTGCAAATTCTTGCAGTACAAATCGTTTTACACTTTCATCAAAGTCAGGTTTTGAAAGAGCAAGCTTGCCATTTTTCATAGTTTTATAACAATAACTCGCTGCTACTCCCATACCAACCAAAGTCAACAACTTCATTGCTCACCTCTTTACTGGGAAGATTTGAATACAAAGTTATCATTCAAATTTGTAGTTTTCCAACTCAGTTTCGATTGTTTTCTGTACTACATGTTAATGAATGTATGAATAATAAATGAAAACCTGCCGGATGATGTGTTTGCTTAAAGTCTTTCAACTAGTGGTTAATTTGTGTATCTATCCAGTTAAGGAAATTTTCCTTATTACTGAATTCTGGCATAGACCCTAAATTTATAGTCTCTTTGGCCCCAAATTTTCCAGCGACAGTATTCGGTGCTTGAACTCTGAAATCCAGAGGATCACTTTCATGTAAAGCTCTAAAATACTCTACCGCTTTATCAAATTCACTTTTATCCTTAAAACCTGGTCGTTCCTTTAAAAAGTCATAAACTTGTTCTAGAGCTGGTAGATAATTATTTTTAGGCATTCTGTTTTCTCTAAAATGTTGAGTTTTATGATGAAGACCTATTTTGAATGAATAATGATAAGAATATTCCCTTATTTCTTAGAGTTTATGTAAATCATGATGATTTGAGAGTGAAATCCAAATTCTGGAGTAAGCTGATAAAAAATGAGCGTAAACATACACTCATTTTTACTACATTTTCTGATGCATGCTTAACTGACCTGCATTGCTTTAAAATAAGGTCTATTTTATTGAACAAAGTGCAAATGTCGGCTGCTCTATCAGTAAAGATCAGATGCACTTTAAATGCGCCAGTTTAAGGTTCAAGCCTAATTAACGCTATGAATATCAAGTTCATCATTGGTGGTCAATACAACAGAAGCCAAAATTGGAATGCCCAAAATGAAAGGTACAGCGAAAATCCATAGAACTACGGTTACATCCGATTTAAAGAAAAATTGAATGGCTAATGCAGTCAAAATAAGTACAGAAAATAGAATCGCAGCAAAACGGATGATAAATTTAGTCGACATGCGAAGATGCTCTTATGCGTGAAATCGTATTTTCAATATACACCTATTTTTATTATGGTTTTATTGATTTTCAGTCTGTTATTGCATATTTTAATTGATTTTCTATATGTGATAGTTGAATTATACGATGATCAGTTTTCTTCACCCTGAAGTCTCATCCTAAATTCTTTCTCTACTCGTAACTCTATTGTCATATATGTATAGAGATTGAATTTAGAGATCAATGCTTCTGCTGACTATGACATCAATCTACTTTATAGCTAATAAAATCTTTGTGCTGTCTCCCAATAAAAGAGCCCTAAAATTTTAGGGCTTTTTTATTGCTTAAATTAGAAGCGCCAATTATAGAACAAGTCAATCGCACGTTCTAAAGACTGACTCGCTTCCAGATACAAGCGCTGATTTACCTGATAGCGTAAAGTGAGCTTATTCACCGGTGTAAATACCCCGACTCCATAACGGAGATATAAATCAGGCGTAATATAACCAGTCACAGAAACCTGGGTATCATCTCCTGTACCTTGAGCATCCAGAGCTAGACCAGTTAAGCCAAAACTGCGCCCGATCTGGTTGGTCAGTGCGCGGGTGCTACCCAAGCCCAAACTAATCCCCGCAGCAGCGATCGTATTATTCACATCGGATCTAAATCCTTCAGCCTGGCTTAAACCAGATACACCCTCATTAACACGACCGGTAATCAAGGCATTCAAGGCTTCCTGTTCTGACAAGCCCGCATCATTATAAATCTGAATACTTGGACTCGATGCCGTCCCCGTTACCCGTACCCCGACCGTACTACCCTGAACCGATTTATTGGCATCAATGTCCAGCGTCGGATTGGTAAGTTCACCATTAAAACGCGCGATAGCACGATTCAGGTCCAGACTTTGGCCATAGGCTTCGATTTTCACTCGTTGTGACACCCCGATTGCACCATTGGCACGCATTGCAGTTTCCAGACCACGCTGTGACAGATTGACTCGACCCAATAGCGGAATACGACTGTCAAAGCCCTGGAAGATGACCTGATTCCCTAAAGAAACAGCTACATCTGCCCGGATATCCCAAGGACGTGCTGACTTCAAGATCGCCAACTGATCATCACCTTCACGCACGACCCGTACATCTGAAGATAAACCGACTACAGGTTCTGAGGCTTCTGGCATTGAAATCAACGCACGCGGTACATCGACTGTGCCACTCAGACTCAGTTTTTTATTAAATGGATACATGTCCAGAGTCAAATCAGGTGTCACCACAGCAGTAATTAATGGTGCCTGACGAATCAGCAGATTGTCACCTTGCAGTTTTAACTGCACTCGCGGATCGCCTTTCCAGTCGACCGATCCGGTTAATTTACCCACACCACGACCACTGTTAAATGCGCCATTGATACTGGCAGAATTCTGACGTATGGATGAGTAAAGTTGTACGTTGGTCAAGTTCACCGGCAAGGAGATCATGCTAATCGAAGCATCTTTGACTCGAACCTCACCCTCAAGTAAGGGATCCGTTAAAGTTCCGCTAATTTTTCCGGCATAAGATAAAATCCCGTCCAGATTACGGATGTCCTGAATAAATGGCTTAAAGACCTTGAGCTGTACCTGGTTAAAGGCAATTTCACCACGCATCGGTTTACTGTCCCGATATGGATCAATAATGACATTGGCATAGCCGGTTCCGATATCCGGTGTTTTGACATCCAGACGAAGTTGCAAGCCATCTGCCACGCTTTTTGCGACCAACCCGACTTCATCATATTTAAGGGTAGAACCCAAATAATCTGGATCTTCAGAAGATAGGCCTACCACACCATTACGCGTCACCAGACGCGCGTCAATTTTAGGTTTGGCACCTTGTGCCCAGGCAGCCTTGGCATAACCATTAACTTTACCTGTCAACGCCAATCCATCAGGCAGGAATGCACTGAAATCTTCCAGATCAAGGTTTTGGGTAATAAAAGAGGCACTGCCACGGGTTTTGTTGACCCTAATCGGCTGATCAAAACACAACTGGCTTTGCTGACTCATCCAGCAATGAGCACCAACAAACAGATCCGATTGAGCAGTGTTATAAATCACTGCTGCATTTTGACGTTGCACCAGACGGGCACGTAAAGAGTCAAAATCACCTTTTTGAATCTGACCCAGCCAGTTATTTTGGGCATTAAAGCCACCGGCGAGCTGTACAAAGAATTTTGATAGGCGGTTTTCTGCCTGCACTTTGAGAATGTGTGCAGCACGAGTACCAGCCAATGATATCTCACCGCGTACAATCTCGCGTGAACCGCTACGCAGGCGATCCATTGTCGCGGTCAATAAAGTTGGTGTGCTTTGCGATGTCGGTAACTGTCCGCGAACACGAACTTTCTGCACGCTAAACAGGTTTTTAAAGGCAAAATTATCGATAGACAGATTAGCAGAAGCCTGTAACCGTGGTTGTGCCTGCATATTAATATAGCCCTGCGCGCGACCTCTTAAACCTGGATATAATTCAAACAGTGCTGGTGCATTGACTTTCAATTGGAGATTCTGTGCATTACCGGTCGCCTGAATCTGGTTGCTGGCATAAGACAGGAACAGGTTATTGGCTTCGAACTGCTGTGGTACAAAACCGCGCTGGTTTGAATTGATAATGACCGATAAATTACCTGTACCACGTACCGGTTTATTATTCAGCATACCCGCCAGATTCAAGCGTTGAATCTGAATACGTTTTAAGGCATCTGACCAAACGCCTTGGGTTTGCACATTGCCAGACAATTCGCCTTTCAGTTTGGCATTAAAATATTGCGGCTTAAAGCGGATTAAGGATGCGTTGATATCCCAGCCAATACCATTCGCCAGATTGACCAGACCACTGGCATTAATCTTGCCAGCCACACCATCATGACGGAATTCATTGATTTTCAACATTTCCGGGGTACCTGAAACGCGCAGTTTCAGCATACCCTGACTGGCTTTAAGCTGACTGGCATTTAAAGCACCATCATAATTCACCGCATAACCTTTAAATCCGCCACCCGCTTTTTCATTATGGAATAACAAGGCAATGGTGCTGTTTCCAGTCAAACGTACGGTTTCATTTTGCTCCGCCAGTCGTCCGGTCAGGTCGACACTATTCAGTTTAATAATCTGCTGATTCGGTTGCGCATAACCATTGGCTTTAATCTGGCCATTCAAACGATCTACCGGTGAAGCTGCGGCAATACTTTGGGTATTCAAATTTTTGGCATTTAATATCGCGGTCCATTTTAACTGACGTTTTTCCTGTGGCAGTTCAATCCGTGCATTGCCGCTTAAGCTGCCTGCCTGTGCATTGGCACTGTAATTAAAGCTCGGGACATTCAGGATATTTTTGTTCAGATTGAGCTTAGCCTGATACATGCCTGCAGGCAGAAGACCTTCTTCATGCTGCTCGACTTTAGTTGCCACATGAATATTCTGCTGACCTTCGACCAATGCCAGTTTAACATCGCCAGACTTACTGCTGAGCCAGCCCACATAAGGTACGGCGCGATCAATATTTTTCCAGGCAACATCCAGTAGCATCGGTTGTATTTTATTGCCCTTGACCGGATTTTGATCCAGCTTCAGATTCCAGCTTTCATAGCGGTCAAAATCAACCAGTCCGGTAAGGTGCAGGCCATTTTCCAGATTACCCGCAGAAGCGATATTGGCATCCAGACTTGGCGGCAAGAAATCTTGTACGACTTGCGGAATGCGCTCATGTTTAGGATCAATCCCATTCAAACGCCCAGCCAAATCCCAGCTGACCCGGTCTTTCCAGCCCACTGTCCCGGCAAGGCTGACTGCGCCTTTCATCAACTGACCATTCAGATCGGTAATATTCAGCTGATTGACCAGATCGGTATACATCACCGCACTATACTGACCTTGCGGAATATTTTCCCCAATCAGGTCAGTCTGGACATTCAGATCTAGACGTTGGATATCACCATTGAACTCGGCAATGCCGTCTTTGGTAAACAGTTTCTGTTCGGCTAGAATAGGCCAGTGATAATCCTTGAACTTCAACTCGCCGCGCATCGGTACCTGAGGACGCATCGGATGCACGATAACCCAACCGGTTAATAAATCAGGCGTATTGGTCGCTACGCCGGCCTGAATCGTGTCCAGTGTTCCACGTGCCCTCACCTGAATATCATGAATATTCAAGCTATCTCTTAAGGAAGGCAGATTGACGATGCCCGTAGCATCTAGAGGGTATTTGCCTTCAAACTGCATTTTACCCGTGGCTTCACGTACTGACAGATAGCCCATATCCATCCGGGAATCTTCAAAATTTAATTCGGTGCCAGACCAGAGCGCCTCATTTAATTCAATATTATAGAAATCAACTGCATTGGTCTGGGTTTTAATGACCAAATGATCCAGCAGTAAATGATCAACGCGCAAGATAAAAGGCAAACGGATAGCATTAAACTTGAACGGTTCGCCCGTTGATGGTTGCTTGTTAATAATTTGCAGATTGAGGACATCGGCTTCAGTCAGATGAATTTCTTTTTTGACAATCGCGCGCCAACCCAGTTTTACATCAGCACGATCAATTTTGACATCGACCGGTTTCAGGCTGACCAGCACATTTTTAAGAATAATCCCGCGCCATAAATTACCGCCTTCATATTCATATTGAATAATTTGCTGGCGTTCTAGCACTTGATCCAGCAGGAATTTACTGCCTTGATTGGTCGAAAATAGTAGAGCCAGCACAGACAGCAGAAAAATCAGCGAAAAAAGCACCGATAATAGGATGCTTCTGAATATACGGCGCTTTTTCGGCACAACGCTATCTTGTGGTTCTTGTTCTGGCTGTGGTTGGTTCTCGACCATGATCTACCCAAATAACTATTTTTTAAAATGATGTTTTATAACTGCGATCCAATAAAGAAATGTAAACGAATCGGATAATTGTCATCAGACAGTCCAGTCGCAACATCTATACGTATTGGCCCAATCGGTGAAGCCCAACGTACACCCACACCCGCGCCATATTCGGTCGGATTACTGAATTCTTTATTATAGGCATTTCCGGCATCTGCAAAGACCGCAGCACGCCAGCCTTCCTTAAACTGATAATTATATTCTAATGAAGCCACGCCCAAGGCCTGCCCGCCCACTTTAAAGCCGTCAATTTCCGGAGAAAGGCTCTTGTAGTCAAAACCGCGGATACTCTGGTCACCACCGGTGAAATATCTCAGGTTATACGGTACTTTGGCAAAATCTTGAGTAAAAATATAACCCGCGTCGGCACGCCCAACAAACTGATGGTCTGCATTTTCACCCAATGAATAGATAAAACGCCAGCCCGCATTCACAATGGCCATATCTGCATCAGAGAGTAAAGCCTCACTGCCCAGTTCAATCTTATAGGTCTGTTTGAAGCCTTTGGTTGGGTTGACCCGACGATCGCTCTCGGTACGTGAGACTTCATAACCGACTAATAGGGATTGCTGCTCATCTTCGGTATTAAAGCGAAAAGCTTCAGGAATCTGGTTAAAGTCGACAGAACCATCCTGCTTCAAGCGATCCAGACGATAACGTGCGCCGAAAGTCCGTTGCCAGCTACCACGTGGATTTTTGATAATCCGGTCTGCACCTAAGACTGCCGATTCAATCAACAGGCCTTCACCCTGTGCGACACCTTCACGCTCTTCACGCTCATACCCCCCCACAATACTGACATAGTCATTCAGCGGATGGTGATAGGGAATGTTATAACGTCCATCAATGGATTGGCGGATACCTGATAGCTCCATGTTGGCATCAAACGAATGTCCACGCTTATTCACAATGGCACGACGATATTGACCACGTAAACGGATATCGGTATCTGTGCCATAACCCAGACCCACTTCAGCACTGTTTAAACGGTCTGCATTTAAAGTCACAATCACTGGAATCTTTTTCTCTTCCCGTGCCTGTACTTTTAAACGATCCTGTTCATTCTCTTTGGTTTGCTGCTCAACCCGCAAAGTTCTTAAATTTGCACTTTCCTGATCGCGGCTACCGGCAAACTGGTCTTCATCTACGACATTCTGGGTCACTTCCTGAGAAGAGGATACCGAGCGAGCTGGTTGCATCGTAGCAGCCTGATCTTCACTCCGTTTCTGTTCTTCAATCAGGCTTTGAATATCGGGTGCCAGTTCCAGCTCTTTATCAAGCGGATCAGGGCGAATCGCATCTACCAGTGTATAATTGAAATAGCGTGAGTTGGTTAGGTTGTTGGCCAGGCTATTCACCCGCCAGAAGGTATAATCTGCACCCTCTGTCCAGGGAACCAGACTTTCCAGTACGTCTCGGTCCAGCGGAAATTCCTTTTCAGGATCGCTCATTCTGAACTCGACATTGCCTAATTTATAACGTTCACCCGTTTCAAAACGCAAGTTCACATCGGCAGTATTTTGTGGCTGAGCAATCTTTACATCATGCAGACGCCAGAATGAATCAAAATAACCATTGTTATTGGCTGCTGTGGTAATGCGTGTCTTGGTTTTTTCATAATTGCCATGATTGAAAATATCGCCTTCTTCCTGTTCAGGCAAAAGACTGATGACCTGGAATTGTGGCTGTTCCGCACCCTCTCCAGTAAATTCAATATTTTGACTGCTGATCAGGACCGGTTCATTTGGGGTCACAAAAACCCGAACCCGACTGTCAGAGATTTTTTCAAACCTGAACTGAGCATTATAATAACCCACTGCCTGCGCTGCCTGTCTGGACAAGGTGCGTAATTGCGGCAAAGCCGAATTAAAGTCGCCAAAAGACTCTTGGGTAAAACTGGATAATTTGGCTTTGACATTATTTCTTAAATTCAGATGGCCTTCAGGTACATCTTTACGATTCAGCATACCGTTGCTTTGCGCCACACCTTGCCCATTTATGATCACCACATCTGCACTAATTCGAGGAACTCTTGCGGTCATGATCTGACGTGGAGGACGGATTTTATAAAATAGCCGTTTGAACAGATTTGGACGTTTATCATCCTCAGCAACCAACTGACCCGGCACTTCTGGCAAGGTCAATCCGGCTTCATTATTTTTTACAATAATCTGGCTGTCTGCCTGAATCGATTGCATCAACTGGTCGACATTGACCGGTGCCTGATTAATTTCCAGCAGTTCTTGCTGGCTGATATCAGCCACCACCGTTTCACTGGTCTGACTATTGCGATAGTTTTGTGCTTCCTGTTTGGCTTGCTCGGCTACCTGATAAATTTCATTGGCCATGTTCTGATCAATAGTCTGTACTGGCAGATCTTCCAGATCATCAAACTCGATCGGCGTAAATTCGCCCAGACCAGATCCTGCATTTTGCTGTTGTTCCAGCATCAACATGCTGTCAACTGGTACTTCCGGCTCCAAGGCTTCTTCAATTTTTTCTTCCGCTTCCGTTTTGGACGTGGCCACACCCTGACGAATCGCTTCTTTGGATAGCTCGTCCACCATTTCTGCCTGAGAAATGGCCACGGGTGTTTCGGGCTGTTCAGTTTGTGCCATGCTCTGATGGGATAACATCATAAAAAATATGCTCATACACAGCTGCATACCACTATGCTGTGGTATGAGAGGCCCCATACTGCGATTTAGCATCGTTTTTTTAAAATTTTTCTTTGCAGGCATAGCAAACTCTAAACGAATACATTCTTTAATTGATTATTTGACCGAAAAATATAAGCTAAGGAGCTTAATTAATTGGTTTTTACCTTTACATGGCTGAAAGTATCTTACATGATTTTTCTCAATGTTTACGCATAACTGACATTTCTTAATAAAACTTAATGTAGCACGGCCTATATGAACAAAAATGAACATTTGTTAGCTTCTCGGCGCTTTTTACCGATGTTTCTGACGCAGTTTTTTGGTGCATTAAACGATAATGTATTTAAACAGGCGTTACTGCTGGTCATCACTTATGGATGGATTCAACAGCAATCGGCCAACATCAGCACTTTAAATAATCTGGCGGCTTTACTGTTTATCTTGCCGTATTTTATTTTTTCAGCCACTGCCGGTCAGATTGCCGACAAATACGAACGTTCACAGCTAATTCGCTATCTTAAGCTTCTGGAAATTGCCATTATGTTGCTGGGAACTGTCGGTTTTCTCATGGGTAATTTATGGATTCTGTTATTTGCCCTGTTCCTGATGGGCACCCATTCCACTTTCTTTGGCCCGATTAAATATGCCATTTTACCTGAAGTGCTGAAACCAAATGAACTGATGTCCGGCAATGCCCTGTTTCAATCCGGAACTTCTCTGGCAATCCTGTTCGGTATGATTCTAGGCGGCGCAGTTATTGCAGCTTCTGCCGGCAACTTGATCTGGATCAGTTTAACCGTCATCAGCATCGCCTTGATTGGTTATATATCCAGTCGCTATATCCTGAAACAAAGTATTCCCGCGCCTGAGCTGCAAGTTGACTGGAATTTTTTCCGCACCAGCTTGCAGACCTTGAAATATGCCAAAAGCTTACCTCTGATTTTTACCATTTTACTGGGCAATTCATGGTACTGGTTTTATGGTGCAACCTATCTGACCCAAATTCCTCAGCTGACATTACAAAATCTGCATGCATCTGAAAATGTCGCCAGTCTCCTCTTAACCTTTTTTTCTGTCGGAATTGGTCTGGGTTCATACTTATGCCGTAAAATTGGCGGCAGTCAGGTCAATATCAAGATGGTGCCTTTTGGCGCGATCGGTCTGGTGGTCTTTGCCCTGTATCTGGCTGCGAGTCTGGCCTTTGTTCCGGAACGTACAGGTACATTAATTGGCCTGGCAGATGTCTTTCAGCAAGATTGGAGCTATTATCATGTCATGCTGGCTGTTACCTTACTCGGAATTAGCGGCGGTTTTTATATCGTACCGCTGTATGCCATGATGCAGGCGCATTCTCCCCGCTCACATCGTGCGCGTGTGGTTGCAGCAAATAACATTCTGAATGCCGTTTTCATGGTATCTTCTGCTATATTTTCTATTATTATTTTAAGTGTTCTAGAGCTTGATCTTAAAATACTTTTTTGTATTACCGCAGTATTAAGCGGCCTGTTTACTCTCTGGCTACTTTACCGGCTGAAACCAATGATCAAAACTGCAAAAGCACCCTTGGAGGATTAATTCATGCGTCAATATACAGGTCTCGATAAACTGATTCACTCTTTTGACCAGGCATTACGCAGTCTAGTCCCGGGCACGACCTCAGCACAACGTGAGAATCCGGCCCAACCGGTAGAAACGCAGTTAACGGTCAGTGATGCACGTCATGTGGCAGGTTTAATGCGGGTCAATCATAGTGGTGAAGTCTGTGCACAGGCGCTGTATCATGGTCAGGCCATGACGGCGAAACTCCCGAATGTGCGTCGCGAAATGGAACAGGCAGCGATTGAAGAACAGGATCACCTGGCTTGGTGTGAAGACCGCTTAAAAGAACTGGATAGCCATACCAGTCTGCTCAATCCGGTCTGGTACGGTCTTTCCTTCGGTATGGGTGCAATTGCCGGGATCGCAGGCGATAAATACAGTCTGGGTTTTGTGGCTGAAACAGAACGTCAAGTCAGCATGCATTTACAACATCATATTAGTCAGTTGCCACCGCAGGATGAACGTTCTCGTCGTATCTTGGAACAGATGAATGAAGATGAACTGCATCATCGGGATACAGCTTTAAACGCTGGCGGTGTAGATTTACCCGTTCCAGTCAAGATCGCCATGACCGGCATTTCCAAGTTGATGACCAAAACCAGTTATTTTATTTAAATAAAATTATTGCCGTTTTAGCCCACTCATTTGTGGGCTTTTTAATATATGTCAAATCTTGAGCAAGATAAAATTAACCCAAAGCATATCCCAATCTTATTACTTACAAGCTCTATAAAATAATAAAGATTCCCCCACAGCATCCTTTAATATTTTTTGCTCATTTCAGAAAGTAGGTCTAGCTGGATTTTCTGGATTTACGACAGCCTTTCCAATTGATGTGACAGCAGATAATCTAGCTTTCATGTAAATGCTCAATTTCTAGCTCGGCTTTTAAATCAATCTGATAATCATTTTACGATTATTTGTGGTATATGCTTGATTTGCTTTAGTCATTTTTACCATTCGTAAATCAATTATGTATCAAGTGCGTCTGATTTCTTGAAATTATGAATCTCACTTCGATTTTATCTTGGATTGATAAAATGCTCAGCCAAGCGCACGATGAGCTGATCATTCAAGATAATTTTCAGATCGATTCAATCCTACTATCTATACATGACTTAAATTTACTATAATCATGATGATAATAAAAAAGGGGCTTCATTGTGCGCCACTCATACCATCTTGAAAAACATTATATCGAACGTGCGGGCTGGCTTCGTGCAGCTGTACTGGGGGCAAATGACGGGATTATTTCGGTCACCAGTCTGGTGGTGGGTATTGCAGCCAGTGGAGCATCCACGGAAATTTTATTGGTGACCTGTGTTGCCGGATTGATTTCTGGCGCCGCATCAATGGCGGCCGGTGAATATATTTCGGTTAAATCCCAGCAAGATATTGAAACCAATGATCTACTCATGGAAGAGCGCGAACTGCAGCGCCATCCCACGCATGAGTTAAATGAGCTCAAAACGATTTATATACAACGAGGTCTGGAACCTGCTTTGGCACAACAGGTCGCTGAACAGCTGACCGACCATAATGCCTTGGATGCCCATGCCCGGGATGAAATTGGTATTTCAGCACATACCTCTGCCCAACCCTTTCTCGCTGCATTTTCTTCGGCTATGGCATTTACGGTAGGTTCATTATTTCCTTTAATTTCAATCATGATTTTACCGGAACATTATCTGGATAAAGGCGTCATGCTGATTGGTGTTTTAAGTTTGGGGATGATGGGCGCACTGGCAAGCTATGCCGGTGGAGTAAGTGTCTGGAGAGGTGCAGTTCGGGTCATGCTCTGGGGAATTATCGCCATGTTATTCAGCGCCTGGATCGGATCATTATTTAATGTGTCTGTTGCCTAAATATGTGTTTATTTTTTAGTTAGACACAGAATAGGATTGAACGGTTCCTCTATTAACATCACTGAAAAATGTTTTTTCAAAAACTAGCGGCTCTAACAAAACTTGAGTTTAATTAGGGTCTGTTGACATTTACTGTTCATAATTAACCCTATAAAGGTAGCCATAAAAATATACAGGCTAAAGCAACAGAACTTTGATAATTTCTTTTGAGCTTGTCATATCGAGTAGCTATTCCTCTAAATTGCTTTAATCTACAAAACATATTTTCAACTAAATGCCTGATTTTATATAAATACCAGTCCATATGATCATTGTTCGATTGGCTATTTGTTTTCTTTGGTATATTCGCTTTAGTCCCTGTTTTCCTGATCTGTTCACGCAGTGGTTCTGAATGATAGCCTTTATCTGCACATACCACTTTTGTCTCTTTTAAATCTAATGTTGATATTAAATCAGGTGCAACTTTAACATCATGTGTGGTTCCATCGGTAATCATGAAATCAATAGGATTGCCATGTGCATCAACAATCAAATGTATTTTTGAGGAGTTTCCTCCTACACTTTTAGAAATAGATTGATTCGCTATGCCGGCAGAATGTTGATGAGCACGTACATGAGAGCCATCAATAAAAATCCACTCCATATCGGGGCATGAGGCTAGTAATTTGAATAATCTAAGTAACTTACCGCTGCTTGACCAACGATTAAAACGTTTGAAAATAGAGTTGGAATGACCAAAACAAGAAGGAATATCTCGCCACGGACAGCCTGTTCTAATTCTATAGAGAATAGCTTCAATAAAATTGCGTAAATTTGAGTTGTGGTGAATGGATAAATTACGCAGAATAACTTTCAACTTTTGCCAGTGTTGATCTGTCAGCATGGTACGAGGCATAGCGAATAGTAAAATTGGGTTTGGCGATTTGATTTTACTACTTCGCTATTTTTTTAAGCTAAAATTGTCAACACACCCTAATATATGTTCGGTTTTAATTTAGATAATTAAAGCCAAAGATCTATGCCCGAGAGGTATTGTTATGGAAACTACCATCATTCTTGCCATCTTGGCGATCATTATCGTATTGCTGATCATTTTTTATAACAAGAAAAAGTGAAATAGCGATGATGCTTTTTTACTGCTTTGAGGGTTTTTACTAATCTTAGAGTAAATTCCAGAGCTTTAATCAATCAAATATTAATTCCCTGTTGGGAAACCATGAAATCCTCATTGGATTACATAAAGAATCCCGAGGATTAAAATCACAGAAACCACAATTTCCAATATTTTCATTTTTAAATGACTTCTAAACTTAAGCATCTCATCTTATCTGAATTTTCTTTTACTCTAAAAACAAAAAACTGCATCATAAAAAAAGCATGATCTTGCTTGATAAGGCTGGTTAACTATTCGTACTAGATAAATTGTATTAGCAGAAAATTAGGTGATTTGATTCAAATCAGCTGTTCAACTGTTGGAAAGCTATGTGATCCATGTTCAAACATGGCATCATGCCAAACATCAAACATGGGCACTTTCACATCCAGAGCCAAGGGCAATTTTTTTTCATTAAACTGCATATGCTTAAGATCTGATCCCCAGGCAATCAAATCAACATCCAAAGTAATCTGATGGGATGGACGTACTCGCCCTGATTCCTGTTCCAGCTGTTTGAGCAACTCAATCAGGTCTTCACTGGACACCGAACTTCGCAATAAACACGCTGCATTCCAGTAATCTGCGCCGATGCCATCGCGGCAAGGAATCATATAAATGGGAGAAAACTGAACTTCTCCCCATTCAGAAATACGTTGCTGTGCAGCTTGAAAATGTTGCTGAGGATGACAATTACTCGCTAATGCTAGGGCGAAAATCGTTTCGGTGGCGTTCAAGACGTATCCCTACAGAATTGGCTTGCGCGATAATGGCAGGCTTACGGATCGTAATATTAATCGATTCAATTGCTGTAAAGGTAGTAAAAAGTGCATTCAGCACTAACTTTGCTGCATGTTCAATCAATTCAGGCTTGGCGTCTTGAATGACTTTACTGGAAATCTCACAAATTTCTGCATAATTCAACGTATCTGCAAGTGCATCTGAGTTTGATGCCTGTTCTAAATCGGTTTGAATGATCAAATCCAGCATTAAAGGCTGAATAATTTGACGCTCCCAGTTAAAGCAGCCCACGACTGTCTCAACCTTTAAACCTTCAATAATAATGGCGTCCATTGGATTGCTCGAGAATTTAATACTGACCACATCCCCCTCAAGCTCCTTTACAAAGGGAGGAGCTTTTAAAGTCCCCCTTTTAAAAGGGGGATTTAGGGGGATTTTTCCAAGTCTAGATAGGGTTTAAGATTAATGCTTTAACAGCAGATTCGGATCCATGCTCTGCACCATCTGCAAACGCTGATCGGCATAGATGTCGGTATACGGCGCCAGAATACGCATGAAACGGTCGAAATACAGCATTTGCTTGAACAACAAGGCAAAGTCACGCGGGAAGCGGATCCCGTGACGTTCACCCACAGCCACCATATCCATCATGATATCGTTCAGGTCAGCAGGATTTGACGTTAACAATTCCTGCGGATCTGCCATCAATACACCACTAAACAAACGTTCCAGATCAGCAGCCAAAACTTTGGTATCAATCTGCACAGCGGTCATGCCCATTTTCAGCATGTTTTGCGCCATCAGCTCATAATTGGTATGTTGCAATGAATCCATGAATGCCATACATGCCGTCCATACTTCAGGCTTGAGCTGACCAACAATACCGAAATCAATAAAACCGACACGGCCATCTTCAAGTAGCATCAGGTTGCCTGCATGCAGATCGGCATGGAAACTGTTACACATCATCAAGCTGCCAAACCAGGTATTCATCGCAGTGATAAGTACTTGAGATGGATCTTTGGATACTTTTTTGACCACTTCAAAATCTGTCAAAGGCACACCGTATAAACGCTGCATGGTGAGCACACGACGGGTCGAATATTGATGATAAACCTTAGGTGCAGTGGCTGCCTGATTGTTGGTGATATTCAGGTAATTAACGAAATCATCCAGATTCTGGGCTTCTTCGATAAAATCGACTTCACGTACCATACGGGTTTTGATTTCTTCGACAATGTCAGCCAGTGAAGCAAACTTGACTTTCGGGACTGCTTTTTCCAGCAATTTGGTTGCCCAATGTAGGACGTTCAAGTCAGTGTACAAAATAGTTTCTACACCGGGTTTTTGTACCTTAATCACCACATCTTCGCCAGACACCAGTTTGGCCGCATGCACCTGTGCAATAGATGCAGAGGCTAATGGTGTTTCATCAATCGATGCAAAGATTTCATCCAGATTACGTCCTGCAAATTCAGAGGCTAAAACCTGCTGGATATAGCTAAACGGCAAACGTGGAGTCTGATCCAAACAGCCTTGAAATTCTTCTACATATTCACGTGGAAACAGCGACGGTGTGCTGGCAATAAACTGACCCAGCTTGATATAAGTCGAACCTAAGGATTCAAAAGTTTCACGCATGAGTTTGGCATTGCTCGGCTTTTCAGTGGCATATTTAAAGCCCGCCTTTGCCGCGACGACTGCTGTTTCCCCCATACGGGCAACTGAACGTATTCCATCTAACCAGATATTGTTTTTCATAATGTCTTAGGAAAAATTAATTAAACGCAGTGTAGCAAAAAAAATTCACTTTGCAGGCTTATCTTGCCTGACAGATTGGGCAATCTGTATCTTTTTCGAAAGCGAGAATCCGCTGCTTAAAACTCAGTCCATCCCATAACAACAGCTTTTGTCGAAGTGGTATCTGACCTAATCCCAGATATAACAAGGCATGATGTGCCTGTAAGCTGGCCATCACATTCGGTGTGGTGGCCAGTACACCGGAATCTGCACAGCGCAGACTTTCATCGGCCTGATTTTCTGGCGGGAACAGGCAAGCATAACAGGCGGAATCCCCTTCGACCATAAATAGCTGACCTTGCAAGCCAATCGCAGAAGCACTCAATAAGGGCACATTCAGCTCCACGCAAATCTGATTGACCAGATAACGTGTGGCAAACTGATCACAGCCATCCAATACCAGATCCTGATGCTCAATCACACTTACTGCATTTTCAGCCGTTAAGGCTTGATTCACATATTCAACTTGTAGGTTCGGATTAACCTGACTCAGTCTTTTGGCCAGCGTTTCTGCCTTATAAAATCCAATATCCTGCGGTATAAATGCCAGTTGTCGCTGTAAATTACTCATCTCGATGGTATCCGGATCGATCAGGGTAATTTTTCCCACACCTGCACGTGCCAGAAGTTCTGCCAGTGCACAGCCTATCCCGCCACAACCAATAATGCAGACATTAGAAAATTTTAACCGTTCTTGAGCGTCAATATCCCAGCCATCCAGAAGAATCTGACGGCTATACAGATGCAGTTCAGCATCGGTGAGTTCGAATTCTGGGGATATGGTATCCATATTAAATGTAGACAACGTTTTTCCTTGTTTCGAAAATTTTTAACAATGATCGTAAAATTAGCTTTACTGAAGTTTCTAAAGGCTGATAAATCTCTGGAATATCAATCTCACATTCAATTCACAGCACATCAATAAATGGTTCGGCAATCGTTGAGGCAAATAGCATATCAGCTAAACGTTCGGTATCAAGATGCAGCCGCTATGGCTTGGCAAGATTTTTTGAATCACCTCAATTAAACGGTTCCGGCAAACTGTTCCTTCTAATTTATAAAAGGTGTCAAACCTGAAGTTTTTAAAATCTTTGCTATTGAATTACCCTGTAAATAGAACTGCCTTGTTTAGCAATTCTGTAGTCTCTGCCTGTATTTGAGTATGAAAATGTATGAGTTCAGTGAGACCTAAGGCATCTGTCTCTAAATATGATTAATCTGAAAATACCAAGCAATCTTTTCAGCTTTCATAAAATCGTATGGAGAACATACATGACCGAGCATAACAATACTCAACATGATAATCGTGAAAAATTATGGGAATTGATCAAGGATGTTCGTTACACCATGATCAGCCATTTAACCGACACACATGAAATACACTCCCAGCCGATGACCATGCTGAACTCCGAGCAGATGAATGAACGTCAAAACTTATATTTCATCCTGCGTAACACCAATGATCTGGTCAAAGCAGCAGAAACAGGCCGTGGTCAGATTGGTCTGTCTTTTGCAAAACCATCAGATGGTATTTACGTGTCGATTAGTGCACATGCCCAGATCAGTACTGACCGCATTCTGATTGAACAGTTGTGGAATCCGTGGGCTGAAAACTGGTTTGAAGGCAAAGATGATCCTACCGTACGGGTATTGATTGCTGAAGCAGTCAGCGCAGAATATTGGAATGTGACAGACAACAAAGTCACCCAGCTTTTTAAAGCCTTAAAAGGCGGCGTAACTGGTGAAGCGGGCGAACCTCATGCAGAACATCAAAAAGTGAATCTACAAGGTAATATCTGATAATGAATGAGATTTAGCCTCTTGAAATTAAGAGGCTAAATTTTTGATATATTTTATTTTAAATATTAATGTAATTTTACTGTAATGACATAAAAATTATAATTTTAGCTTGCCTCAATCTGCTCTCTTGAAGATATAAGTTTGGGGAAATCAGCTCAATATCTGACTAAAATTTAAGTAGAAGATTTATTTCCTAAAAAAACCAAAGGCTGCCATGGCAGCCTTTGAACATTCAATCAAACAATTAATTTGAAAAATTAACTGACTCGCTTCATCTCTTGAAGTTTGGCAACTTCCTGCTGTTTGAGTAAATTGCGCTGAATCTTGCCACTCGATGTTTTAGGCAAAGACGTCACAAACTCAATCTCTTTCGGATAGGCATGTTTGGATAAGCGTGAACGTACATAACTTTGCAGTTTCAACATCAAATCTTCAGTGGCTGGATATGCTGATTTAAGTACTACAAAGGCTTTCACAATTTCAGTACGTTCTGGATCTGGCTTGCCGACGACTGCAGATTCAAGCACTTCTTCACATTCAAGCAAAGTACTTTCTACATCAAAAGGCCCAACCCGATAGCCCGAAGTTGTAATGACATCGTCTGCACGCCCAATAAAATCAATACCGCCATATTCATTCAGCTTCACGGTATCACCAGTGAGATAATACTGCCCGACAAATGACTTGCGGTTGTGGCCTGCATAGCCTTCAAACCACATCAACGGTGAAGCTGCACAGTCAATTGCCAAGGTTCCAATCCCGCCTTTTTCTACTTCCTGATGTTCTTTGTCCAATACAGCAAAACGATGCCCAGGAATAGCAAAACCGGCTGAACCAACTTTTTTATAATGCTCCAAGCCATGATGATTGGCGATCACCATACCCAGTTCAGTCTGTCCATATTGATCGTAAATATTCACACTTAAATCATGATTGAACCACTGAATCACTTCAGGCGTGAGCGGCTCACCTGCACTGCTTACCACGCGTAAATGCGAACTGATGCCTGCATCAAATTTTTCTTTAAAACCAAAGAACATGCGAAATGCGGTTGGCGAACCGGTCAGGTTACTAACCTGATATTTTTGAATGATTTGTACGGCATTATCGACACTAAAGCCACGTTCATCCATGATGATGCTGTGCCCTAAACTGAGCGGCCCTGCAATGCCATAATACAGTCCATACGCCCAGCCCGGGTCTGCCAGATTCCAGAAGGAATCTTCATCTCGCAGATCTACAGCGTGCAGCATATAGCCTTTAAAGGCCAACAAGGCTTTTAAAGGCACAGGAACCGATTTTGCCAAGCCTGTCGTACCTGAAGTAAACATCATCAGGAAGACATCATTAAACTGGCAATTTACCGGTTCAAACTCTTCCGGTTGTTGCTGTAAGGCTGTCCAGAAATCAGCATCTTGATAATTATCCGCCGCTGCCTGATGCACAGTCAGAATATTCGGGACATTGAGATCATGGAGTTTCAGTCGTTGTTCTTCATCAGTAACAATCAACTGGGTGCCAGCGGTACTGATGCGATGTTCAATGGCTTTACTTTCAAAAGCAGTAAATAAAGGTTGGTATATGGCACCGATCCGCCAGGTGGCCAATATGGTAATTAAGAGTGCTGGCGTTCTTGGCAGTAACCCTGCAATACAGTCACCAGCCTTTAAACCCAGAGAATGCATATAATTGGCCAACTGTCCTGAAGCCACGGCCAGTTGTTCAAAGGTCCACTGCTCTGCGTCTCCGTTTTTGCCTTCCCAAATCAGTGCAGTTCGGTTTTGACCCAAGTAGCGACCACAGCATTCGGTATACGCATTGATGTTCTCTGCGTTTCCAACCACATGCTCTTGAACCATATTTTCAAAATTAAAATCAGCATATGCCTGTTCTAGTGTCTTCATGACGACAACCTCTTTCCTGTTGTAGTTTTCAGGCGACCTTGCCTGAGTTTGTCCATTTGTATTTGTTGTTCCTGCTGATTCCATCAGCATACTTTCTCAAATCTGCATTCATGCCCTATGGCTAGAACATGAATAAAGCTTATTTTTCGATTATTCGCACTGTATGTCTTTAGATCATCATGTTCAGTTGAATCCTGCAATTTCCATATCCATCCATGTAAGTGCAGAATTTGAACATTAATCAAAGTCTGTTTTTTTTAATTTAACAATCAGCGTTGACACACTTCACGTGCAATCACCAGTCGTTGAATATCTGATGCACCTTCATAAATCTGGCTCACTCGCACATCACGATAGATACGCTCAACCGGAAAATCAGAGACATAACCGTAGCCACCATGAATCTGGATCGCATCTGAACAGACTCGCTCTGCAATGGTCGATGCAAACAGCTTTGCCATCGATGCTTCTTTTAAACACGCCAAGCCTGCATCTTTTAACGTTGCAGCATGCAAGACAAGCTGACGTGCGGCTTCAATTTGGGTCGCCATATCTGCAAGCCTGAACGCCACAGCCTGATGCTGCACAATTTCCACACCAAAGGCTTTGCGTTCATTGGCATATTCCACTGCAGTATCTAGTGCAGCCCGCGCCATACCGACTGATTGTGCTGCAATCCCGATGCGACCCGATTCAAGATTCGACAAGGCAATTTTATAGCCTTCACCTTCCTGGCCCAGCAGGTTGGCAGCCGGAATCCGGCAGTTATCCAGAACGATGGTCGCGGTATCCGAACAATGCTGACCCATTTTCTCTTCTAGGCGTGACACGATATAACCCGGTGCATCGGTCGGCACCAGAAAGCATGAAATACCCTTTTTCCCTGCAGATTTATCAGTCACAGCAAAGACTAGTGCAATCTGTGCGTGTTTACCTGTCGTGATAAACTGCTTGGTACCATTTAGCACCCATTCATCGCCATCGCGTTCGGCTTTACACTCCAGCGAACTGGCATCCGAACCGGCCTGAGGTTCCGTCAAGCAGAAACAGCCTAGCCATTCACCTGTTGCCAGTTTAGTCAAATACTGCTGTTTTTGTGCCTCTGTGCCATAACGCTGGGTAATGCCACAAGGTAAAGAATTCTGCACACTGATAATCGTCGAGATTGCACCATCTCCTGCGGCAATTTCCTCTAGCGCCAAAACCAATGATACATAATCCAGACCTGCACCACCCCATTCTTCAGCCACTGTCATACCCAATGCACCAAGCTCACCAAGCTCTTTAAGTTCTTGTGCTGGAAATTGTGCCGTTTTGTCGCGTAAGGCCGCCGTCGGTTTCAGCTTCTGCTGCGAATAATTGCGCATCATGTCCTGAATCATTTTTTGTTCATCATTTAAAATCATTGAACTTCCCTTTCTATATCTATTTATTTACTTCAAGCTTTTTACTATTGAGATCGTTGGCACGTCGGATAAGGCGGCATGGATGTCGCCTGCGAAACTGAGATACAGGGATGTATCTTCAGTTTCGCAAAGGATTTTTGTTTCTTTTGATCCTTCAAAAGAAAATGCATGCTTAAGCAAATTCATTTAAATTCAATGAGAAATTGGTAGCTGTGCAAATCATCATGTCCTATATAAATCGAAAACTTATTTAGGCTGCATACGGATTGCGCCATCCAAACGAATGACCTCACCATTCAAATAACTATTTTCAAAAATATGTCCCACCAGATGGGCAAATTCCTGTGGTTTTGCCAGACGTGGTGGAAACGGCACCATTTGTCCTAAAGCATCCTGGACATTTTGCGGCATGCCTTTCAGCATCGGAGTTTCCATAATGCCCGGCGCGATGGTCATGACACGGATCGCTTCACGAGCCAGTTCACGTGCCAAAGGTAAAGTCATTGCGACGACTGCACCTTTAGAAGCCGCATAGGCAGTCTGACCAATTTGACCGTCATAAGCGGCAACTGAAGCAGTATTCACAATCACGCCACGTTCTTCTTCACCAGCTTGCAGCTCATATTTTGCAATTAAAGCCGCCGCATGACGCAACATATTAAAAGTACCGTTTACATTAATATTCAGCACTTTTTGGAACATTGCCAATTCATGGATGCCGTTTCGTCCCAATACTTTGGCAGACGGTGCAATCCCGGCACAGTTGATCAGACCATTCAGTTGACCATACGTACTTTCAACATGAGCGAAGAAACTTTCAACGGCTTGTTCATCGGTCACATCGAGCTGTACAAACTCAGACTGTGAACCCAGTTGCTGCTGTAAGGCCTGACCCTGCTCCTGATTCATATCAACCAGAATTACTTTAGCACCGTGTTCAACCAAATGAGTCGCTGTAGCTGCACCCAAACCTGATGCACCACCTGTAACGACAACAACTTTTCCCTGAATGTTCATGTTTATTTCCTAGCGATTTTTCTATTTCAGATACGACTTAATATGCAGAGTAAACAGAGTTTTTATTCTGTACAATTTCCAAATATTGCATCTTGCATGATGTATTTGGACAATGAAAACAAGGATGTCAGACTGAATATGCATAAGCCTGCACTGGAATATAGCAAAGGCACCATCTCGATTGATCTGGTGAACGAAGCATTGCTGGATGCCAAACGGCTGCAATTTGATATCCTTGCCATTCTGAAAAAAGCCAATATTCTAGTGGAGGTCCTGAATGCTCCCAAGGCACGCGTGTCGGTCAGCCAATTTGCCCAGTTATGGACTGTGCTTGCAGACAGCATGAATGACGAATTTTTTGGAATGGACAGCCATGCCATGCGTCGTGGCAGTTTTAAGTTGCTTTCCAAAATGGTCATGCAGGCAGATACACTGGAAAAAGCCCTGCAACACATTCTGCAATTTCTCAACCTGGTTTTGGACGATCTGCAAAGTACACTCATGGTTGAGGAACACTATGCCTATATCGTGATTTATGATTTAAAAGCAACCAAACGTATGTTTAGTTATGCGACTTATCTGATGCTGATTCATACCCTGATCTGCTGGTTAAGTGGACAACGGATTTTGCTTAATCAGATTCAACTCAAATGCGCAGCACCCCTAGATGATTTTGATTACAAAGTCCGTTTTTGTGAACAGATTGAATATCAGGCCAGCGAAAACTATGTGCAATTTGATGCAAGCTATCTGCAACTGCCAATTAAACAGGATGCTCAGTCCTGGTATCAGTTTATTCAGCAAACCCCACAAAATTTATTGGTACGTTTTAAAAATCCCTATGCTTTAAGCACTCAGATTCGCCGACAATTGCTACAGGTTTCACCAGCAGAATGGCTGGAACTGAATGAACTGGCCTTAAAAATGAATATGTCTGAAGCGACCATGCAACGGCGTTTAAAAAGTGAAGGTGTCAGCTATCAACAGTTAAAAAATGAGATACGCCGGGATACCGCCATTGAGTTACTGACCCGTACTGAACAAAGTTTACAAGAGATCAGCGATCAGCTTAATTTTCAGGAATCCAGTGCATTTCATCGTGCATTCAAAAAGTGGACTGGCGTCAGTCCAGGCGCGTATCGACAAAATAATATTAGATAATTTATATAAATTTAGACTTTAAAAATATTACCGAAAAACACTTGGATTCTAAGCATTTATTTTTATTATGATTATATATTTCAAGCCCTAAAACATATATTAGCAGGACTACACAGTCACGCGGAAAGCTTTGCAATTTACCCGAGAATAGATTATTTTTCATTCAATTTATAGCACTTTTGCTATTGGCTGTACTCTCCATTTTCCTTTCTAGTTGAAGGTATCTCCATGTTAAAGATGACTGATGTGCTTGGGCAAAATCTTGTCCAAAACTTCTCTAAAGCTTTATTTTCTTCGACTGATCTGATCACAGAACAGTTGAATCAAGGGATTTTAAATGCATCGGATGCAGAACTGAAAGATGCAATTCTGCACTTCTTTAATCAGGTAGATGCTGTGGAAGCGGCTCAGGCCCTTGAAATTCCGGCAGAACGTATCAATGAATTACAACAAGGTATTGCCTTGAAAGATGAAAGATCTCTGGCAGACACTTTGAAAGTTGTGGCACTTTGTCTGGCAATGGAAACTGGCAGTTTGGATCAGGTAGAAGTCTATGACTGTCTACAAGACTATCCAATGTAATTCTTTTTTAAGTATTCCTCGAAAGCGGTGCTCTGGCATCGCTTTTTTGTTTTTAGTTATACTGCGTTGGCGTCATATCATTCAAAATACTTAAGGTTTCAGATGCAGTCAGGAATTTATAAAGAAAAAATCCAATAAAAAAGCGACCACATCGGTCGCTTTTTTATAAAGATAGATGACAGATTAATGTGGCCATTGACCCAAAGTTACGCGATCATTCCCGCCATAATCTTTAACCGTGCGGACTTGCTTATAACCCGCCTGTTTAAATAGATGTTGTACGGCGTCTGCCTGATCATAACCATGCTCAAGCACCACCCAACCATTGACAGTCAAATGCTTCTTGGCTTGCAGAATAATCATTTCAATATCGGCCAGCCCCTTTTTATCTGCCACCAGCGCACGTTCCGGTTCAGTCGCCAGATTCTGCATATGCACATCATCAGCATCGATATAAGGTGGATTCGATACAATGGCATCAAAGAATTGACGGCCAAATGGTTTCAACCATGAACCCAGAACAAATTCCACATTCTCAATATCATGTTGTTCCGCATTATATTTCGCCACCTCAAGCGTAGGCTCGTAGATATCGGAAGCGGTTAGTGTCCAGTTAGAACGTTCAGATGCCAGTGATAAGGCAATTGCACCAGTACCTGTACCCAAATCCACCACACGGGCATCATCAGGCAGATCCAATTTCAACACAGTCTCAACCAGCACTTCAGTATCCGGACGTGGCACCAAGGTATCTTTGGTCACTTTGAGGTCTAAAGTCCAGAATGGCTGTGAACCAGTGACATAAGCCAAAGGCTCACCGGCAGCAATACGCGCCAATCCGTCTTTATACGCCTGTTCCTGTTCCGGCGTTAACTCCTGATCCTTTTTCATCAGCAGATCAAATGAATCAATCTTGGTGATGTGTTCCAGTAACCAGGCATTTTCCTGACGTTCGTAACTTTCAGCTTCGCCGCGTAAAGCCAAGGCTTGTAAAATATTCATTATCCACCATTCTGCTGTGCAAGCATGGCCAACTGATCCGCCTGATATTCGCGGTGCAGACTATCCAGCAATTCGGTCAAATCACCTTCCATCACGGCATCCAGCTTGTATAAAGTCAGGTTAATGCGGTGATCGGTCATACGACCTTGCGGATAGTTATAAGTACGGATACGTTCCGAACGATCACCCGATCCCACCAGGTCACGACGCATTTCCGAGGTTGCTGCATCTGCTGCTGCACGTTTGGCATTTTCCAAACGTGATACCAGCAGTGCCATCGCTTTGGCCTTGTTCTTATGCTGTGAACGCTCTTCCTGACATTCCACTACGGTGCCGGTTGGAATATGAGTAATACGTACTGCAGAATCGGTTTTGTTAACATGCTGACCACCTGCACCTGAAGCACGGTAGGTATCAATGCGCAAATCAGATGAGTTGATTTCAACCGAGGTATCGACATCAATTTCAGGAAGAATCGCAACGGTACATGCTGAGGTATGCACACGGCCTTGTGATTCGGTCGCTGGTACACGCTGTACACGATGCGCACCACTTTCAAATTTTAGACGACCGTAAACCCCGTCACCATTAATCAGGCAGATGACTTCTTTATAGCCACCATGTTCGCCTTCATTTTCAGAGAGGATTTCAATACGCCAGCCTTGGTTTTCCGCATATTTACTATACATACGAAATAAATCGCCTGAGAAAATCGCAGCTTCATCGCCGCCGGTTCCGGCACGAATCTCAAGATAAGCCGAGTTGGCATCATTCGGATCTTTCGGAATCATCAAGATGTTCAGGTCTGCTTCAAGCGATTCAATTAAAGCTTTATTCTCTTTAATTTCTTCCTGTGCCATTTCCTTAAAATCTGGATCTGACAGCATGGCCTGAGCTGTTTCAATGTCTTCTTCAGCCTGTCTGTACTTGGTCCAGACATTGGTGATTTCTGTTAAGTCATTATGCTCACGTGACAATTGACGGAAGCGCTTATTATCAGAAATGACTTCTACATCAGCCAGTAATGCGGTCAATTCTTCATGGCGGTCAGAGAGTTGGTCTAATCGTAAACGTAACGATTCTTTCATTTTCTAAAAAATCTCAAACATAGGCTGCGACTAAAAACCGATTTAGCACAGCGAAATCAAAAAATTGCGCCTAGTTTAACGACTCTGGCTTCTAATGAACATCATTATTGAGTAAGTCCGCGTTGCTATCATTCGTGCTCTACAGCATTTGTTAACAAATATGATTAAAAACAGTGGAATTGCTTTTTTTATAGTCGATCTTATTCTTATTTCTTGCTGATTTTACAATTCGCCAAATAAAGCAGGGAATTATGAAGAAACATCTTCATATTGTTTTGGGCATGATTTGTTACATTTTCCGCATCGAAATAACTACAGTCCTGTAGATGGACACGGAGTGATGACATGAAACTCAACGCACTTTTAATGAGTACAGTTTTAGCTGCTGGTTCAATGATGACCGTAAACGCACATGCCGACAGTACAGCGCGTGTTGCAGCAGCAAGTGCTTTAGGTAGTGTTGCAGGTACAGCATTAGGTAAAAACATGGGCGGTAATACTGGTGCAACCATTGGTGCTGCTTTAGGTGGTGCTGGCGGTGCAGCAGTTGCAAGCAGCAAGAAAAACCGTACTGAATCTGCCATTGGTGGTGCCCTAGGTGGCGGTGCAGGTTATACCGTAGGTAAAAATATGGGCGGCACTAACGGCGGTTATATCGGTTCAGCTTTGGGTGCTGCCGGTGGTGCTGCACTAGGTAACAAGATTGCCAAAGATAAAGCAGCTGAAAAACGCTCTAAACACTGGAAAAAACGTTACCGTTAATTTGCGCTCAGGCAGTTTAGACCAGACGCTACATTTAACATGAAAAGCACCTTTTGGTGCTTTTTTTATTGTGGCTTTAATATGTGAATTTTCAATTAATACATGGAATTATCCTGTCCACATCATGAATAAATTAAGGAGATAAAAATCACAATTCGCCAACATTGCCTTCATGCTGTTTGGCGCTTGCTAGATTAAATTTATCTCATCAACAAAATATAGCTAGATATATAAAAGGTGTCCTCATGAACTATAAATCTCTAATGATCGCTGTTGTAGCAACCTCAGCCATGGGTATGACAGTTGCCAATGCAGGCAATACAACCAATACAGCTTTAGCTTCTGCACTAGGTGGTGTTGTTGGTGCTGCAGTAGGTAATAAAATGGGCGGTACCACTGGTGCAACAATCGGTTCAGCGATTGGTGGCGGTGCGGGTGCCGCAGTAGCGGCAAATAAACGTGACCGTAATGGTGCGATTATCGGTGGTGCTTTAGGTGGCGGTGCAGGTTATGCAGTTGGCCGAAACATGGCAGGCACTAACGGTGGTTATATCGGTGCGGCACTGGGTTCAGCAGGTGGTTCAGCTTTAGGTAAAAAAGTTAGCGAAGACCGTCGTTATGATGACCGCAGCGAACGTCGCTATAACTCTTCTCGTAACTACCGTTATAACGATTATCGCTATAACAACCGTCGTCGTTAAGATTCTCTCCCCTTATTCTTTCCTCCTTTATAAGCATCTTCGGATGCTTATTTTTTTGCCTTTATTTTTTATCTTTATCTTTTGGTTTACACTTATATCGATTTTTTTCGATATACAAACGCCTTCTAAAGTCGTATGCTTTTAGAGATGTCTATTTAAGAGTAATACTATGCGTACGCTTAACGATACCCAGTTCTCTATACTCGAACTGGTTCCTGTTCGTGACGACAAGACTATTCAATTCGCGCTAAACCATGCGCTGGAACTTGCCCAAGCAGCAGAAAAATTGGGTTATCGCCGGATGTGGCTGGCAGAACATCATAATATGGATGGCATTGCCAGTTCAGCAACCGCAGTTCTCTTAGGCTATTTACTGGCGAATACCAAAACCCTAACTTTAGGCTCTGGTGGAATTATGCTGCCGAATCATGCTCCACTAGTAGTAGCAGAACAGTTCGGCACCTTGGCAACGCTCTATCCGGACCGGATTGAACTGGGTCTGGGCCGCGCACCCGGTACAGATCAAATGACCATGCGTGCCCTGCGTCGTGGCCGTCAGGAAACCGAAGATCAATTTCCGCAGGATGTTCTGGAAATTCTGCAATATTTTAAAGATCCAATTCCAGGACAGCGTATTGTGGCAACGCCGGGTCAAAGCACGCATGTACCTGTATGGTTATTAGGGTCCAGTCTGTTTAGTGCGCAATTGGCAGCAAAACTCGGCCTACCTTATTCCTTCGCTTCGCATTTTGCCCCGCGTATGCTGGGTCAGGCCATTCAATTATATCGTGAAAACTTTGAACCGTCTGAATATCTCGATCGCCCTTATGTATCGATGGGCGTACCGACCTGTGTCGCAGATACCGATGAAGAAGCACAATATCTGTCGACCAGTGCCTATCAGCGGGTTTTATCACTGATTCGTGGGCAAAGCCTAAAACTTAAAGCACCAATTGATTCGATGGAAGGTCTGTGGTCGCCGCCGGAAAAAATGTCAGTCGATAATTTCTTTGCCATGGCTCAGGTCGGTTCCAAAGAAACCGTTAAAGCCGGTCTGGCATCGCTTTTAGCCAAATATGACGTGGATGAGTTTATCTTTACTTGCGACATCTATGACACTGACAAACGCCTACATAACTTTGAGCTGTTGATGCAAATTAAAAATGGTCAGTAAATAAGAGTTGCATCTACCTATTCTCAGCAATGGGTAGATGTTTTTAATATTTAAAGTGTATTAGTTCAGACTTGATCGTACATTCTTCTTGAAAAAGAGAAAGTTACCCGCTTTGATAAAGGTGTCGAAATCTTAATTAAACAAAGGTAACTTTCTTATGTTGCATACTAACAATCAAATCATCAAACACAAAGTCGGCTTACTCAATTTAGCTGAAGAGCTTCAAAATGTTTCTAGAGCATGCAAAGTGATGGGTGTCTCTAGAGATACTTTCTATCGCTATCATGAGTTAGTACAGTCTGGTGACATTGATGCATTAATCAATAAGTCCCGTCGAGTACCAAATCTAAAAAACCGTGTAGATGATGCTACAGAACTGGCGGTCATTGATTTCGCAATTCAATATCCAGCTTATGGTCAGCATCGTACCAGTAACGAATTGCGCAAGAAAGGTGTATTTGTTTCAGGGAGTGGTGTTCGTTCTATTTGGCTCCACCATGATTTGGAGAACTTTAAGAAGCGTTTAAAAGCACTCGAAGCTAAAGTGGCACAGGATGGTATCGTACTAAATGATCATCAGATTGCTGCACTTGAGCGTAAGCATGAAGATGATGTGGCGTGTGGTGAAATCGAAACTGCTCATCCAGGCTATTTAGGTGCACAAGACACCTTTTATGTCGGGAATCTCAAGGGTGTTGGACGGATCTACCAGCAAACATTTATCGATACTTATAGCAAGGTCGTTCATTGCAAGCTCTATACAACCAAAACACCGATTACAGCGGCTGATTTGCTCAATGATCGTGTATTACCTTTCTATCAATCCCAGGATTTACCAATGCTTCGCATTCTTACAGACAGAGGAACCGAGTATTGCGGTAAGGTGGAACAACATGACTATGAGTTGTATCTAGCGCTCAATGACATTGATCACACGAAGACAAAAGCAGCTTCACCACAAACGAATGGGATCTGTGAACGCTTCCATAAAACAATACTGCAGGAGTTTTATCAAATTACATTTAGGAAAAAGCTTTATAGCACGCTAGAAGAGTTGCAGACGGATTTAGACGACTGGCTGAAATTCTATAATACTGAACGGACTCATCAAGGAAAAATCTGCTGTGGTCGTACACCATTTGAAACTTTACTTGATGGAAAACAAATTTGGGCTGAGAAGAATTTAGCTCAAATTTAACCTGACAGGCACAATAAAAATCAGGTAACTGTCAGATCAGGTTTGAGCTAGTACATGACCAAAAGAAATATATCAGTAAAATCATTTCTATCGATCTCTTCCATTAAAAAGCTTCTTCCCTGAACGAACACTTCACTTCTTTTCTTTCGTCGATCTCGTCAAGTTAAAAGTCATTCCTTTTGGATTGCATATAAATCCATTCAACCTTCAATAAAATCAGATTTTATATTTTGGTCAAATAGATGACTGTCTAAGTTAAATTTTTCACTTTACCCTGGCTTGAGTTTTTGCTTATATCTCATAAAAGAAAATTAATTATTAAATAAATTCAAGGAATTCTAATGTCTACCAAGCAGGATCCACACGCTGGTATTTTTGAAAATCGCCCCGAACATTTTCAGCAGTTTACTGGAATTAAAGTACCCTCTTCCGAACTGCTAGAATTGGATTATGCAGATAAAGATATTGCGATTATTGGCACTGACCAGTTTACCGTGAGCCAGCTGGATAAGATCAGTCAACATGCCCGTTCGGTGAAAGTTTTCCAGATTAATCCAGCTTTTGTACTGCCCGGTTCCGACCGAATTCTGCAACGAATTATTAATCATCCATTGATTGGTAAAAATCGCCGCTTATTTAACAACCGGATTAAAAGTCTACTCTCTCTGCGGTTTTTAGAAAATCAGGTGCAGAATTTGTGGCTAAGACGCCAGTTAACGCCAAATCTTGCATCTTCCCGTAAAATTTATCTGAAATCAGATCATTATTATACTGCCCTACAGCGTGAAAATTGCCAGCTAATTACCTGGCCGATTCTAAAAATTTCGGAAAATACGATTCATTGCATCAATAGTGAGCAGCATCCGGTCGATATTATTATTCATACTTATTTAGCAGAAAAATAACTCACGCTGACAAGTCAATATAAAAATTTGATGAGCTATTAATGAGATTTTAAATTAAATGCCACGAACTAATTGATGATTTATTCAACAAAATGAGCAAAGAAGACTCTAGGATATTTTTAAAAATGATACCTAATATTTTATTTAAATTATAAAACTCATACATTATTTCGATTAATCAATGCTTACTTGTAATTTTTAGCTATAAATCAAAGCCAAACCGCAGTTTGGCTCTGGCTGGTTTCTTAACCGATTCGACGTTTTAAACCGGTCATTTGCAACACACGCGTTGAGATTTCCTCAATCGACATTTCAGAAACATTCAGGTACTTGATGCCTTCCGAAATATAAATCCCTTCAATCGCACGCAACTCCATCTGACACTGACTAAAGCTGGCATAACGGCTATTGGCCTTACGCTCAGAACGAATGGCTACAAGGCGTTCCGCATCAATCATTAGGCCAAACAGCTTGTTTTTATGCGGTCGCAGCACGGCTGGCAGACGGTTATCGTCCAAATCTTCTTCAGTCAGTGGATAGTTTGCTACGCGAATACCGAACTGCAAAGACAGATAAATAGAGGTCGGGGTTTTACCTGAACGCGATACACCAATCAGGATCAGGTCAGCTTTATCATAATGCCGGGTACGTGCGCCGTCGTCATTATCTAAAGCAAAATGCACTGCATCAATACGGGCCTTATAGGACTCAGAGTCGGTCACTGCATGGGTTTGCCCGACTAAAGTTGTAGGAATCGTGCCTAACTCATCAGCCAATTTACTAATAAGCCCTTCAAATACATCAAGATTTACTGCATTTGCGGTATTAATAATGTCGCGCACATAGGGATCCACCAGGGTATCAAATACCAGCGGTTTTTCACCATCGACTTGAGCTCTTGCATTGATCTCTGCAACCACGTTTGTGGCCGCTTCTTCGGAGCTAATGTAAGGGATAATATGAATGTCAAATTTCACATGTGGAAACTGCGCTAACAGCGAGTGTCCAAGAGTTTCAGCGGTGATGGCGGTACCATCTGAAATAAAGAAAACACTACGCTGAATTTGTTTACCTTCCGACATTAAAATTCTCCTCCAACATTTGTCTTAGTGCTATATAATCTTTATAGTAAACCGATCTTACATGACTGTCGCTTAGTAAAATCAAAAACCTAGATGATTTGCTATACTCTCATGCCGAGATAGTGATTAATACTGCAAAAGTGGAGTAACAACTTTGGAAGCGCGCGTAATTGGTCTGGAAAAATTAGGGAAGCACGACGTTGAGCTGGTCGGTGGGAAAAACTCATCACTAGGCGAAATGATCAGCCACTTATCAAATGCTGGTGTATCTGTGCCAGGTGGTTTCGCAACGACTGCCGATGCCTACCGTGAATTTCTCGAGCAAAGTGGCCTAAACGCTAAAATCAATGCAGAGCTTGCTGCACTCAATGTTGATGATGTAAATGCACTCGCTGAAACTGGCGCAAAAATTCGTCAATGGATTGTGGATACTCCACTTACGCCTGCCTTAGAACAAGAAGTTCGTACAGCATTTGCAGAACTTTCTAACGGCAACCCTGACATCGCGGTTGCCGTTCGTTCTTCTGCAACTGCAGAAGATTTGCCGGATGCTTCTTTTGCCGGCCAGCAAGAAACTTTCCTGAATATTCGTGGTATTGATAACGTTCTGATCGCAATCAAAGAAGTGTTTGCATCTTTGTACAACGACCGCGCAATCTCTTACCGTGTACACCAAAACTTTGCCCATGATGTAGTTGCCCTGTCTGCTGGTGTACAACGCATGGTTCGTTCAGAAACTGGCGCTGCAGGTGTAATGTTTACGCTAGATACTGAATCAGGCTTCCGTGATGCAGTATTCATTACCGCATCTTATGGTTTGGGTGAAATGGTCGTTCAAGGTGCAGTTAACCCGGACGAATTCTATATTTCTAAACCGCTTTTAAATGCAGGCCGACACGCGATTCTTCGTCGCAACCTGGGTTCTAAGCATCAGAAAATGATTTACGGTGAAGAAGCCTCTGCAGGTAAATCTGTCGTTGTCGTGGATGTTGAAAAAGCTGAACGCCAACAGTTCGCTTTAAACGACCAAGAATTACAAGAGCTTGCTAAACAAGCGCTGATCATTGAAAACCACTACGGTACACCAATGGACATCGAGTGGGCAAAAGATGGCGATGATGGCAAAATCTACATCGTTCAGGCGCGTCCTGAAACTGTAAAAAGCCGTGAAAATGTCGGCACTATGGAACGCTACCTGTTGAAACAACGCGGTACTGTGATCTGTGAAGGCCGTTCAATTGGTCAACGCATTGGTTCTGGTAAAGTCCGCATTGTGACGTCTATTAAAGAAATGGACAAAGTACAAGATGGTGATGTTCTTGTATCTGATATGACTGACCCGGATTGGGAACCAGTCATGAAACGTGCAGCTGCGATTGTAACAAACCGTGGTGGTCGTACTTGTCACGCAGCAATTATTGCACGTGAGCTTGGTGTTCCTGCAATCGTGGGTTGTGGTAATGCAACTGAAGTTCTTGTAGACGGTCAGGAAGTGACTGTGTCTTGTGCTGAAGGTGATACTGGCTTTATCTATGAAGGCGCACTAGATTTTGAAATTCAAAAGAATTCAATTGAGTCTATGCCTGCTCTTCCATTTAAAGTAATGATGAACGTGGGTAACCCGGATCGTGCATTTGACTTTGCCCAAATTCCAAACGCAGGTATTGGTCTGGCGCGTCTTGAATTCATTATTAACCGTATGATTGGTGTTCACCCGAAAGCATTAATCAATATTGACAGCCTTCCACGTGAAACACGTGCAGCAGTCATGGCGCGTACTGCAGGTTATGCATCTCCAATTGAATTCTATGTAGAGAAACTGGTTGAAGGTATCTCGACACTTGCTGCTGCATTTGCAGACAAGCCAGTCATTGTTCGTATGTCAGACTTCAAGTCTAACGAATATGCAAACTTGATCGGTGGTAAGTTATACGAGCCAGAAGAAGAAAACCCGATGCTAGGTTTCCGTGGTGCAAGTCGCTACGTTTCTGATAACTTCCGTGATTGCTTTGAACTCGAATGTCGTGCATTGAAAAAGGCACGTGATGAAATGGGTTTAACCAATATCCAGATCATGATTCCATTTGTTCGTACTGTTGCTGAAGCGAAACGTGTAATTGAACTTCTTGCATTAAATGGTCTTAAGCGCGGTGAAAACGGCCTTAAAGTGATCATGATGTGTGAACTTCCAACCAATGCTTTATTGGCAGATCAGTTCCTTGAACATTTCGATGGTTTCTCTATTGGTTCAAACGACTTAACACAATTAACGCTTGGTCTTGACCGTGACTCTGGTATTGTCTCTCACCTATTTGATGAGCGCGACCCTGCGGTTAAAGCGTTGCTTTCTCTTGCAATTCAAGCATGCCGTAAAGCTGGCAAATATGTTGGTATTTGTGGTCAAGGTCCTTCTGATCACCCAGATCTTGCACAATGGTTAATGGAACAAGGTATCGACTCTGTATCTTTAAACCCAGACTCGGTACTTGAAACTTGGTTCTTCCTGGCTGAAGAAAAAGTGCAAAAAGCATAAGCAATTGTGAATAAAAAAGACCCTTTGATAGGGTCTTTTTTATGAGATAGACATTATGATTTATTGTTTGAAACTTGATAACTAAAGACCCAATCGAAATCTAAACAATTGAAGTTATAAATATAATTAAATCAAAGCTTATCAACACATAAAGACTGTAATGACAAACAAATACCAACAGTAAAGTCATATCAAAATGGCAATAATAATGAATAACCATTGAGTGTTCGGGAAGATATTTTTAAGAGTAGAGATCCTTGCAATTTTGTATGGGCGCATTTTTAATAAGAAATATGATTGAAAATCCTTAATTAATCTATATCTTACGATGAGAGGATGTTTGTTTTCAAAACAGAATTCAATACAATCTTGTTCAAAGCTATTATCAGTTCACATTTATATATTGAGATTCAGTCTATATGCAGATTTACTTGGCACGAAACAATCAACAAGCTGGTCCATATACGCTCGAGCAATTGAATCAGATGCTGGCGAATCAACAAGTCATGCTGACTGACCTGGCATGGCATCAAGGCATGACCGAGTGGAAAGCCTTAGGTGAACTTACCCAAGGAAAATCGGTATATCAACCCGAAGGTTATGTCGCTCCAGCAGTCACACCTGAAACGCCGGTATTCCAGAATAGCCAACCAACGACTTCGGCCTACTCACAGCCTCATACTCAAACAGTAACTCAAAAAAATGAACTTGCCAGTATTCCAAGCCGTATCCTGGCCAAAATTGTAGACGTATTACTGTGGCTACCAGCAACCTTCATTTTGACTGCTTTTTTTACGCCTGAACAGGAAACGCGGTTTGCTCAACTGAATGAAGAATTCATGAATGTTGTGCTGAGTAGCGATGCAGATCCTGCAATGGCTCAGCAATTACAGACTCAAATGTTTGAGATGTTTTCTCAGCAGGCGTGGCTTGCCACAGCGGTCTATTTGATTATCATGCTGGCCATTCAAGCCTTTCTGATTGCCAAATCAGGCCAAAGTATTGGTAAAAAGCTCACGAAAATCAAAATTGTAGATGTAGAATCAGGTGAAAAGACCAGCCTGTTGCGCGCCTTTACTATTCGTAGCGTATTTTTCATATTTTTAAATATTGTATTTATGCCACTGAGTTTAATTATTGACTGGGCCTTCGGATTGGGCAAAAAACGTCAAACCTTGCACGATAAACTCGCAAAAACGCAAGTTGTGAAACAATAGTGCAGGAATACACAAAATGGGATGAATATCATCCCATTTTGATTACAGAACTTTGAAATTGAAATAAAATTCCCATAAATCCCCCCCAATCCAGACCAGCAAAATCGGTTTTTATTACAGGCATTTAAAGCGCCCTAGATATAGCTTAGTTCGTGAATCTCAGGCATAATGCCCTACAACGTAGCGGTGTATTGTGATTAATAGGATGTTTTGTAAAATTCAGCCTTTTTTGTCATGTGCACTTTAATCGCTATCCCATATTAAATTAGGGAATGGGACTCTTCACCGAGGTTGTAAAATGAGACAAACGATTTTAGCTGTATTGTCTTTATCTGCGATGACTGCACTCTTGACCGGGTGTGGTGGTGATATGGTACTTCTGAACTCTAAAGGTCCAGTTGCAGCAGGTCAAAGTAACCTGATGATGACTGCGATTTACTTAATGCTTTTGGTGGTTATTCCATCAATCATCATGGCATTATGGTTCGGTTGGAAATATCGTGCATCGAATAAAGACGCAGACTATAAACCTACATGGGCACACTCTACTGCGATTGAAATTGTAGTATGGGGTATCCCTGTCATTATTATTGGTATTTTAGCTTGGTTAACTTGGTGGGGTTCCCACAAGTATGACCCATACCGTCCAATTGAAGCAGATAAAGCACCTTTAACTGTTCAGGTTATTGCTGAGCAATTTAAATGGATCTTCATCTATCCTGAGCAAGGCATTGCAACTGTTAACGAATTGCGTTTCCCAGAGCAAACTCCGGTAAGCCTTCGTTTAACCTCTAACTTCACGATGAACTCGTTCTTCATCCCGGCGTTAAGTGGTCAGATTTATGCAATGGCAGGTATGCAAACTCACCTTAACTTCTTAGCTGATGAAACTAGTCCAGCTGAAGGTTATCGTGGTTTCTCTTCAAACTATTCAGGCTATGGCTTCTCACAAATGCGCTTCCGTGCACATTCTGTGACTGATGCTCAATTTGCTGAATGGGTTTCTGCTATTCAGGCAGGAAACGGTACTTCAGTTAACCCTAATGCAGTACAAAAAACTGTTCTAGACCAAGCTGAATTTGCAAGCTTACGTGACGGTAACCGCGGTGTTCACCAGATCGAAGCGATTATTGCAAGAGCTAAGACTCCTGAAGAGAAGGCTGCTGCTGAAGCAATGAAGCCTTACCCTACTAAGCCACATCCTGTGACTTACTACTCTTCTGTAGAGCAAGGTTTGTTTGAATCTGTGATTCACAAGTATATGAGTAACTACCACGGTGCTGACCATTCAGCTCCTGTAGAAGCTGCAGCGACTGATGCTGTTGCTCATGAAGCGTCTGCTTCTGAAGCTCATGTAGCTGGTGAACATGCGACTGCTTCTCAAGGAGAATAAGACATGAGCTTCTTAGGTAAGTTAGGTCCGGATGCAATTCCTTACGATCCAATCGTATTGGCAACTGTTGCAATGATGATCTTGGGTGGTATCGCAGTTGTTGCCGGTATTACCTACTTCAAAAAATGGGGCTACCTGTGGAACGAATGGTTCACATCTGTAGACCATAAAAAAATTGGTATCATGTACCTGTTCGTATCGATCATCATGCTGGTGCGTGGTTTCGCCGATGCGATCATGATGCGTCTTCAGCAGTTCCTTGCAAAAGGTGGCGGCGAAGGTTATTTACACCCTGAGCATTACGATCAGATCTTTACCGCGCATGGCGTGATCATGATCTTCTTCGTGGCAATGGGTCTTGTTGTTGGTTTGATGAACATCTCTGTACCGCTTCAAATCGGTGCACGTGACGTTGCATTTCCATTATTAAACTCACTCAGCTTCTGGTTATTCGCCGGTGCTGCGGGTCTAATGATGGTGTCACTCGCGTTAGGTGAGTTCGCTGCAACAGGCTGGATGGCATACCCTCCACTGTCTGGCATTGAATACTCTCCAGGCGTAGGTATGGACTACTATATCTGGGCACTGCAAATTTCAGGTCTGGGTACGCTATTAACGGGTGTTAACTTCTTCGTTACCATCATCAAAATGCGTGCGCCTGGCATGAAACTTATGGAAATGCCAATCTTTACCTGGACATCTTTATGTACAGCAGTATTGATTATTGCGGCTTTCCCAGTGTTGACTGCAACAATTGCAATGTTAACGCTTGACCGTTACTTCGGTTTCCACTTCTTTACTAACGACTTGGGTGGTAGCCCGATGTTGTACGTGAACTTGATTTGGACTTGGGGTCACCCGGAAGTATATATCTTGGTATTACCAGCATTTGGTATTTACTCTGAAGTTGTTGCGACTTTCTCGCGCAAAGCATTGTTCGGTTACAAATCAATGGTGTATGCAACAGTAGCAATCACAGTATTGTCATTCGTTGTATGGGTTCACCACTTCTTTACTATGGGTGCTGGTGCCAACGTTAACGCGTTCTTCGGTATCATGACCATGATTATTGCGATTCCTACAGGTGTGAAAATCTTCTCTTGGTTATTCACCATGTACAAGGGTCGTATTGTTTACACTACTCCAATGCTATGGACACTAGGCTTCCTGGTAACTTTCGGTATCGGTGGTTTAACAGGTGTATTGATGGCGGTTCCACCAGCGGACTTCCTGGTACATAACTCTTTATTCCTGATTGCTCACTTCCATAACGTAATTATTGGTGGTGTAGTATTTGCGATGTTCGCAGGTATCATCTTCTACTGGCCGAAAATGTTCGGTTGGAGACTGAATGAGACTTGGGGTAAAGCAGCGTTCTGGTTCTGGTTCTTCGGTTTCTACTTTGCGTTCATGCCACTTTATATCCTTGGTTTCATGGGTATGACACGTCGTTTGAATACATTTGACAACCCAGAATGGGACCCGTATGTAAATATCGCGATGTTCGGTGCAGTTCTGATTGCGCTTGGTATCGTATGTTTCATTCTGCAAATCGTGGTTGGTTTCTTACAACGTGACCAACGTCTGGATTTGACTGGCGATCCATGGGATGGTCGTACCCTTGAATGGGCGACATCTTCTCCTGCTCCGTTCTATAACTTTGCTCATCTTCCAAAGATCAATGGTATTGATACTTTCTGGATCGAGAAAGAAAATGGTGTTGCGTATGCAAAACCAACGAAGTACGAAGATGTTCATATGCCAACTAACCGTGCTGCCGGTTTCGTTATCGCGATGTTCATCACTGTTATGGGCTTCGGTTTAATCTGGCACATCTGGTGGTTAGTAGTTGTTACGTTCCTTGCTTCTATCATTAGCTTCATCGTGTCTTCTTTCACCAAGAAAGTGGATTACTATGTTCCAGCTGCTGAAGTTGAGCGTATTGAAAACGAACGCTATGCGATTCTTGAAAAACACTTGAAGAAGGACTAAGACAATGGCTGAAGTACTTCATCACGATAACCACGGACACGATGAGCATCATCATCACGATGATACTGACATCACCGTCTTTGGTTTCTGGACTTACTTGATGAGTGACCTTGTCCTGTTCGGTACACTCTTCATTGCGTTCGCTGTTTTGAGTAGCCACATTCCTGTGGGTACTCCAAGTGCGAGAGACCTGTTTGGCGACTCTTTAGGTTTCGTTCTTACTGAAACCTTCGCCCTCTTGATCTCTTCTGTAACCTTTGGTTTTGCAGTTCTTGCTGCATACAAAAAAGACGTTGCAAAAGTACTGACTTGGTTAGCGATTACTTGGGTATTCGGTGCTATCTTCATCGGCATGGAACTATATGAATTCAATCATCTAGTTCATGCGGGTCACGGTCCAAGCACAAGTGCGTTCTTATCTGCGTTCTTTACTTTGGTAGGTACGCACGGTATTCACGTAACTTCTGGTCTGGTCTGGATGATCGTGCTTATGGTTCAAATCAAGAAATATGGTTTGACTCTTGCAAACACGCGTCGTCTAGCTTGCCTAAGCTTGTTCTGGCACTTCCTTGACATCGTTTGGATCTGTGTATTCAGCGTAGTTTACTTGATGGGAGTTCTGTAATGAGTCACGATCATAACGCTGCTGGCGAATCACACGGTAACGTTAAGCAATATACCGTCGGCTTCATCCTTTCTGTCATCCTTACCGTAATTCCATTCGGTATGGTGATGGCAGGCGGTTTTGGCCGTGGTATTTTGATTACTGTCATCGCGATTACTGCGGTTGCTCAGATTCTTGTGCAGTTAATTTACTTCCTGCATATGAACTCTTCTTCAGAGCAACGCTGGAACGTGATTGCATTCGTGTATACCATCTTAACTATCGCTATTCTTTTAGTGGGTTCTGTATGGATCATGAATTACCTACACTACAACATGATGATCTAAACTGGTCGTCATGCTGAAAAAGTATTTATTCCTGACTAAGCCAGGAATTCTCTTCGGTAACTTTGTTACCACTTTGGGTGGCTACTTCGTAGCCACTCAAGGTTCTGTAGATTTCCTTCTCCTGCTTATTACCCTTCTCGGTACTACGCTTGTCGTAGCATCAGGATGTGTGGTCAATAACGTGATTGACCAGGACATCGACCAAAAAATGCAGCGCACCCAAAACCGTGCTCTGGTCACCAAAACCATTTCCGAACCTGTTGCCCTGGCCTTTGCCCTGGTATTAGGCATCGCTGGTTTTAGTCTTTTATGGTTCTGGGTAAATGCGTACGCTTTCCTATTCGCGGTGATTGGTTTTGTCGTATATGTTGGTTTCTACAGCCTATGGACAAAACGAACCACAATTCATCAAACTGTTGTAGGCAGTATTTCTGGTGCAGCTCCACCTGTCATTGGTTATACCGCAGTGGCCAATCAATTTGACCTCGGTGCGTTACTGATCTTTTTAGGTTATGCGCTATGGCAAATGCCTCACTCATGGGCGATTGCGATTTACCGCTTTGATGATTACAAAAATGCAGGTATTCCGATTTTGCCTGTGGCGCGTTCGATTCATCGCACCAAGATTGAATCACTAGTTTATGTGGTGTTATTCACACTGACCATGAATGCGTTATTTGTCTTTGGTTATGCCAACTGGTTCTATGCAGTGATTTTAAACTTACTGTGCATTTACTGGTTATATATCGGTGTGATTGGATTTAAAGCTGAAAATGATCAACTTTGGGCAAAGAAGTATTTCTTGTTCTCGGTGATCCTGATTACTGTCATCAGTATTATCTTTAGCTTTACCTCAACTGCGCCATCTACACAGATTGTGTTTTTTTAAAAAGATAGAGTTAGTCTCTATCTTTTTTTATTTTGATTTCTCTTAATCCCCTACTTCCAATAGTTGTAGAGCAGAATCAAAAATTCGGCGTTATAAAGCTAAACCTCGATCTTCCTGATCGCTTAGAAAATTCAATCTTTCTGGTTCCAGACTCCGATCCTTCAGTTTTCTAGATTTTATGGCCTGATAAGTAAAGCTTGATCTTCGCAACAATACATGTGCTGAATTTAACCAGTCCAAATTTGCTTAAAGCCAAAGTCAGGTTCTGATGATCGATCTGGTTATAGAGATAATTTCGCAAAAATGTCTTATTTGGTTGAAATTATCCCTAAAGATCACTACAATTCCCCCTTCGCAAACACTGCGACACAACTTTGGTTGTGACTCCTTGCTTCAATTTACTTAAATTGGGGCTGTCCAAACCGTAAGGAGCTGACAATGCGTCATTACGAAATCGTACTTTTAGTACACCCTGATCAAAGCGATCAAGTAGTTGGTATGGTAGAACGCTACCTAACTCACATCAAAGAAGCTGAAGGTCAAATCCACCGTCTTGAAGACTGGGGCCGTCGTCAATTGGCTTACCCAATCAACAAGATCCACAAAGCTCACTACATTCTTATGAATGTTGAGTGTGGTCAAACTACTCTTGATGAGCTTGAAGAATTGTTCCGTTATAACGACGCAATCATTCGTAGCCTTATCATCCGTCGTGAAAACGCTATCACTGAAGAGTCATTATTGGCGAAAAGTGCTGAAGAAAAACGTGCGCGTAAAGCTCAACGTGAAGAAGCACAACACGCTCAAGACTCTGCTGAAGCTTAAGGAGAACATAACATGGCACGTTTTTACCGTCGTCGCAAGTTCTGCCGCTTTACAGCTGAGAACGTTACTTACATCGACTACAAAGATATCGACACTTTAAAACAGTACATCACTGAAAACGGCAAAATTGTTCCTAGCCGTATTACAGGTACTAAAGCTCGTTACCAACGTCAATTAGCGTTAGCTATCAAACAAGCTCGCTACTTGTCTTTGATCCCTTACACTGACAATCATAAGTGAGGTTGAGCTGTGGATATTATCTTATTACAACGCATTAAAAACCTAGGTAAACTAGGCGATAAAGTTTCAGTTAAAGCTGGTTACGGCCGTAACTTCCTTATCCCTCAAGGTAAGGCTGTTGCTGCAACTGAAGCAAACACTGCTGCTTTTGAAGCTCGTCGTGCTGAACTTGAGAAAGAAGAAGCTGCTATCTTGGCTGCTGCTCAAGCACGTGCTGACCAATTGAACGAAGTGAACATCGTTATCACTGCGAAAGCTGGTGACGAAGGTAAACTATTCGGTTCTATCGGTACTCGTGACATCGCTGACGCGTTGACAAATGCTGGTCTAGAAGTAGACCGCGCTGAAGTACGTCTTCCAAATGGCGCGCTTCGTCACACTGGCGAATTTAACATCGCAATCCAATTGCACCATGATGTTACTGCAGAAGTTCTAGTTACTATCGTAGCTGAGTAATTTCTCGCCTCAAAAAGAGCATGCGAAAGCATGCTCTTTTTTTATCTCTAAAAAATATAATCTAGCCAACACTGTCAAATTCATTTTATTATTCGTGTTTACAAAAAATTGCACTTCGCATTTTTGATCAGAGCGCGTATCATTTCATCTCGTAGTGAATAAACGCTATTCATCTCCGACGATATTTAACCATTGTATTTAAAATCAGGGATTTATATGTCACAGGCGAATGCCAGCAAAAAGGTAGCTACTGCTAAACCGGAAATTGTTACTGAAAATAGCAATCTCAAGGAGTTCCGTACTCCGCCCCATAATTTAGCAATTGAACAGGCTGTACTTGCTGCCCTTATGACTGTGGCTGAATCTTTTGAACAAGTCGGTGATGTACTGACTGAAAATGATTTTTATGCTACCCGACATAAATATATCTTCCGTGCCATTGAGCAGCTCTCTAAAGAAAACTCGCCTTATGATGCTGTTCTGGTGCATGACTGGCTCATCAAACAGAATTTACTCGATGCCATTGGTGGCGAAGAGTATCTGATGCAGCTGATGGCAGATTCGCCATCGAGTTTCTATAACCTGGAAACTTATGCCGGTAAGATTAAAGAATTCTCTACCCTGCGCAGCATGATTAAAGTCAGCTCCGAAATTTTACAAAATGCCTATGACACCAAAGGCCGTACTGTCAGTGAAATTCTGGATCTGGCTGAGACCAATATTTTCTCGATTGCCGAACAACACAATAATAATGCAAAAGCGCAAGGGCCTAAGCCGATCAACTCGGTAGTCGCAGACGTATTCGACAAATTAAATGAACTATCACAAATGGAAGGCAGCATTACCGGTTTGACTACTGGTTTTGTGGAACTGGATAACAAAACTTCCGGCATGCAATCCGGTGATTTAATTATTGTCGCGGCGCGTCCTTCCATGGGTAAAACCACCTTTGCCATGAATCTGGTCGAAAGTGTTTTATTCAATAACAACCTGCCGGCCCTGGTGTATTCGATGGAGATGCCCGCCGACTCGATCGCCATGCGTTTGATTTCATCATTTGGTCGCGTGCATCAGGGACATTTACGTTCTGGTAAAATGGATAGTGATGAATGGTCAAAAGTCACCAGTACCATTGTGCATTTACAAGAAAAAAATCTGTATATTGATGATTCTTCTGCGCTGCCACCGACAGAATTACGTGCCCGTGCGCGTCGTATTGCCAAAATGCATGGCGGAAAACTAGGCTGTATCATGGTCGATTACCTGCAGCTGATGAAAGTCCCTGGCATGGGTGATAATCGTGTTGGCGAAATCTCGGAAATTTCCCGAAGCTTAAAAGCCTTGGCGAAGGAAATGCAATGTCCCGTAATTGCCTTGTCGCAGCTCAACCGATCCCTGGAGAACCGTCCAAACAAACGTCCGGTGATGTCCGACTTGCGTGAATCCGGTGCGATCGAGCAGGATGCCGACTTGATCATGTTTATTTACCGTGATGAGGTTTATAACAAGGAATCCAAGGAAGCTGGCACCGCCGAAATCATTATCGGTAAACAGCGTAACGGCCCGATTGGTACCGTGCGTCTGGCATTCGAAGGTCAATATACCCGCTTTAGTAATCTCTCGCCTGAGTTCTATGCTCAGTATGATGACGAAGAGTAATCAGGCTCTCGTCATCACATTTCCATCGTCCCTCTAGGAGTAATTTAGGGTGCGCCAAGCTACAGTTTATATTGACAGCGCTGCGCTGCAATATAATTTAGACCGTGTCAAACAACTTGCCCCAACCGCGAAAATCGTCAGTATGGTAAAAGCCAATGCTTATGGACACGGAGTTAAAGACTGCTTAGCAGCCTTAAGCGAAACCGATGCCTTTGGTGTCGCCTGCCTGCAAGAAGCCTTAGAAATTCGTGAATTAGGCTATCTACAGCCGATCACGCTTATCGAAGGTGTTTTTTCTGCAGATGAAATGCCAATCGTAATCGAACAGAATATTGAAGTCATTGTGCATCAACAGGCTCAAGTCGACTGGTTAATTGCACATAAAGATGCCTATATCGCCAAAGGTCTAAAAGTCTGGGTCAAACTGAATAGCGGCATGAACCGCCTAGGTTTTAAGATTGATGTGATTAAAACCGTGATCAATCAGTTGAAAGCAGAAGGCTTTACTTGTGTACTTGCCATGCACTTCGCCAATGCAGATGCCGAGCATCCACTGAATGATGAACAAATCCGTCAATTCTTGGAAATTAAAAATGACTGCGCCCCACTTTTAGCCTCTTGCTGTAACTCGGCTGCAATCTATAAATATCCAGAATTGCATTTTGACTATGTGCGTCCAGGGATCATGCTCTACGGTGCGACGCCCTTTTCAGACCGGGATGTGCATGATCTGGACTTAAAGCCGGTCATGACGTTTACAGCTGAAATTATTGCCTTGAATGATATTCAAGCAGGTGAGCATGTCGGTTATGGTTCGACATTTACCGCAAATCAAGACATGACGCTAGCCATTGTTTCAATTGGCTACGGTGATGGTTATCCACGTGCTTTCCCTAAACAGAACTATGTCGCGATTAATGACCAGCAAACTCGCGTGATCGGCCGCGTAGCGATGGATATGATCGCTATTGATGTCACAGGGTTAGAGGTGCAATTGGGCACAGAAGTCGAACTTTGGGGTAAAACCCGTCTGGTGGATGATGTGGCTGAAGCGAATGGCACGATTGGTTATGAACTATTATGCCGACTGAGCAATCGTCCACTACGCCAAGTAGTCTGATCTAGTCCTCAAAGTAAAAAAGCCCAACATAGGTTGTAATGCCAGTCAGTTAAGCAAAAAAAGTTAAAATGCTGTAAAAAGAGCGTATGTAAATACGCTCTTTTTTTATGAATTTATCTCAGAATCTAGATTTAACATTAAAACAAACCCTACCTTCACTTTCACAATTCAGTGAATTGATTGATTTAAACTGGATTGAAGATTGCTTAGACCAAACAGGTAAAGCATCAATTCGAAAAAGAAAACTGCCTGCTGAACATGTTGTTTGGCTGGTAATAGGACTTGCTCTATTTCGAAATCAACCGATTTGGTATGTGGTTCAACAATTGCAACTTGTTTTCGGTACGGCAGAATACTGTGTACCGAGTGCATCAGTACAAGCAAGACAACGCTTAGGCTTAGAACCCATGAGTGCTTTATTTTCGACATTAAGTCAGGCATGGTTTAAAGACTCACAACAACAATATAGCAACTTTCACGGTCTATGCGTTTGTGCTGTAGATGGTGTGGTTTGGTCTATGCCTCATACAGAAGAAAACTTTAAGCACTTTGGTTCATCCAAAGGCAAAACAGCAGCTGCACCTTACCCACAAGTTAGAGTGACTTGCCTGGTGAATACCAATACCCATGAAATGATTGATGCCCAAATGGGCAGTATGGATCAAGGTGAATTAACCTTAGCCAGTCAATTAAAAGCACCAGTTCGCAGTATTACCCTATTTGATCGTGCTTACTTCTCTGCTGATTTTTTAGTGAGCTGGCAATCTCAGGCAGAAGAGAGTCATTGGTTGATGCGAGCAAAGGACAACCTGCGTTATGAAGTGATTCATCATAATGCGGCCCATGACTTTCAGATCAAAATGCTTGTTTCAGCAAGAGCAAAAAAGATAAATCCGTCATTGGGTGACTATTGGGAAGCACGTTTAATTGAAGTTGAATATGCAGGAAAAATAAGACGTTACATTACATCATTAACAAATTCTAAAGTTTATCCATTCAAAGACCTTGCAATGCTTTATATCCAGCGTTGGGAAATAGAAATGTGTTATCGGGAAATTAAAAGTGATTTACAGGATGCAAGGATTTTAAGAAGCAAACAACCTGATTTGGTCTATCAAGAATTGTGGGGGGTATTTATTGCATATAATATCTTAAGAAGACAGATGAGGTTTATCGCTGAACATGCAAAGGTGAGTCCTTTAAGGATCAGTTTCCATATTGCATCTATGAGTATTATCAATATCTTAAGGCACACACCTTTAGAATCAGCAGGAAACCTACCCAAACATTTAGCGCAATTATTTGAACAATCTAAAATATTTGTATTACCTGAAAAAAGGCAAAGGCAATGTCCGCGAGTAGTGAAAATTAAAGCACAAAAATATCCAAGAAAATGCCAGTCAATTTCTTAACTGACTGGCATTACAACATAGGTTGGGCTTTTTCTTTAGGCTGACTTTTGTTCTTCGCCCTGCTCTATGCATAATTGCATTAATAAGGCATCGACATGACTTTGCTGAAAGTCAAAAGGATTAAACTCATCAAATCCCATTTCCCGACAGAATTGCTGGATTTGACTGCGTTTAGAAATATATTTCATCGACCAATCTGGGAAACTCGGATATTCAATTTCCTTGGTCTCAAATAATTTAATATCCTGATGGCGAGGATCTTTATTCAGTCGCTCCACCAGCAGACTTTTTAAAGTGGCACATTCCCCTTCGAGACATTGAAAAAAATGACCATCTGCGAAATACAGTACACCTGTCACTTGATGCTGATAATTAAAATCACGAGCTTCTTTCAGGATATTCGCCAAATCTTCAAGTAAGTCAGGTTTGGGAGAAGTACTTTTACTGGCGTAACAAAATTGGTACATGCGCTAACTTCTCTATTTTTATTATGCTGAACTGCATAGAAGTTAACACTGTACGCGAAAAACCTGAACCCGGATAGGTTTATTATAAGAAATACTCATTAGAGGGAACCGGAAGTTCCGCCAATCCTTTTTTCAAGGTCTCTGACCATTGCCGGCTGATTGACGTGAAATACTCATCATCTTCGGCAATACGCTTGCCTCTTGGCATGATCAGACTGTCTTTTTTATAGACCAGCACATCGAGGGGCATACCAACCGATACATTGGAACGTAGGGTCGATGCAAATGAAATCAGGGAACAGCGCAAAGCTTCATCCAGCGGCATATCATAAGTCAGCGCACGATCCAGGATCGGCTTGCCATATTTACTTTCGCCAATCTGAAAATACGGCGTATCGCGTGTGGCACAGATAAAGTTCCCTTGCGGATAGACATAATAAAGCTGCATATCCTGATCTTTAAGTTGTCCACCGACCAGCAGATTGCAATAATAATTGCTTTGTTCCGAAATATCGCTCGTAACATTCGCAATCACTTTCTTCAGCATACTACCCACCAGCTCAGCGACATCAAACATGGTGTGCAGACTCAAGATATTGGGTTCCTGCTTCAGTTCGAGCTGATTTTTGATATGCCCAATTACTGCTTGTGTTGTTGCCAGATTTCCGGATGCCTGTATGACGATCATACGTTCCCCGGGAATACCAAAGGTATACAACTTTCGAAATACAGAAATGTGATCTACTCCGGCATTGGTTCGGGTATCACTGATAAAAAGCATACCTTGCTCTAAACGTAGTGCACAACAATACGTCATTCATTCGTCCTTATTAACATCCTAGCACTTGAACGATGGAATGCATGGATTCCACACCGCCCTTTTCTCTGACACCGCGTACCGGCGCCACATCCCAATAATCCCGTCCAATCGCCACATAAACATGCGAACTTGGAGTAAACAACAGATTACTGACATCAAAACAATACCATGTCTGGTCTACAAACACCTCTACCCAAGCGTGACTGGCCAGATGCGAAGCATTTTGTGCATATAAATAACCAGAAACATAGCGTGCAGGCAAACCTAGATATTTGCACATGGCAATAAAAATATGACTATGGTCCTGACAGACGCCCTGTCTGGACTCAAAGGCATCTATTGCAGAGCCTTGCACTGAAGTACTGTTTGAAATATAAGGCACATGCTCCAGCAAGGCCTGTGCCAGTCCAATCAAATGCTGACGGGTTAATGCAGGAACATGACGTTGTGCAAAGTCTTTCATTGCTGCATTACATTGGGTTGATTCGGTCGGCTGTAGAAAAAGATTGGGATTGATTGAATCATTCAGTCCACTCTGATGCGCAGGATTTAGCTCGACTATTCCTTGCGCCATGATAGTCAGGGAATAATAAGGTTCCCGCTGGCTACAGGTCATCCACAGATTATGAAATGCATCTTTCCGGATTTCTTTATTACCCGGTACACTGATATCCCAAGAATGAACCCGCTGATGCGCATTGCTCGAAGGCATCATTTTAATGTACTGAATACTGTTCCTCACCTCGGCCGTGTACATATAATGCGTTTGGTGATTCACCATCAATTTCATACATCTGCCTCAAACATTTGATGGATATGGTCACTAAACTGGTAGAACTGAATCCGGTTCGGTTCTGTACGCAACTGTTCCCAGTACTGTTCCAGATCATCCCAGCCCATTTCCACCAGAATTCTGACCACATAATCAATCTTGCAGAGTGTGGTACTAGTCTCTTCACCCAGGCGTAACTGATGATCGAGCTGTTCGACACATTGCCCTAGACTAAAAAACAGAAAAATATCGGAAGATTCGGCTTCCAGAATATCTTCACATTCCGTCACCACTTCACAGATATAACCAGCATTTTTGTCTGCGGTTTTGATCAGTTTCATCAGTTCCGCATAGCCTGAAGCAGACAGCACCCCTCGTAATTCCTGAATATTGTCTTTGGCCACTTTAAACTGCTGGCTAAAAGACGCCACTTGCGTAGGATCAAGTACTAGCTCATTTAGGGAACTGGCATCAAAGGCAGGTAAACAGAAAGCATGGGCATATGCCACTGCCGCTTCGTCTTCTAAAAATGGAAAGCGAGCACATAAAAAATGAGTGCGAGATAAATAACGCCCTAACCAAAAAATATGTTGCGCATTGCTATTCAGCAAAACCATGACATTTTCCTTCTTTGGAATCTTATGAATGTAAATTGTCGACTACCCAGGTATCTTTGATACCGCCACCTTGTGATGAATTCACCACCAGTGAGCCGGGTTGCATCGCCACACGTGTCAAGCCACCCTGTACGATTTCAGTACGATAAGGCGAACTTAATACAAATGGGCGTAAGTCGATATGACGTTCAGCAATACCAAAATTGGTCAAAGTCGGACTAACCGATAAGTCCAAAGTGGGCTGCGCAATATATAAATGCGGCGCAGCTAAAATTTTCTCCCTGAAAGTTTCAATTTGCTGTTTAGACGCTTGTGGTCCAATGAGCATGCCATAACCGCCCGAACCCTGCGCTTCTTTCACCACCAGCTGATCCAGATGAGCCACGACATAGTCTAATTCTTCAGAATTACGACATTGATAAGTCGGAACATTTTTTAGAATTGGCTGCTCGCCCAAATAAAAACGAATCATTTTGTCGACATATGGATAAACCGATTTGTCATCTGCCACACCGGTTCCCGGCGCATTGGCAATCACGACATTATTTTGCAAATAAGCCGACATCAAGCCAGCAACACCCAAAGTGCTATCCGGTTTAAAGCATAAGGGATCAAGAAACGCATCATCGACCCGTCTATAAATAACATCGACTCGTTGGCGACCACGTATGGTTTTTACATAAACCTTCGAGTCATCAACAAAAAGGTCACGTGATGTTACCAATGGCACATCCATCTCTCTTGCAAGGAAAGAATGTTCATAGTAAGCACTATTAAAACGTCCTGGGGTCAGTACCACCACAAATGGCTTATCGACATAAGCATTTTCGATCAGGATTTCTTTTAATAATTGTGGATATTGCTCGATTCCGGCAATCTTGGACTGCTCGAATACTTTCGGCATCAGTTTTTCACTGATCTTGCGGCATTCCAGCATATAAGACACGCCAGATGGCGTTCTGAGATTATCTTCTAAGACATAAAACTCGCCCTTGGAATCACGGATCACATCGATCCCGCTAATCTGGCTATAAATCCCGCCTTTCAAGCTATGTTGATACATATGCGGCTGATAGGCTTCATGAGTTAAAATCTGCAACTCAGGAATGATATTGGCTTTTAAAATGTCCTGTTGATGATAAATATCATGTAAGAATAAATTTAGCGCCCGTACCCGTTGTGCCGAGCCTAAAGCCACCATATTCCACTGTTTCCGGTCTATGACTCGCGGAATGATATCGTAGGGAATAGTGCGTTCTACGCCTTCTTCATCGCCATAAACGGTAAAGGTAATACCGTGATTTAAAAAATGTTCTTTTGCTACCTGATTCAGTGCATTGAGTTCATCCAGCGTATGTTGAGATAACCATTCTTCCAGTCTTTGACCTGCCTGACTGGACAGCACATGTTCATCCTGCATTTCATTAAAGAACTTTGAAGATAACTGCTGCAGTAAAAGTTGTGGGTTTGTTGTAGTAGATACCGCTGTAGTTTTAGTGTCTATAAAATTTTTTCCAATATTCTGGGAACTAAATTTATCAATTGTTTCAATCACATTTGTATCCTGATTTCCTTTAAGCATACAAACCCTCGTATTATCATCTATTATAATTAAATCAAAGCAATATCCATGCCATGACATCTGCATTTCAATTACCATTAATCTAATAAATGCCCAATGAACTCAATGCTATTTTCGACCAAGTTGTTTTAGAATTGTAGGACAAATGTTGCACAGAGGGACTTGCGAAAAAATGAGAGTTTTTTTATTGTGTTAAGCTAAGCCTAAATCCCCTCTTCTTTATTGCCAGCAAAATAAATTATGTCAGCACAAGAAAAAGAAACTTCAAACAGTCTGTATCGCCAATGGCAAATTTTGTCGCGTCTTTCTACCGGCAAATGGATGGGAACACGTGAATTAGAGGAAATCCTCAATCGCGAAGGCATCGATATCAGTCTACGTACCATTCAGCGTGACCTGAATCAGATTGCGCAACGCTTTCCAATTGAAAGCAGTAAAACCACGCCGCAAGGCTGGCGTTGGCGTTCAGATGCGCCGCTGCAAAGTTTGCCGCATATGACCAGCTCGCAAGCGGTCACTTTCATGATGGTCGAAGAACATTTAAAACATCTGCTGCCACCGAGCCTGATCGAGGAAATGAATCCGTGGTTTGACCTGGCACGACGCAGTCTTTCTTCCCAGAACAATGTCCGGCAATGGATTAACCGCGTACGCATTGTTCCGGCCACCCAACCGCTGATTCCACCTGTGGTAGATAAGGCCGCGCAGCAAGCGGTGTATGAAGGCCTGTTACAGGACAAACAACTGGAATGTGTGTATCAGGGCCGTGGTCATAACAGCGAAGAAAAAACCTATATTCTCAATCCTCTGGCATTGGTACAAAAAGGGTCAATCATTTATCTGGTGTGTACCCGTCATGACAAATCGGATATCCAGACCTTTGCACTGCACCGCTTTAAATCGGCCGTCGTGCTGAATTCACGTGCCTTGCATCCGGTCAATTTCGATATTGATGATTATATTGATTCTGGTGCACTGGGCTTCCGGGTGGACTTCAACCATCCCACCGAAAATGTCACGCTTAAACTCAGCATGTCAGAGTCGGATGCGCATTACTTTGAGGAAAGCCAGCTCAGTAAAGACCAGAAAATTGAAAAAATGGAAGATGGCATGTCGCTGATCACTGCTACCGTGCCATTTACCTCTCAACTGGTCTGGTGGCTGCGTAGCTTTGGTAAAAAGATTAAACATATTGAACCGAGTATTGTGGCCAATGCAGTCGCTCAACTGGATGAGGAAAACCCTTAACTACACAGGCTTCATCCAGATTCTTTTAGGTATTCCAGAATAAAAAAATCCCCAAATTGGGGACTGGAGAATTATGCTTATATTTTTGTTCTTGTTGTGGTGATCTGCCGCTGTGCCAATCTGCTTTTCTTTGACACCCCGAAATGCAGCTTGAATGAAACATCAATATTTAAAAATGACTGAGACATGAGCAAGCCAGCTCAGCATCATTAAAGCGAATGGATTTTTTGGTCATGGTTTAAGACTCCTATGTAGTGACTAAACCGACTATAAAGTCATCCGCCTTACTTGTGAAATAAATAGAATGCATGTCTTTTGCAGATTTTTTCTATAGGACTTTTTCCGCAAAATTTATCTGTAATCGCTGCTGATTCATTGCCTGGCTTAATAGTATTTCTGGCAAGTTTATAAAATCGAATAACAATTCTCTGCTTGTATAAGATACCTCGCTTTGCACATCATAAAGCCTTAATAGAAGTAGAAATAGGGACTTAATTTTACAATGGCTAACCCTGCTCAATTAGTACGTCACAAGCTGCTCAATACTTTCTTTTCCCGCCATTCGGTCTGGTTTGCCTGCATTCTGATTGCAGTAATTTTTACTACATTTCATATCGGTTATTCTCCGCGTTATATCTATTATTTTATGCCGCAAACGTTGGTGAATACCCTGTGGATCCTGAGCATTCTGCTGAGTTTGCTGGGTTTGTATGATGTACTGCAAAACAAGCATTCCATTCTGAAAAATTATCCCATCATGGGACATTTCCGCTTTATCTTTGAGGAATTTCGTCCCGAGATTCGTCAGTATTTTATTGAAGCCGACCGCGATGCGCTGCCCTTTTCCCGTATGCAGCGCAGTCTGGTGTATCAGCGGGCGAAAAATGAAAATTCTGATAAACCTTTCGGCTCGATTCTGAATGTCTATGAAGATAATTACCGCTTTGTTAGTCATTCCATCACGCCCTGCAAAGTTGCCGATCCACAGACTTTTCGTATCCTGATTGGAAATGAGCAATGTACCCAGCCCTTTTCAGCTTCTATTTTAAATATTTCAGCCATGAGCTTTGGCAGCATGAGTGCCAATGCGATACGAGCCCTTAATCTCGGCGCTAAAAAAGGTGATTTTTTCCATGATACAGGCGAAGGCAGTATCAGTCCCTACCATCTGGAATATGACGGTGATCTGGTCTGGGAAATTGGCAGTGGTTATTTTGGCTGCCGTACTTTAGATGGACAATTCGATCCGGAACGTTTTGCTGCACAAGCCAAATTACCCCAGGTAAAAATGATTGAAATCAAGCTTTCGCAAGGCGCAAAACCTGGCCACGGCGGTATTTTACCTAAAAGTAAAATTTCGGAAGAAATTGCCCAAATTCGAGGCATCAGCCGTGATCATGATTGTGTTTCACCTTCTAGTCATCCGGCATTTAACACACCGATTGAAATGATGCATTTCATACAAAAATTACGTGAACTTTCCAGCGGAAAACCGGTCGGATTTAAGCTGTGCTTGGGTCAACCGTGGCAGTTTATGAGCATGGTCAAAGCCATGTTACATACTCAGATTTACCCAGATTTTATTGTGGTTGATGGTTCTGAAGGTGGAACCGGTGCTGCACCCATTGAATTAATTGACTATGTCGGTGCGCCTTTAAGAGAAGGTTTACTGTTTGTACACAACACCCTTGTTGGTGCAGGTTTGAGAGATAAGATCAAAATTGGTGCAAGTGGTAAAATAATTAGTGCATTCGATATTGCCAGCACGCTTGCCATTGGTGCGGATTGGGTGAACTCTGCCCGTGGTTTTATGTTTGCAGTGGGCTGTATTCAGGCACAAAGTTGTCATACCAATCAATGCCCTGTCGGAGTCACCACCCAAGACAAAGATCGCCAGAAAGCCTTACATGTGCCGACCAAGGCCGAACGGGTGTTTCATTTTCATAAAAACACCTTACATGCCCTGTCTGAACTAATAGCTTCCGCAGGTCTCAAACACCCTTCCGCTATTAAGGCGCATCATCTGGCACAACGCGTGAATAATCACGAAATAAAGAACTTTGCGCAGATTCATTTCTGGCTGAAAGAAGGCGAATTATTGTCCTGTGAAAATAAAGATGAGGAGAACTTCTACTTCCGGATGTGGAATTTGGCCCAATTAGAAAAATTTTAATTTGATGCATTTAAAATCAAAAAAGGCGTTTAATTCAAATGCCTTTTTAAATATCCAATTTTCAATCTATCAATAATAAGTTTTGCTGCCATGTGCATGTAAAAAGGCAGGAATCAAACCCGTGAGTGCAGCACGAATATCAGCACGCTCATTGATTAACTGATGCGAACCTTCTTCCAGCATCAGTAAAGTCTGGAGCCGGAATTTACGCCGGATAAATTCGATATTATAACGCCAATCAACAGTCTGATCCTGTGCACCCTGTGCCAGCCAGACTGGAATACGACAAGCCGGACGCGCTTCCATTTCCAGCATCCAGCGTGACATCGCCAGAATCCAGTCCATGCCCATCATTCGCGGTTGTAATGGATCTTTAAGCCGGATAAAACGCAGAAACTCCGGATTATGGTTATTGCGTCTAAAATGCCGGGGAACTTCACGTTTGATTCGGCTAATAATGCCAAGCCCGACCGAATTATGCCACCAAGCAGTTTTGGCGGGACGAATCAATGGTGATAATAGCAAGACCCGCTCGACAAAAGGATTTTCACGACGTTCTGCAAATTCCAGTAAATGGTGCATCCAGATCGCACCACCGGTACTCTGGCCGATGCCAACCCAAGGTTTCGGTAATTGTGAAGCGTGCTGTACATAGCGATGTACTGCATGCAAGACCTGCTGATAATGATCAAAATTCTGAATGCTAGCTGGTGAACCATCACTGAGACCATGTCCCGGCAAGTCATAGGTCAATACGCTAAAACCCTGTTCCAAAAGCTCTTTGACAATGGGCTGATAAATGCCGCTATGTTCCAGATAACCATGCAGCAAAAAAGCAGTTCCCTGAATCTTATCAAAGCGGGTATTTTCCAGATTTGGCTCAAACACCTGTACATGTAACCTGAATAAAGGCATCTGTACATAGCCCTGCCAGTGTTTACAAACCAGTAAATCAAAACCATAAAGCTTGCGATAGGACTGCAGCTCAATCGGCGGTTCATCACTACGATTCAGGTTTAAAGGTGGCAAGAGTTGAGGCGTAACATCCCGACTCGGAATGGGTAAATCCAGCTGTTTCAGAATGGTAGGATTTAAAAATGGGATATCAGACATTATGGCACCTCCCGACAGTCACTGGATCCAAACCACATATCGCGCATGGTCGCCAACATTTCATAATTGGCACGACGACTGTGATCATAATTTTGTGCACTTGGACGCCATCGTGTCAATGACGTTGGCATCGGCGCTTCTACCGGAATGGTTTGTATGCCATTTAACGCAAATAAACGGCGGGTACGCGGCATATGATAACGATCCGTAATCAGAATCACTGTAGGCGCTCCACCTTTCTTTTGTAATAATAATGAACTGAAACGGGTATTTTCACAGGTGTTCATGCTGCGATCTTCCAGTAATTTGGCATCGACACCATGATTTTTTAACCAGCGCTGCATATACGGTGCTTCGACCCCACTCAGAACAATCGGTAACTGGTAATGTTTCTCTACTGCCAGCGTGGTTTCCAGACGTAGTCGCGTATAGTTATTGACGATGATCTCTTTGCCTTGGTCATCTAGGGTTAAGCCACCACCCAATACCACAATGGCATAAGGCTGAGAGCTATTCGCCGGTTTAGCCTGCTGTTGCTCTTGTAGTAAAGCCAAGTCCTGCTGGATTTCCTCTCCATCGGTTTCCTGTACCGAACTGGCTTCACCCTGCTCAAGTGGATGCGTCGTCAGAAACTCCATATATTGCTCAATACGTTCCTTGTTTTTACTACTGTCCCACTCCAACAATTCCCGGACATTTGCTGTCGGATCGGCTGGTTCTGCATCTTCCTGTGAGGACAATAAGGGCACCTGAGCAGGTGGACTTTGCTCTGCTTTTTGATCTTGCTGTTCGCGTTGATATTCTTCAATTACTTGCTGCAGCGCTTTATAACGTGCCTGAATCAGCATCAGGTTGGCCGAGTTATTTTGCTGGATATCCTGTTCCATGACCTTTAAATATGCCTGACGGGCTATCCACAAATCAGATCCAGGTTCTAGATTTTCATGCTCGCTTAATGCTGCCATTTTCTGGCTTTGGGCCGCGACTTCATTTAGCTCTAAGGAGACAAACTGGTTTAAGCCCTTGACGATCATTTTTGAGTAAAAAGGCGTATAAACCAACACCAGTAGACAGCCGCATAGTACAAATAGTCCAGTGACAATTTGTAGCAAACGTACCATCCAATGGGTGTTTTTCATGTTATTCCTCTTCCTGATGAGAACGAATCAAGCCATTTTTATCGAACAATACAGGTTCAGGTTCCAGCATCAGACTAAATTTTTCCCAAACTGATTGCTGTACCCCACGATACGTTTTACGAACATCGGTGAGAGAGGCTTGACCATAATTCACCAAGACCAATGCCTGTTTGTGAAACATGCCGACAGGCCCCAACTGTTTACCCTTCCAGCCCGCCTGATCAATCAGCCAGCCCGCTGCTAGTTTAACTTGAGCATTGGCTTGTTGGTAATGGGGTAAATTCGGGAAAGATACAGCAATTTGGTCAAAGACCGCCTGATCAACCACTGGATTTTTAAAGAAGCTACCCACGTTGGGAAATTCTTGCGGATCAGGCAATTTACTCTGACGAATCTGAATGACCTGTTGCTGCAGGTTTTCTGCTGTGAGCTGATCACCAACCGCAGTCTTCAGATCACCATAATTCAGTTTCAAATCTGGCTGTTTAAGTAATCTAAAAGTCACATGGGTAATCACATAACGGTTGGGATCATCTTTAAAAATACTATGCCGGTAGGCAAATTGACAGTCTGCTGCCTGAATCGAGGCAAATTGTTTCAGCTGACGGTCATAGACCTCGACGGAATCGATAAACTCGCCGACTTCAACGCCATAAGCGCCAATATTCTGTACTGGCGATGCACCGACCCGACCCGGAATTAAAGCTAGATTCTGTAGGCCATATAAACTTTGTGCCGTGGTCCAGAGCACAAAGTCATGCCAGCCTTGTCCGCCGCCTACACGTAAACGTTGCGACTGATCATCAGCATCCAGCATTTCAATGCCTTGAATATCCATATGCAGCACCAGTGCATCAATCTGCTCCGGCAACAACATATTACTGCCGCCTGACAGGATCAGCACATTGAGTTGCTGCTGTTCCGCAAAATCCAGTGCAGTTAGCAGATCAGCGGTGGATTGAATCTGAGCATAGTGCGAAGCAATCGCTTCTAAATTTAAAGTATTAAAAGGTTTAAGTTGAACCTGGGTTTGAATCTGCATCGCTTAAACCTTGTGTAAATTCTGTTTAAAAATCTCAATCCAGGCCTGGCTGCTGGATTCACACTGATCAAGCACCCGCTCAAAGCCATCCGCTTCGCCATAATAAGGATCGGGTAAGGCCTGTTTCGGATAGGTCTGATCATGCTCACTCATCAATGCCACGCGTGCACGTACATGGCCAAACCGAGTTTCTGCCAGACGCTGTATGTCCTGGATATTGGATAAATTCTCCAGATCCATCGCCAGAATCAGATCATAATCAATAAAATCGTGTGGAATGAGTTGACGTGCGCGAAGTGCTGAAAGGTCATAGCCACGTTTTAGTGCATGCTTCTGGCTACGCAAGTCCGGTGCCTTGCCGGGATGATAATTACTGGTTCCGGCAGAGTCGACCACAATGTTCAGTTGCTGTTCATCACAATAATGTCTGAGTACAACTTCTGCCGTGGGAGAGCGGCAAATATTTCCCAAACAAACACATAACACCTTGTATGGCGTTCTGGATGACATAAACAACCTCAGAGCTACTTTATTTTAAAGATTCTTATGTTAAGTTATTTATATACTTATTCCTATCTTACAACCATAGAATAATCTCGTATTTGCAATAAAAAAATCAAGGATATCGCCATGAATCGTTTTCAGTTTCAAACCGTCCCCAATATCATTGCCGGACTAGGCACGATTCAGGAATTATTTAAAATTCTAAAAAATGGCCGTTATCGCCGTCTTCTACTGGTGACTGACCCGGGTATGCTGAAGGAGCAATTACATCTGCCGATTCTGGATATTATTGAATCTGCCGGACTGGAGTATGTGATTTACTCGGATGTTCAGGCCGATCCGCCCGATACAGTGGTGCTTGAAGCGGCGGCTTTTGCAAAACAGGAAAATATTGATGTGGTGCTGGGCTTTGGTGGTGGCAGCTCGATGGATGTGGCCAAACTCATTGCAATTTTGGCGCATCCTGAACAGCATCAGACATTGTCTGATCTGTATGGCGTTGATAATGCCACCGGACCGCGTTTAGCTTTAATTCTGGTACCAACTACGGCTGGAACAGGTTCAGAAGTGACGCCGATTTCGATTGTCACCACAGGTGAAACCACCAAGACCGGCATTGTCGCGCCCATTCTCTATGCAGATGTTGCCATTCTGGATGCAACCTTTACTCAAAATCTGCCGGCACAGATCACTGCCGCCACCGGCATTGATGCCATGGTGCATGCCATTGAAGCCTATACCTCAAAACACAAGAAAAACCCTTATTCGGATATGCTGGCCAAACAGGCCTTAAGATTACTTAATGCCAATCTGCAGCGCGTGCTACAAGACGGATATGATTTAGATGCGCGTCAAAATATGCTGGTCGGTTCCATGCTGGCCGGACAAGCCTTTGCCAATGCACCAGTCGCCGCCGTACATGCGCTGGCTTATCCACTGGGTGGACATTTTCATCTATCGCATGGGCATAGCAATGCGCTGGTTCTAACTGAAGTATTAAAGTTTAATGCGCCAGCGGCCAAACAGCTCTATGCGGAATTGATGACCTGGCTGGATCCCTACAGTAAAGGTTGTCATGATGGCCTGACTGATCTGTTTATTGATCATTTTAATAATCATCTGATGCAAAGCGGTTTGACCCTAAAACTGAATCAGTTGAATATTCCGGAAGATATGCTGCAGGTCATGGCAGAAGATGCGATGCAACAAAGCCGGCTGTTGCAGAATAATCCACGTGAACTCAAGGTGGAGGATGCTTATCAGATTTATCAGGCGATCTATGCCTAGATCAATTTCCACTTAAGCCTTATCTAGCTGAGGACTGAATAGTGATGAAAGCCACCATCAAACAGCGCGAACACTATACTTTTTTCCTGCCCATTCAAACCCGTTGGGCAGACAATGATCTGTACGGCCATGTCAACAATGTGACTTATTATAGTTATTTTGATACCGCAGCCAATGCCCTGCTGATTCAGGAAGCTGATTTTGATCCTAAATACTCCCCGATGATTGGCTTGGTAGTCAGCTCCAACTGTCAGTTTAATCAGGAACTGTCTTATCCGGAAATTATTGAAGTGGGCGTGGCCATTGAAAGCATGGGAAGCTCATCACTCAGCTATGATCTGGCTATTTTTAAACGCAACTCAGATACAGCCGCTGCGCAAGGCAATTTTGTCCATGTATTTGTCGATCGTGAGACACGAAAAAGCACCCCGATTCCAGTTGAAATGCGGGATGCTTTATCTCGATTTGTTGTGACTTAACATCCAGCCTATTTCAGCTGAATATTTTGCAGTTCACCGTCAAACTGCTGCAACAGATTGCGTACTGCCGGTTCAGCATGTAACAATTCTTCGGCACGTTTAAAGGCACGTGCCTTACGCTGATGCTGCATGGTATATGGCGTTAACTGGTCCACATTTTCAAATTTCACCTGGAAATTGGTTTGCGGCCATTGCTGTTGCAAAGCTGCTTCCAGATGATGTTGCAACTGGGTTAACAATTGCTGGTACTGTTCAGGAATATGGAAAACAGATTCGCCATTCATCTGACCAGTCATGATGCCATACTGCGCCAGTTCCTGTACCGCTGGAGAAAGCTGGCTGTTACGGAACCAGTATTCCCATTTTTCTACGCTCCACTCACCTTCTAAGGTTTGTTCAGGTATTTTCAGAATATCCTGTGGCATCAGATTCTGCGTATTTACATCTTGGGAAATATCTTCCAGCAAAGCTGTCTGTGCAACTGGCTGAACCGGAGCTGTGTTTTCAAGAGCAGGCTGAGCAATCGAATCCTGTGAAAGTTCCAATTCCGGTGCAGCAAGACTAAATTCCTCATCAGCAGGCATACTGTCTTGTGCTGGCTCGGTAGGGATGACAGCATCTGCAGGAATAAACTCTTCAAGCAGGAAATCATCCGAACTGTTGCTGGTAGCAGGTGCTTCTGGCGTACTCTCGATTTCATCAAAACCAAATAAGCCTTTGTCATCATTTGGATCAAAAATAATTTGATCACTAGACTGCACTTCTTCAATGGTGGTCTGAATTACTACGGGCTGGACAGATTCAGGCTCAGTGATGCTGGTTGGCTCGTCTTCATCCAAAAAATCATCCGAAGAAGGTTCAGACGCTGATGCGAAATCAATCTCCTCATCTGTCTCATCGTCCAGAGAAAAATCATCAAATACCATTTCTGCCTCCAATGATTGTGTTTCTACTGATTCAGATTGAAGTTGTGTCAGAACGGGCTGCTGTATGCGTGTTGTATAAGTTGTTGCCTGTTGCGATGCAGTCTCCTGCATCACTGGAATTTCGCTTGGCTGTAAAGGACGGAAAGCCAGTAAGCGTAGCACCGTCATCTCAAAGCCTTGTTCCTGCGTAACTGCAAGCTGTAAATCGGCACGACCCTTACAGGCAATCTGATAATACAGTTGCAGGTCTTGTGCAGAAATCAGACCGGATAATTGCATGATCTTTCGATTGATCTCGGCACTATATTTCAGGCTTAAATCTGGTAAATATTGCAATAAGGCCAGTTCATGCAACGTCGAAATCAACTGGTCGAGCACCAGTGACACATCCAGAGCTTGCTGACGGAACTGTAGCAATAACTGACTGACATGCGCTTTCTGGTTCTGGTGAATCGCCAGAATCAGGTCATAAATAATGGTGCGGTCAATCAGACCGAGCATGTCTTTGACATCCTGATGCTGAATCGCACCCTGACCATAGGCAATCGCCTGATCGGTCAGAGACAAGGCATCACGCAGAGAACCTTGCGCAGATTCAGCAATCTGCCAGATCGCATCCTGATCAGACTGAATGCTTTCTTTGCTAAGAATATTGCCCAGATGTTCGGTAATTTCATCGACTGCCAATGGACGCAAAGTAAATTGCAGACAGCGAGAAATTACGGTAATTGGCAGTTTTTGCGGATCGGTGGTTGCAAACAGGAATTTGACATGTTCTGGCGGTTCTTCTAGCGTCTTTAACAAGGCATTGAAAGAATGCGTGGACAGCATGTGCACTTCATCGATCAGGTAAACCTTAAAGCGACCTTGAGTCGGTGCATAAGGCACATTGTCGAGCAGCTCACGGGTATCTTCGACCTTGGTACGGGATGCCGCATCGATTTCGATTAAATCAATAAAGCGGCCTTCATTGACTGCAGTACAGGTCGGGCACACCTCGCAAGGAGTCGAAGTAATACCGGTTTCACAGTTCAGGCACTTCGCCAAAATACGTGCAATCGTGGTTTTTCCGACACCACGTGTTCCTGTAAACAAATAGGCATGATGCAAACGACCACGTTCGAGCGCGCTGGTTAAAGCACGTGATACATGGTTTTGCCCCACCAATTCATTAAAATTACGAGGACGGTATTTTCGCGCAAGTACTTGATACATGTATGCTCCTTTTTACAGATCTAAGCATACTGTTTTTTTATAAAATAGTGAAATGAATGCCGGTTTATAAAGAATAAAAATCCCTTCATCAAAATCATTGAAAAAGGGATATAAAACAGATGCTTTTTTAAAATCAGACCGATTCAAACAGGATAAAGTCACTTTGCATCTGGTAGCGTTTGCCTGTTTGATCTTCACGAATTTCCAGAACATGCTTTTTCAGATCGACATAGAGCAGATTTCGGGTATCGACATTCAGCAGTTCAATCTTTTGTTGTGATTCATCCTGAAACCGAATCTGCCCGCTCATCGTTTCAATTTCATTATGTCCACTTAAACTTTCACGCTGTAAAGTAAAGGTCTGATCTTCATTTAAAGTTAAGGCCACTGCCATGCCCGGACAGTCTTCACAACTTGAAAAGCATCCCATACATGGTGTTGTGCCCTTATAACTCCCGACCCAGGCAGGAATCTGAGCTTTGGCTTCCATCACCGTTTTTGCAGCCGGCTGATTCGGCTCCTGACATCCGAACAACGCACTGCTTGCGACCAGAGGAATCACCAGCACTTTTTTCATTACTTCACACCACAGCCATGGACTGCGCGACAAAATAACATATTTAGCTAACGGGCTAAACTCCCAAATCAGGGATATTTAGCGCCAGCCTTTGCGACCGGTCAGTACCGCATCCGCACAGCGCAAGGTTTCTTGCGTCAGGCCCCAAAGACGGTAATCTCCAGTTAATGAACCTGTCGGGAAATTATGCGTATAGGCAAAACTCAAACCGCGCTCAGGATCGCACCAGGCACCAGAGCCATTAAACCCCATATGACCAAAACCTTTAGAGGCTTTTCCTAAAGTGAGAACACGGTGATAACCCAAGCGCCAGTGCATCGGTAAAGGCATGATCCGATCGCGTGTTTTGTACTGCACCTGACTCAGTCGCTGGAACACCTCAGGCGAAATCAGTTGCTGACCTTGCCATTCACCATGACTGGCCAGCATGGCATAGATTTTTGCCAGACTCTCTGCGGTAAAGACACCATTAGCAGATGGGATAATGGCTTTTAGACCCTTTTCACTAAAGAAACTAAATTTCTTCATGCCTTTGGGAATCATTGCATCCTGAAAATCCTGTGGACTCTGACCACTCCATACTAAGGCTCGTTCCATCAGGTTGGGTTTTCTTTGCATATTTTTTTTCACAGGCTGTGCTTGTGACTTGGCTACTTTAGGCTTTGAAATGGGTAAAGCCACCCGAGCTAACTCATTCGTCGGTACGCTAAAATAAGCACCATTTAATTGTAATGGTTGAACCAGATATTCCTGCATTAGTGCACCCAGTTTTTTACCAGTCGCTTTTTCTAATGCCCCACCCACCTGCCAGCCAAAAGTCAGCGGTTGATAAGCGGCATCTGTAGCAACCTGAAATCGTGGTTCAGCCGCCGCAATCCGGTCCAGCATCTGTGACCAGTCCGCCATTTCAGTGGCATCATCAATGATATTACGGATATCAAACAATCCGCTTTGATGACTCAGCATATGCGCCAGAGTAATATTTTCTTTACCATTTTGTGCAAATTCAGACCAGTATTCTGCAACCGGTCGATCATAATCCAGATAACCTTGACTGACCAGAATATGCGCCAAAGTCGCCAGCACACCTTTACCTGTGGAATAACACAGCGACATGGTATCCGGTTGCCAGTTTTCAGTGACAGACTTTTTACCGGTATAAATATCGACGACCTTTTGTCCCTCAAAATATACCACCAGTGCGGCACCACCCTGTTCGGTACGTGCATCCTGCAAACGGCTAAACTGACGGGCAAGGTCACTGAAACGCTCATCGACATTGCCCTGATAATTATGCTGATCAGCAAACAGATAATCTTTAATTGGCTGCATCATTCTATCCATAGAATATTGATCCCTTAAAATGAAAAAGCCTAAATCGGGTTTAGGCTTTTGATTCAGATTTAAATTGCTTTGATATGGCCGGTGACGTGTGGTTTTTGATTTTTACTGCTTCGTATCAGAAAATCTGTATCATTAGCTGCCTGTGCCGTCAGGAACTCAACTTTAGATGGCAAGTACATCGGCAACTTGAACCAGACATCAGCTTCATAAGCATCTGGCAATGACAGATTTGCCAACGCTTTGGCTTTGCTCCACATTCCATGTGCAATTGCCTGTTTAAAGCCAAAGGCTTTCGCTGTAACTGCATGAATATGGATCAGGTTAAAATCCCCTGAGGTCATGGCATAACGGCGACCCGTATTCTCCGAGATGCTCCATTCATTATTCAGTTTGTATTCTGGCGCTTGGCTTTCTGCAGGTTTAGCAGCCGCTTTAGCATTGGTCTTTTGACGTGACAGATAAGTGGTTAATGCTTCAACTACGACCTCACCTGCCACTTTGACTGTAGTAATGAAATCAAACTGAATGCCTTTATCATGTGGCTGTAATTCACCAAATTTGCATGATAGGGTCAAGGTTTCATTGACGCCGATTTTACGGTATTGCTTCACTTGGTTACGGATATGTACCAAGCCCAAGATCGGAAATGGAAATGCTTCTGAAGTCATCATGTGCATTTGCAGACTTTGTGAAAGCACCGTCAGATAGATTGCTGGAATATAACCATTATTTTTAAAACCGCAGACTTCATTATAGGCTTTCAGATGTTTCTGATCGACCTTGAATGAATCCACCACATATTCAACTTGCGGTAGAGCTTTTTCAGCTTTCGGCTTTTTAAAAATCAAGCCCTGAATCACTTTTGGATAGGCTAAATAAGGTTTTGGAAGTTGACTAAAATGGCGCGTATTCATACTGAACCTTTAAAATATTCTTTTCATTTATATATGAGTGGAGTTCTCTCTCCCTTTGGGAGAGAGTTAGAGAGAGGGCTAAAAAAAGGCCCCTAGTCTCCCTCTCCTAAATCCTCTCCCTGAGCTTTAATTAAACTGCAAGAAAGGACTTGATGCTTTAAGCCCCTAACAGACTTTGACCACATACACGTACCACGTTGCCATTTAAACCTGTTGATGCAGTAGCAGCAAACATTGCAATCGTTTCTGCAACATCAACAGGTAGACCGCCCTGACTCATCGAATTCATACGGCGGCCTGCTTCACGGATCGCAAATGGAATCGCAGCCGTCATCTGAGTCTCGATAAAGCCCGGTGCAACGGCATTAATCGTTATACCATTTTTTAATGTCGGTGCTGTGAATTTTACTACACCAATCACCCCGGCTTTAGAGGCTGCATAATTGGTTTGACCCAGGTTTCCTGCAATCCCAGAAATTGAGGATACACAGATAATACGGCCATTGGCATTTAGACCATCGTGGGAGATTAAATAATCATTCACGCGTTCAATTGCCGACAGGTTGATGTTAATCACCAGATCCCACAGTTCAGGCTTCATATTGGCCAAGGTCTTGTCACGAGTAATTCCGGCATTGTGCACAATAATGTCCAGACCGCCATGCTCTGCTGCCGCTGCCTTGATCTTCTCACCTGCATCTGCAGCTGTAATATCAATAGCCAAGGTAGAACCGCCGATCTCACTAGCTACACGATCAAGGTCAGCCTGCTGTTGTGGAACATCCAGACAGATGACATGTGCACCATCACGGGCCAATACATGGGCAATCGCTTCACCAATACCACGGCTTGCGCCTGTCACAACCGCAGTTTTACCCGCTAATGGCTTGGTCCAGTCTACGTCTACTTTTTCAGCAGGTGAAACACGAATCACCTGACCAGAAACATAGGCAGAACGTGGAGAAACTGCAAAACGTAAAGCAGACTCAAGGTTTGCTTCTGCACCAGCATCTACATAGATCAGGTTCGCTGCAATTCCCTTTTTAAACTCTTTACCAACAGATTTTACAAAACCTTCCAGTGCACGTTGAGCGATTGACTGACTGACTGATTTAGCAGTTTCAGGCGTAGTCCCTACAATCACGACACGGCCAGAACTTTGGATTTGACGCGCAATCGGGTTAAAGAAATCATAAAGTGATTTTAACTGTTCTGAATTTTCGATCCCTGAAGCATCAAAAATAACGACCTTGAATTTTGATTCTTTATCGCCCGGGTTAAATGCACCCAGATTCAGCCCAGATGCTGCAGCCGCCTGTTGCAACTCAGCATTATTACCTGCATAGCTGTTGGCATGAATATTTGCCAGAACCTGAGCAATAGCACCCGTCAATGGACTTGCTGGTGCTGCGCCCAATAATACTGCGCCTTTTACCACCGGCGTAGCAGACTCAAAACGGTCTAAAGAAGTTGGGGATGGCAAACCCAAATTTTTAATGACAAATTTACCAATAGGAGATTTTGCAAAAGTTTGGTACTGATCAGTCATGTTTATTATCTCTCATACAAATTAATTTTTGGTTGATCTAAAGTTACCCTTAAACTTCAATATGATGCCAGACACATATATTTCAATAGATCCGCCAGATTCCGCCCAATCATACTTGAGATAATAGGCAGATGACTTGACCTGAGCGCAGTCTGTAATGTCATTGTAGTCAATACAGCCTATCCTCTTCTATGCTAATGTAAGCGCCAAGAAGACGATCTATTTGCCTGGTAAAGCCTTATGAGCAAAACAACTCAAGAAAATCCAGCAGTCGAGAACTCTGCGACAGAAACTGTGTCAAAACCATCAACGCGCACCAAGCGTAGCACTAAAAATACTGACACAGCCACTGGGACAGAAAAAAGTCCGACTAAAACCTCGCGTACACGGAGCACACCTGCCCGTGCCAAAAATACGACTTCATCTGAAAAAGAGTTAATCTCTACAACACAGACTTCTGTTCTACAGGAACCAAACATGAGCCAAAATACAGTTCGCCGCGTTGCGATTATCGGTGGTAACCGCATTCCATTTGCACGTTCTAATGGTGCTTACTTTACGGCATCCAATACTGACATGTTTACAGCAACCCTGAACGGCCTAGTTGAACGCTTTAATCTGCAAGGTCAACGCTTAGGTGAAGTGGTTGCGGGTGCAGTACTGAAACACAGCCGTGACTTCAATATGACCCGTGAATGTGTACTAAATACTGCCCTTGCACCTGAAACGCCTGCTTATGACATCCAGCAGGCATGTGGTACTGGTTTGCAAGCGGCATTTCTTATTGCCAACAAGATTGCTTTAGGTCAAATCGAAGTAGGCATTGCAGGTGGTGTAGATACGACTTCTGATGCACCGATTGCTTTTGGTGACGGTTTACGTAAAGCATTACTTGAGCTAAATATCGCGAAAACTGCAAAAGACCGTCTGAAAGCATTGACCAAGATCAATGTGAGAGACCTGATGGATGCACCAAAAAATGGTGAACCGCGTACAGGTCTGTCTATGGGTGATCATCAGGCGATTACCACACTGGAATGGGGAATTTCCCGTGAAGCGCAAGATGAACTGGCTGCATCTTCACACCAGAAAATGGCTGCAGCGTATGAAGAAGGTTTCTTTGATGACCTGATTACACCATTCTTGGGTCTTCAACGTGACAATAACCTGCGTGCTGATTCTTCAGTTGAGAAGCTGGCAAAACTTAAACCTGCTTTTGGTAAAGGTGATGCACGTACCATGACAGCGGGTAACTCTACACCGCTAACAGATGGTGCTTCTTGTGTGCTATTGGCTTCTGAAGAATGGGCGAAGGCAAATGGCCATGAAGTGCTAGCTTACCTGACTTTCCAGGAAACTGCCGCAGTTGATTTTGTCGAGAAAAAAGAAGGTCTGTTGATGGCGCCTGCATATGCCGTACCACGCATGCTTGAGCGTGCAGGTCTGAAACTGCAAGACTTCGACTATTATGAAATTCATGAAGCTTTTGCATCTCAAGTATTGTCTACGCTGAAAGCTTGGGAAGATCCGAAATTCTGTAAAGAGCGTTTAGGTCTGGATGCACCATTAGGTTCAATTGACCGTGCAAAATTGAACGTAAAAGGCTCTTCACTTGCTGCCGGTCACCCGTTTGCAGCAACTGGCGGTCGTATCATTGCGACAGCAGCAAAACTGATTAACCAGAAAGGTTCAGGTCGCGTACTGGTATCGATCTGTGCAGCCGGTGGTCAAGGTGTAACGGCGATTATTGAAAAATAATCTGTTGACCGATCCAATTAAAAAGCCCCTCAAATGAGGGGCTTTTTTTATGTTTTAGGGATTTGGCATCGGGTTATTTTTAAAATATTCATCCACTTTGTTCCACGGTGCAGTCGATGCCACACCTTTCACCATATTCTGGTTCACACCCTGACAAAGCGCGCTGTCGGGTGTTAGGTGGAAAGCATTCGCATTTGGGTCCATATAAGGAATTGAGCCTGGACGGCGCTGGAAATAGAAGTTTAACCAATCGACCATAGCTTCAAAGCCATAATTCGACATGGCCCAGGCACTATTATGCCCGCCCCAATGATGACCAAATTCATGTGCAATAATTCGATAACCAGATAATCTGTAATGGCCATAGAATAACCAAGTATCTACTCCTAATACTGCTCCACCACCTAAACCACCACCCATATTGGTAATGCCAAGATTAATTTCATTGCGGTTAAGAATTTCCCGATAGATCCGGACATAATCTTCTGGCTGAAAGAAACCATTCGGCCCTTCTACCTGACCATGATTGCCAAAAAAATCGTGTCCCATGACTGCTTTATGGTTAAACCATAAGGTTTCAAATTCTGGAGTACTCAGCATATAGGCCAGATTGGTCATCATCATGACCCATTCCCGGGCATAGACCGGCGTAATACGGCACCATTTATTTGGCTCATCATAGGTTCCGAAATAAATTTTCCATTTGGCTTTAATCTGGTTCAGCTTTTTGACATGCTCATCAGTCTCAGAGCTAATTTTCAGATCAAAAATATTGCTTGGGTTTTGCGTGGTCTGACTCAGACCTGCCAACTGGATTGAGCCTGTGCCATCTAGCAAAGGGAAACGGGATTGATCGGTCAACTTGAGCTCAAAGCTGGCATTCGAAAATGGTGTCAACTGATCCAGCTTAGCCAGAATCACCCAGTCTTCTGAGTTTTTAATCTTGGCACGAATCTGCAAATCACGTACAGGCACAGCACTGTAACTTTGCAAATGCAGGCGATTGCCATTTAGTGTTGCCGATAAAATCTGGTCCATATAGACATGACGCTGGCTGCTATTGGTCAAGGTTTCCCATGATTCACCATCCTGCAAGACACGGCTTCTCTCGCGTGCTTTAGATTCGGTTAAAATCATAGCTTGGTTTAGCTGGGTGGATTTATTCTGTTGCAGGGTCAGCATTGGCAGAATATAAATTTTCTGATTGGCCATATGCAGCAGATTCTGACCATAAATATAAAGATCGCTGGCTTTAGCTATTCGGCTGCTCTGGTTTTGCCCTTTTAAAATATAGTCTCGGAAGGTATCCTCACTTTTATTGGGTAAGATAGAGTCTAGATTAAAGGATTTTTCCCGGTAACTTTCTACAGTGCCATCATTCCGTGAAACATAAACTAAGCCATCGTTATGGCGATGCATGACTGCCGACAAATTGGTTTCTGTTAAAATAGGCGTAATATTATTTCCATTTTCCTGAATCTGATTGATATCATGGACATAAGTCATACCATCGGGCAGACTGGTGTACAGATAGTCGCCCATAACCTCCATACGTGCATTACAGTTGCGTGCACAGCCCGGCAAGCTGAGCCGTGCAAATTTGCGGGCCTTTAAATGGTTTTGCGCAGTCACATCACTTTGACGCCAGACATTGATCCGGCCTTCAATATCAGGTACATACACATAACGGTCGTCAGCAGTCACTGCATTGCTATGTACCAACGCATAATTAAGCGCATCGCCCCACCACACACCTGTGCCAAGTGCCATAATGAAGCTCGGCTGTTCACCACTAATATCTAAAACATCAATTCGGTTCGAGCCATAATTGGCCACATACAGGCGCCCTGCATGGATTTCCAGATCATTCAGGCTATCCCATTTCTTGGCCAGACCCGAAATTTTCATAGGATCAATCGCACTGAGTGCACGTTTTTGTTTTAAGTCATAACGTAAAATATTCGATTCTGCCTGACTGTTGGCAATATAAAGAACATCGCCCTCTACCACCATGGCGGTAGGATTCCAGCTGTTCAGACCGAAATTCCCTACTGTTAATTCCGAACCTACCTCCAGAACCTTAAACTCTGCAATTTTGCTCAGCTGCTCACCCGAACCGGGGGGTGTCACTGGATCCGGCAGCGTCTGCTGTGGCGTACTGCTCTCACCTCCTCCACCCCCACAACCCCACATCAGCAACACGATGGACACTGACAAGATCGCTCGTCTAAATAGCATTGAATTCCCCAATAAATTTTAAAATTAAAATAAAAAATCAATGTCTTATAGCTTAATTTTCAGTTGGGTTCGAGCATAAAAAATGAGGACTTGATCAAGTCCTCATCGCTGAATATTTCACCTTTCGCATTCTGAAAAGGGAGTCTGAACTGTGTGGTATTTTTTATGGCTTATTTGATGATGAGATTTTCCGATAATCCGGCTCTTGCCCCAGTCTGGCTTCTAGATGATCATAAATCCACTGGAAAATAAAGGTATACACCAAGATACAAAGGGTCAAAGCCAAATCCAGCAGAAAGGCCTGAGCCAGACTCATGTGCAAGGCATAAGCCACCATCGGAATGGTCGCCAGCATCAAACCGCCTTCAAAGCCAATTGCATGGGCAATCCGCACTTTAATGGTTCTTTTCAAACGATGTTTTGCTTCAAATTTTTCAAAATAATGATTAAACAGCATGTTCCAGAGTACTGAAGTCACGGCCATAGCAATCCCGAGTGCACCGGTGACCTCAAGCGGCATATGCATCAATGTACTTAGCAGGACAGCGATCACGACCAGTAAAATGCCTTCATATAAAGCTGCATGAATCAACCTTCTTTTGGAAATTAACATATCAAATCAGCTCAATTCATTACATGATGCAAGAATTTTATTTCTTTAAATCTGACTATTCGAGTTAGAATCTATCAGTAAAAATGAAAGATAAAATTATGAATGTTAATCAGGAACAGCTGCTGATGTTTAAAACTGTGATGGAAACCGGTTCTTTCTCTGCAGCTGCCCGTCAACTGGGTAAAGTACCTTCCGCAGTCAGCATGGCCATTGCCAATCTGGAAATTGACCTGAATCTGGAACTGTTTCAGCGTATAGGTCGTGAACCGAAACCAACTGCACAAGCGCAGGTATTGTATGAAAAAACCCAGCAGCTACTGGTAGAAATGAACCAGTGGAAACAGCATGCTCAAGCCCTAAGTTCAGGCTTGGAATCTGAATTGAATATTGTGGTAGTTTCAGAATTGCTGCATACGCGCTGGACCGATTATATTGTGTTGCTAGAACAGGAATTTCCTGCACTGCAAGTCAATGTATTCAGTGCACCTCAGGAAGATGCACATCGTATGCTGTTTGAAGGTTCAGCGCAGCTAGCCTTGATGTTTGAACGCGAACAACTGGAAACACGGGAACAGTTTGTGGAATTGAAACGTGAGGTACTGGTGGCTGTAGTCGCCAAACAGCATCCCCTAAGTCAGTTCGATCAAGTCAGTTATGAACAGATTTTGCAAAACAGGCAGATTGTGGTGGCCAGTCGGGATCGCACCATCAAGCCGGAACTACTCTTTTCACGAAATTACTGGCGCACCGACAACCACCACTCGGCTTGCAGCATGATTCAGCAAGGACTGGGCTGGGGGGTTCTGCCACTCGAAATGCTGAATGAGCAGCCACATTTGCAAGATCAGTTACAGGTTCTCAACCTGCTCGATTTCACCCCAAAGTTTGAATATTTTGTTGATCTGGTCTGGAGCAGAGAAACCCGATTAGGCACAGCTGCTCATTTTTTGATTAATCACTTGCGCAAACAACGTAAAACCGGCCATTAATCACAGAAATTCAACGACAGTCTACTTGGTAAACCGGCCATTTATGATATATAAGAAAGCATAAGCAATAACCATAGAACTAGATCGTAATGACATTAACTGCATTAAACCAATTAAAAAACTTGACGACCATTGTGGCAGACAGCAGTGATTTGAGTGCCATTGAAAAATTTCGTCCGCTTGATGCAACCACCAATCCATCGCTGATTACTGCAGCAGCAAAACAACCTGAAAATCAGGCCTTGATTGAAGCTGCTTTTCAGCAAGCCCAGCAAGAAGGCTATGCAGATGACGCTCTGATTGAACGGACTATTGATATTTTAACGGTCAAATTTGGTGTAGAAATCTTAAAACTGATTGAAGGTCGTGTTTCAACGGAAGTCGATGCTTCGCTGTCCTTTAATACTGAAGCTACCATTGCCAAAGCCAAAGAGTTACTGGCACTTTATGCGCAATATGGAATTGACTCAGACCGCATTCTGATCAAGATCGCGTCTACCTGGGAAGGCATTCAGGCAGCGAAAGCACTGGAAGAACAAGGCATTCATACCAATCTGACTTTATTGTTTGGTCAGCATCAGGCCCATGCCTGTGCTGATGCCAAAGTAACATTAATCTCGCCTTTTGTCGGCCGTATTCTGGACTGGTACAAAAAAGCTGAAGGCGTTGAGTCTTACCCGATTGAAAAAGATCCGGGTGTACTTTCGGTTAAGCGTATTTATGAATTTTATAAAGCGCATGGTATTCAGACTGAAATCATGGGTGCCAGCTTCCGCAGTATTGATCAGGTTCTAGGCTTGAGCGGCTGTGACCTGCTCACGGTAGCACCAAACCTGCTGGCCGAACTGGAAAATGATCAGCGTGAAGTGCAGGCCCAACTCTCAGCCAAAGATATTAAAGTTCAAGGTGAACTCAGCCCAATCAGCCCTGCCGATTTTGAAGCACAACTGAAACAGGATCCGATGGCCAGTGAATTATTGCAAGGCGGCATTGACGGTTTCATTAAAGCCCGTGAGCAACTGGCTGCTTTATTACGTGAAACTTTCCTGAGTACCACTGAGATTTAAAGAAAATTTAGCAAATTTCTCCAAGCCGATGTTGCTATAATGCCGCATCGGCTTTTTTGTTCATGCGAGTTTTTCGTGTTTGGTATCACAGATCTAACGACCTTTATCATTGGAACCACGTTGATTGTGCTACTGCCCGGGCCGAATTCCCTGTATGTCATGTCGATTGCTTCGCGCTTTGGGATTAAGACGGGATATATGGGTGCCTTGGGGGTTTATACCGGTGATCTGATCCTGATTATATGTACAGCATTGGGAGCAGCTTCTTTACTGCATGCCTTTCCGGTACTGTTTATTGCACTGAAAGTTATTGGAGCGATCTATCTCAGTTACTTGGGTATCAAGCTAATCATTGCGGCCTACCAGACTTTCTTTCCGGAAAAGTCATCACAACGCGTCCAGATTAAAAAGACGACTCCAGATACGGTAGAATCTGTTCAGCCCTTTCGTACAGCGCTCACAATCAGTATTTTAAATCCCAAAGCGATTCTGTTTTATCTGTCTTTTTTTGTGCAGTTTGTCGATCCTGCCTATCCTTATCCAGCCCTGACATTCACGCTTCTGGCTGTAATCTTGCAATTGATCAGTATGACCTATCTTTCAATCCTGATTTTTTCTGGTGTAAAACTGGCGTCCTATTTCAACCAAAATTATAAAGTGACTGCCAGCTGTGTCGCAGCGGTCGGGATCCTGTTTTGCGGTTTTGGCCTTAAACTGGCGACTTCAACTTTCTAGCAATGATCGGCTTCAAACCAGTAGACCTTTGGATAAAATTGTTAAAAACATTGTGTTGATACGTGAAAAGCGTATGATTTAAACGCATTTAAAAATAGTGTCATGGATGATGCCAAAACTTTTACAAGATCTCTCCTTTCCTGCCGTCATGGCCGGTTTTATTACCTGCATGATTGGTATTAGTGTTTCCGCCGTACTGGTCATTGAAGCCGCTCAAAGCCTAGGTGCTAATCAGGCACAAATTAGCTCCTGGTTATGGGCACTGGGTATAGGTATTGGAGTTTCTGGATTTTTGCTTTCCTGGAAATATCGTTATCCGATTTCAACCGCCTGGTCGACTGCCGGTCTGGCACTGGTCATTGCTTCTGCCGGTCACTATAGTCTGGGTGAAGCAATTGGCGCTTTTCTGATTTCTGGCATCCTGATTGCCTGTCTGGGATTTTTTGGAATTTTCGAGCGAATTTTCCAGTTTATTCCACAAAGTTTGACCAGTGCCATGCTGGCAGGTGTTTTATTAAAATTTGGCATCTCGGTCTTTGGCAGTCTGCAACAGTCCTGGGAATTCGTGCTTTGTGTACTGGTGATTTATCTGGTTTCCAAAAAACTGAGTACGCGCTATAGCATCGTGATTACCGTGTTAATGGCTATTGCCCTCTGTCCGTTCTTTATTAATTTTACTATTCCGCAGCTGAACTGGAGTATTGCCCAGCCGGTATGGATTACACCTGAATTTAGCCTGCAAGCTGTTTTAGGACTGGCCTTACCTTTAATGGTGATTAATCTGGCATCGCAATACCTGCCTGGCTTGGCCGTCATCAAAAGTTATGGTTATCCGCCGAAAGTAAATTCTATTCTAGGCTGGACGGGTATTACACAGACGATGTTGGCACCATTTGGCTGTTTTAGTGTCAATCTTGCCGCAATCAGTGCGGCGGTCAGCCTGGATGTCCAAGCGCATCCTGATCCGGCCAAACGTTATATTGCCGGTATGAGCTGCGGCCTGTTTTATATCCTGATGGGTTTTTTTGCTGCGACCTTGACCAGTGTACTAATGGCTTTTCCGGGGATTCTGATTACAGTATTGGCAGGCATTGCCCTGTTTGGCACCATTGGCCACAATATCGCGCTGGCTTTTCAGGACAGTCATGACCGTGAAGCAGCACTGATGACATTCCTGTTTAGCGCCTCTAATATCCAGTTTTTTGGTATTGGCTCCGCTTTTTGGGGACTGCTACTTGGTTTGACGGTTTATTTGCTGTTTAAGCTTAAACCGCAAGTGGCATAAGCTTATTGTAGAAATGAGGCAGCTACCTTGTCTGCCTTTTTAATGCCCTGCAGTCTGGGAAAACAGGTTAATCACCACCACACCGGAAATGATCAGTGCAATCCCGATAAAAGCGGGCAAATCTAGCGCCTGCTTAAAGATCACATAGCCTGCGATTGCCGTAAGAACGATGCCTACTCCCGCCCAGATTGCATATGCAATGCCTAAGGGGATTACTTTAATCACCTGAGACAGCAAATAAAACGCAATACAGAATAAAACGACTACTGCCAGAGATGGCCATAATCGGGTAAAGCCTTCAGACTTCACCAGAAATGTTGATCCAGTCACTTCGGCAATAATAGCCAATGCCAACAATAAATATGCCCATGACACAGGATTCATTTTTTAAACTCCAAACTATTTTTCAATGATTGCTGTCGGGACGATCTGACACGATCAATCTTGAGAGATTCATTTTGCACAGTTTTCTCTTCACGGGGAAAGCTGATGTAAAAAATCCAGGGTTTTGACAAAAGTTTGCTGACTTTCCTTTTTGCCCATAAAAAACTGATATTCATGAATGAGCCAGGCCTTAGACTCTGGATAAAATATTTCAGTCACAGGAATCTGCTGTTCCTTCAAAGCTTTTACAAATGGTAGCGACTGAGTATCGGTCAGGAAGTCCTTATTCCCGCCACTGATGAACACGGGCGGATAAGACGGCGTAATATACTGAATCGGAGAAATCTGCTTTAAAAACTCGGCATCATATTTACGCTCGCCGGTATAAGCCTGAATCAGGTTAAAGACACCCCATTCAATAATTTTCATTTCTTCAGGCGCTGTGCTGGCAAATGCTTCCAAGTCATAAATTCCACAATGCAAGATTAAACCTTTAAGCTGCGCGGGTTGCAGATGAGGCTGAATACCGGATTGGTTGGCAAATACAGGATTGGTCAAAAGCGCGGCGTAATGGCTAGCTATATTCGCCCCGGCAGAATCTCCGGCCAGATATAAGTTCTGGGCATCGATTTGGTAGGTGTCTGCATAAGTATCTAGAAACTCAAGTGCCTGATTGATCTGATGCAACTGGCTTGGATAGGTCGCTTTTGGTGCAAACTGGTATTGTACGGATACCACATTATAGCCCTGTGCCGCCAGCAGTTTGAAATAACCCCGTGCATGTTCTTTCGAACCTGAAATCCAGCCTCCCCCATGAATCCAGACAATGGTCGGTCTCGGGCCTAGATTCTGAATATTCTGCGGTTGATATAGATCGAAGCTTAAATCCTGTAGCGGCTGGTACACGATATTGTTCTGTACCCGAACAGTTTCAGGAGCATAACGATCCATCACTTTTTGTTGTAGGCCCGTGGTCATATTGAAGGCACTGGCAATTAGCCTGCTATTTTGTACGGTATTCTGACAGCCCGCTAACATCATCGAGCTGACCAGCACAAGATTTACCGCGATATATCTCACAATTTCAATTTCCCTATATTGATAAAAATCAAGCGCAGGCAGTTTAACTGAAATGCTCAAAAACCAAAAACTTAATCCAGTTCGTTCTGGCAGCAGAGGTGAAAATCCCCAGTTTTTTGCTCGGATTTATTTGCCCATTTCTTTACAGTTTTATGTGAATAATAGTTGTAATTTAATGAGTTTTTTCATTTTTTTAGGTTTTGCAATTGCACCTGTAGAGTCACTGTGCTATCAATGAATCAGAAGCGAAAAATAAACATTTGGAGTAAAAAAATCATGGCCTATCAGCATATTTTAGTTCCGGTAGACGGCTCAGAAATTTCTTTTTCCGCAGTACGACATGCTGCAAAAATTGCCAAAGCATTTGGTGGCCAGCTTTCCCTGATCAGCCTGATTGCAGAAGATCCTTTTACTGAAGCTGATTTCTATTACAGCTCATCTATCATGAAGGAATATTTTGTACAGGCGCATGCCAATGCCAAAAATGCCCTGAAAGAAGCCACTGCGATTGCAGCGACTGAAGGTATTGAAGCTCAGTCACGGATCGTCACAGGTCTGGTCAATGCCGAACACATTGCCAAAACTGCTGATGAAGTAAAAGCAGATCTGATTGTTATGGGTTCTCATGGCCGTAAAGGCTTCCAGAAAATGATTCTGGGCAGCTTTGCACAGGATGTTTTAGGTGCCAGTGAAATTCCGGTTCTGATCGTGAAAAAATAATCAAAGCTTTGCGCATCTTCAAGGTGCGCATTACTCGGTTTTCTATATTTGATTTCAAACCAAACCGTACGTTATGGAGATTCACCCACCTAACCCCTATTCTCCTTACTGCAATAATAAATATCAGGAAGCACCATGAATAATTATGATCATCTTCTCGTAGCACTCGATGAGTCCTCGATTTCCTATGCTGCCGCAGAACATGCCCTCGAACTGGCCAAAGTATTTCATAGCCATGTCACCTTACTCAGTGTCATTGCGGTTGACCCTTTTAAGGGCGTAGATTTTTATAAAGTTGCTCCAGCAGTCACAGATTACTTTATGCATGCAGAACAAAATGCGCTTGATCGCTTAAATGACCTGAAACAGAGCTTTGTTCGTGAAGGCATACAGGTCACGACAAAAATCCTGCATGGTATGGCACCTTCAGAAGGAATCTTACAGGCTGCAAATGAATCACCGACTGATGTCATTATTATGGGTTCACATGGTCGTAAGGGTCTGCAAAAACTCATGCTGGGCAGTGTCGCTCAGAATGTTCTGGCACTTTCCTCTATTCCAGTCCTCATCGTCAGACAATAAGATGCTTGATCAAAGCCTGTATGATGCAGGCTTTTAGCGAAGTTTTTGATTTAACTCACTTAAGAATATTTCAGCATCAAGCTGGCTTTGAAATACTTTTTTGTATTCTCCGACCTGCTGAATGGAATGCGGCGTATATTGAATGGAGATTTCAAGTAAGCCATTTTCAGGATTCTTGCTGACATGTACGGCAATAATATGCTGGCTATTTAAATAAAAACCATCTTCAATTTTCACTAACATATCTTGGACAACCTCTAGTAAGCGAATCTGTAGATCCCTTTACCTAGCTTACAGCTTAATAAACAAATACTCTTTTCCATATAATCATACTGTAACACCCTTTAGTACTTACCTAAGCCTTTAGAGAAATTCAACTGTATTTAAAGCCAGCGTTTGAAATAAACAGGAAATGAAAAACCGGATCAGGTCGATCCGGTTTTTTATGAATATTGATGTTATACGCTGAGCATACTATTGAGTGTCTCAGACACATTTTTAGATTTAACCAGTGGCTTTAAGGTTTCAAGCTGTGCTTTCACTTCACTGCGTTGCGGTTCTGCCAAGGTATACCAGCGTGACAATACCTGTAGCAAACGTGAGCCTACAATCGGATTTTTCTCGTCCAGATATTTTGCCAGTCCAATAAAATGCTGCACGCCAAAGCTCCAGGTATTGACCGGATTGGCATTCAGCCCCCCGCTCACTGCACGGATACGGTTAGGCACAGCCAGATCATAATCCGGATGCTGGGTCAGATACGCAATCGTTGCATCCGTTGCTTTTGGATGTGCTGCCTGAACCATAAACCATTGGTCTAAAGACAAGGCTTCATCTTCAAAGCGGCTATAGAAATCTGCCAAAGCTTCTTCTGCTTGTGGTGCATCATTCCAGACCAAGACTTTCAGCGCACCCAAACGTTCAGACATATTGCCTGTGTGATATTGCTCATGGGCTAAATCAAAGGCAAATGCATCTCCCTGACGAGCAATCATCGTCAGCATAATATTTCTTAAAGCACGCACACCCATCGCTTGTGAGAATTCAGATTGCAGATCAGGATCCAGATTAAGATAAGTTTCTTTCGCTGTTTCTCCAAAAGCACGTGCCAAGGTATGCAGCAAAGCCTCACGCTTTTCCTGAATCATGACCGGATTATAATCCTGATCAATACGGCTACCTAAATAACCTTCCGACGGTACATCAAACAGACGTGATGCCAACAGCGGATCTTTCTCAATCACATCCGGCAAGGTATTGAGCATAGCCTCGATATAAATTTCTGCAGGCTGGTCATCCAGCAAGATACGCTCGAGTAAGGTCTGAGTTGCTTGCCACTGGTTAAAACCATTGGTCTCGTATTGCAACAGGAAAGCCAGTTCTTTTTCTGAATAGTCAAAGTCCAGATTCACTGGTGCAGAGAAATTACGCAGCAAGGACACCACCGGTTTTGCTGTCACACCGCTAAATTCGATCGTGGCTTCATCCTGATCAAACAGATACACACCATCTTTGACGCCATTTTCAAAGAGTGCCTCAGAGTTCAGCGTTAGCTGCTCACCGGTTTCAGCATCAAACAATGCCAAAGCCACTGGAATGGGTACGGCTTTCAGATTTGGATATTTAGCATGGGTTTTCAGGCTTTGCTTAAAGCTGAGGCGATAGATTTGTGTCTCTACATCATATTCAGCTTTTGCTTGAAGTTTAGGTGTACCCGGCTGATTGTACCAGGTCAGGAAGTTTGAAAGATCCACACCTGAACCTGCTGTCAGTGCAGCCACCCAATCCTCAACTGTTACTGCTTGACCATCATGACGGCGGAAATATTCATCTGTACCCTGGCGGAATTTTTCCTTACCGAGCAAGGTCGCCATCATGCGGTTAATTTCAGCCCCTTTTTCATAAACAGTGGCAGTATAGAAGTTGTTAATTTCTACAAAATGATCTGGACGCGGCGGATGTGATAGCGGCCCTGAATCTTCCGGGAACTGATGTGCTTTCAGAACTGCTACATCATCAATACGCTGTACCGCAGCCGATTGTAAATCTTCCGAGAAAGACTGGTCACGGAATACAGTCAAGCCTTCTTTCAAACATAACTGGAACCAGTCACGACAGGTAATCCGGTTACCAGTCCAGTTATGGAAATATTCATGTGCAATGACTGACTGCACTCGCATGATTGCGGCATCAGTGGTGTACTCTTCATCGGCCAGCACGCATGAAGTATTGAAGATATTCAGACCTTTATTTTCCATGGCACCCATGTTGAATGCACTGGTCGCCACAATCATGTAGTTATCCAGATCATAAGGCAGACCATAATGCTCTTCATCCCAGCGCATGGAATGTTTGAGCGCTTCCATGGCAATCTTACATTTTGGAATATCTTTTTCTTCTGCGTAGATTTCCAGAGCCACATTGCGGCCTTCTGACGTGACATAAGAATCTTTCATCACTGCCAAATCACCAATGACACAGGCGAACAAATAGCTCGGTTTCTTGGTTGGATCCTGCCACACGGCATAGTGACGCTTTTCATCTACTTCACCGGTTTCCAGCAGGTTACCATTCGCGAGCAAGACCGGATATTTCTTGTCTGCCTCTACACGCGTTGTAAAGACCGACAACACATCAGGACGGTCTGGATAGAAAGTAATTTTACGGAACCCTTCTGGTTCATTTTGGGTCACAAACAGATCTGAACTGGCCTGATATAAACCTTCCAGCATCGTATTACTTTCAGGATGAATTTTAACCACGATTTCAAGCGACACTTGATCAGGCACATTGGCAATCACCAGTTGTTCAGCATCAAGATGGTAGTCTCTGTCATTCAGGGGTTGACCATTTAACCGGATCGATTGCAGTTCCAGATCGCGGCCAAGCAGAACCAGATCGCCAGCAGTCTGACGCTGCATCTCCAGCTTGCTGCTGACCAGACTGTGGTCACTGTAGACTTGAATATTCAGGTCTACAGAATCGACGACAAAGGAAGGTTTTTGATAGTCTTTTAAATAAATGGTTTGATCCGCTTCGATCACCGGGTTTGCCGCAATATTCATGTCCTGTCCTAATCTTTTATCGTGTTCGACATTGTTCATGTCAAAATCATACGCCAAGTTTGAAACGCTGTCTGTGCATTTGTATTGTCAGATCTAATATGGGCATTTCATGCACCACTTTCAATGCATTCTGCCTAAATGGGCAGCACTCGGCTCTACATAAGAAATATCTGTGCCATAAAAATAGTCAGAATCATAATTTCTTACATTTTCATAAATAACTGATTTAAAAATATATAATTTTATTTGCAGAGTACCGCATAAATGCAGATTAAAAAATGAGCACACTTATTGCTACAGTTAAACTGTGTTTTTCCACACTTCCAATGAAAGAATAATGATAACGATGATGAGGTGAGTCATGTATTTAAAACAGCATGTAATACGGATCGAAAATATTAAAACTCTGCAGACCTTGGATCAGGCCAATATTGATCATAAAGTGATTGCACTGTTGATGAGCTGTGAAGGTATTCCGCTTCAGGCTCATGAAGTGACTGCCATTCTCAACACCTACGATGCACTGGGTACCAAAAAAGTTCCCTCTAAAAAGGTTCAGGCCTTAATTCATGCCAAACATCGCGGCGAGGAGGACGACACATTACCCTGCCCGGTTTAAAAAACGTCATTTCATGTTTTTAAAATCAGAGCTACTTCGGTAGCTCTTCTCTTGTTTGGGTGACTAATTTTGATTTAGAAAAATTGCACCAGTCCACTACGTTTGCATCTCATCAGCCGTGTATAATCAAATGCCCTTCCATTCTAGAGTTGCTCGCGACCATGGTATTCAGTGTTCTGCAAAAACAGCTTGATGAAAGTACTCACTGCCCATTGTGTAAGGCATCGATGTATTGGATTGAGGCAGAACAATATGATCAGGAGCTGAGCTATCATGAATGCAGCCATTGCCAGCATCAGCTTTACTCCGATCAAAAGCACAATTGTTATTGCGAACAATGTCTGGCGCAGCGTAAACGCATGCTCAAGGAAGTCCGTTTACAGGAAAACCGTCAATATCATAAAAAGCAGGATCGGCCGGTTCTTGAGCTGAATCAGCTCAGTTTTATCAATAAACTGTTTTTACTTGCGATTCTGGATGAACAGGTGCAGGAATATAGCCAACACCGTGAATATATTGACTGGCATCAAATTCGATATTATTCCATCAGTCCCAACTATCTGTTCCAACATGGTCTGGTAAAAAGCCTGATCCGGGATCAGGTTCTGATTCCCAAAGATCTCCAGCAGGAAAATCAGCATTATTATATTAATGTGCGACTGGATGGTTATTCTGAACCGACCCTGTTCAGTATCACCCAGCAGCTGCGCAACTGGTTTTATCAAAACCTGAGCCAAGGTGTGCCCTTTAAAAGTGCAGATGAAGTCAAAGATGCACTCTATTGCCTGCTATATGAAGAAATCATTCAGTTTGCCCAATTCTATTGCCGTAGCTGGAATGTGCAAATTGCCGGAAATCAGAGCTTTCAGACCTTTTGCTATCGTCTTTTGGATGTACTAGCTGTGGGTCAGATTTATTATCTGGTGCAGACCGGGCTGGAATATCTATATAAACAAAAAGCCCTCAAGCCCCGCAATGAAAACTTTATTAATACCAATCTGCTGAAAAAAACCTTGCAGCAGTACCGCGAACGTTCAGTTACAGAAAAATGGGAAACCTCTACCCTGCCGCGTCCACCGCAACTGGCATTCAGCAAGATGAGCGAAATCCTGTTTTATCGGTTTTTGGGCTATGATGAAAATATCTTCTTTCAGCCGGTGTGGCGTTCGTGGCACAAGATCGAACCTCGCCTGAAATTCTATTCCCAAAAACGTTGTATGCATTGCGGCTCACAGGAACTGTCGGTGGATTATGATGCCAGTGACTATGTCAGCCTGTTCTGTCGTAGCTGCAAGCATCAAGACCATTATTTTACCCGCTGACCGAATACAACGAATCTTTCTCTTATTCTAAATGACCATTATGACGACTTCTACGCAAGCACTACAGCAAACGCTTCTGGATCAGATCTGTGAGGCCTGGTTGAAACTTCAGCAACAGCAGCCCCTGGTGCATATCATGACCAATACGGTGGCCAGCAACTATGTCGCCAATATTGTACTGGCTGCGCATGCTTCTCCGGCCATGATCGACAATCCGTTTGAAGCTGAAAGTTTTGCCAAGACTGCTACAGCGATCAGTCTGAATCTGGGTACACCGACGACAGAGCAGGTTCAGGCGATGCAGCTTGCTGCGAAAACTGCACATCAATTGCAAAAACCGTGGGTGCTTGATCCGGTCGGTTATGGAACAGTTCTGCGCTGGCGTTCTGGCGTCGTAGATCAGTTGATGCATTCCCAGCCTACGATTTTACGAGGCAATGCTTCTGAAATTGGTGCTTTGGCTGGCAAGCAGATCGAGTCCAAGGGTGTAGACAGCACAGTAGACAGTGCGGATGTTTATTTACAGGCGCGAAGTTTGCTGGATCATTGTGAATGTATCGCAATCTCCGGTGAATCTGATTACATTATTTCAAAAGACTATCCTGTGATACAGGTGTCAGGCGGTTCTGCTTTACAGCCCCGAATCACGGCGATGGGATGTGCACTTGGTGCACTGATCGCTGCATATAGCGCAGTAACCTCTCCAGCCCTTGCTGCATTAACGGCACATGTACATTTTGCTATTGCTGGGCAATTGGCATTTGAACGTGCGCAACAATTAGGCAGTTTTAATGTCGCCTTTCTGGATGAAATCCATCAACTCAATACTGAAATAATCCGACAATACGCCAACTTTAAAATTCTGCCAGAATCCATTTAGTTTACTAGTCGCTTCACAGGGTGTTTGTTCTCTTGAATAGCTAAACGCCCCTCTTTATATTGATCCTGCTCATTTGCTCTATTGATCTCCTTAAAAATGTTCTGTCTAGCTCTTTCGGAGATCATTTTTGAGTAGTTTTATTCTGAACTGAATAGGCTTCATACAACTTATCTAGTGATTTCCACACAAACGGCTTCCATTTTACTTAAGATCTGTTTGCATAATGCAAATCTAGTTCATGTGAATTGTAGTTCAATTTTTTATCAGTATTTAAATATGACTTTTAAGTTTTGATTAACAGGTTACATGAATCAATATTTGAAGCCTGATCATGCTTATTTTTGATTGCTGATTTGACTTTTTCGGCTTTAAAATTTCAGTGCAATATCCGGATATTCAGCTCAATCGGGAACATGACTAATAGTATGAATAAACTGATAAAAATCAGTTTAAACGAAGGCTCATATTATTTTAATGAGCCACATTCAACAGACATGCATTAAAAAAGCCAGCTGCCACTAAAGCAACTGACTTTTAGAATTTGAACAAATAACGTGTTTAAAACACCTGTTTAACCTACGTAATGAATGCTGACCGACTTGATACGATTGCTTTCAATTTCAGTGACTTTGAACTGCACACCTTGATAATTTAACTCGGTGCCCACTTCAACCGTACTGTTGGTTTTATCCAGAATCAAACCCGCCACACTGATATAACCGGCATCTTCATCAATCAGATCAATCATGCCAAGCTCAAGCTCAAGCTGATAAAGATCTAACATGCCCGATGCAATCCAGTGCGTATCATCGATTTTAACTAGATCTAGCTGTTCGTCTGCATCCGGGAATTCACCAGCAATTGCTTCAAATACATCTAGCGGTGAAATCAGACCCTGTACATTACCAAACTCGTCACTCACCAAGACCAAAGAACCTTTAGAAGTACGCAAGGTATTAATCGCGTCAATAACTTTCATCTTTTCAAAGATATAAATTGGGCGATGACGTTTAATCAGTGCTTTTAATTCTTCCGGCTCTTCCAGTACATCCAATAATTCTTTGGCACGTACTACGCTAATCACCTTATCTAGGCTACCGCGACATACCGGGAACAGACTGTGTGGAACAGACAGAATTTTTTCACGGATCTGTTCTGGGCTATCTTCCAGATCAACCCATGAAATCTGACCGCGCGGCGTCATGATCGAAGCGACTGAACGCTCTGCAAGGGTAAGCACCCCACCAATCATATAGCGTTCTTCATCTGCAAAGGTTTCTTGTGCCTGATTATTTTGACTGTCGGTCGTCTCTAGCTTGCCACCCATTAACTTCAGGATCGAGTCAGCCGTACGATGACGCAAAGGAATCTTGGATTCATGTTTAGCAGCATTACGCTGACCGAACTGGTTGAATGCTTCGATTATGATCGCAACACCAATACCTGAATAGATATAGCCTTTTGGAATATGGAAACCAAAACCTTCTGCAATCAGGCTGATACCAATCAAAAGTAGGAAGCTTAAACACAGAATCACCACGGTTGGATGACGGTTCACAAAATTGGTCAATGGTTTCGATGCCAATAGCATCACGCCCATTGCAACAATCATGGCAGCCATCATGACATAAATGTTGTCGACCATACCAATGGCGGTAATTACTGAATCTAAAGAGAAAACAGCATCTAAAACAACAATCTGTGCAACAACAGCAGTGAAACTTGCATATACCACATTGGTAGACACTGTGACTTCAGGTTTACCTTCAATCTTTTCATGCAGCTCAGTAACGGCCTTATACACCAGGAACAAGCCACCAAATAACAAGATCAGGTCCCGACCGGAGAAGGTCCAGTCAAACACAGTAATCAATGGTTGTGTCAAAGTGACCAACCAGGCAATGGCAAATAACAGGCCTAGACGCATGAATAATGCGAGAGACAAACCAATAACACGTGCTTTATCGCGTTGTTCAGGAGGAAGTTTTTCAGCCAGAATGGCAATGAAGACTAGGTTATCAATACCTAAAACAATTTCAAGAATAATAAGAGTAATTAAACCTACCCAGATTCCGGGATCTAATAAAAATTCCATTAGAAAATGACCCCGTTCGAGTAAGCTAGAAATAGAGATGGAAGATCAACGCACGGCGAGGGATCCATTAAAATTTAACCTATGCAACTTAAGACTATTCCATTATGCATAAACTGAGTATTTTGTAATGTATTAATTTACAAAAAAATTACATGATCATGATTTTATTGAGACTTTTATGACCAACTGATTGATGCTGAAACTGATTAATTTTAATTTTTTCTACATCATGTATTCGAATTGAATTAAAAATAAACAGAATTTAGTTTGATTAGGCTATTATTTTTAAGGTCACTTAAAGATTAGAGCATAAACTATTTTTTTATTGAAAGAACAATCACTTAAAAATATAGCTGTAAATAATCATTTACTATATTGACTAAAACCACTCAATCACCCTATATTTCTTAAATCGATTAATTTATTGAAATACAATTATTTGCATTAAAACCTATTCAGACAGGCTGCTTAAGAACAATAAAAAGTCTTGGAAAACATTTCTACTCAAGAAATACATAATGAGGAATTAAATTTATACAAAATATTATCGCCTTTCATCCGATTTTAAAGAACAATCTTCGCGCCAGATAAGGCTCACATGCAGAACTGATCAACTCCTTGGGATGTTAAGCAAAACTAAAAGTGTTAGCGCTTTAACATTTTTAAAATAAAGGTTGAAATATGCATAAACTTTTTCATAAAATGAAAGGGCCCTAGAAAAATAAATACAAGGAACATTTCATGACTAAGAAATATGCAAAATTTTTGCCGTGTACGGAAGAATTTAATTTAGAAAACTTTCCATATTATTGGGTAACTCAGGTTCATGCTCAATACGTCGTTAATGTCGATCATGCACTAAAAAAGTATGGTGTTGACAATTCCCGCCGCCGCATCCTTCTTGCACTAAAAGCTAAACCGCATGCCAGTGTTTCTGATTTGTCAGAGATGGTTGTTTCTAAAATGTCGACCACGACTAAAATTGTCTACCGCTTAAAAGACGAAGGTCTGGTTGAAACCTATTCATGTGAGGATGACGCACGGATTACCCGAGTATTTTTGACCGACAAAGGCATGCAAATGACGCATAAGATCAATGATCTGACAAATGTGGTACTGGAACAGTCATTTGAAGGCCTGACGCCTTTGCAAATTGAAAAAACCATGGAAAGTTTACGTCATATTTTCAAAAATTTAGCTCGTTAAGAGACCTACTTTTTATTTTAAATAGACGCTGGCGAATTGGCGCATACTTTACAATAATAAATAATTCGCCAGAGCTTTCTAAAAATCAAAAAAGTTCAGTTGTGGACTGACTTTTTTGATTTTTTCTTTTGGTACATGTGAACATTCAAACTCTTCTACCGGAAAGCCCTCTACAAAGCTACGAATATCCGGATGCCTTAGCGTTAGCCATTCTTGCAGTCGCTGCTGTGGAATCACAATAACCGAGCGTTTGATATTACCCGGCTCATGAAACTCCTTCATCATGGGATGGTCAATTGCATCCATGGTAATCATACTGGCAGAGCGTACAATTTCACCTTGTACCCGAGCAATCTCATACACAGCTGCAATAAAAGTCGCCTGACCATCTTTACGTCTTACACCCCAACGCTGCGGTTTATTGTCAAAATATTTGGACTCATAAAATTCCGATACCGGAATGACGCAAAAATGACATTTGGCGGTGGCTTCAGCGAAGGTGGGCCTTTGCAGTAAGGTTTCATTTCTGGCGTTATAGGTCTTGGTACCTATAGTTTTGTCTTCTGCCCATTTCGGAATGAGTCCAAAATTCACGGAACGCCATTCCAGTCCTTGAGCTGAATGAAACAAAAGCGGTGTAGCATAATTGGGATAGACCTCCTCTGGATATTCAAAAGGAATTTCTGGCAATCCCAGATTATGCAACTGCTCTAAGGTTAAAGGCTTAAAATTGGCGCACATGGTTCATATATGTAAATCATTCGACCATAACATTATACCGTGATGCCAAGTCGAAGCCTGTCGTATTTCTATAGTTTTAGGCGCGTTGACTGTTATGAATTCGGTACAGTCAACCAATGTGTTCGGGTAAACTCCTCAAAAATCCAGCGGCCATTAAAACGACCCAATCCTGAATTTTTTTCGCCGCCAAAGGGTGCATTTGACTGGTCTGCTACACTAATGCCATTAATATGCGTCATACCAATATCCAGTTGTGCGGCAAAAGCAGTGCCTCGATCGATGTTTGAAGTACATACTGCACTGGATAAGCCAAACTCGGTCGCATTGGCTAGGTTTAAAGCATGCGCTTCATCCCGGGCTTTTAAGATAGGTAAAATCGGACCGAAGCTTTCTTGCTGCGCCAGATCGGAATCTTCCGCGACATCAATAAAAATATGTGGATAGACCAGATTCCCTTCAATTTCTCCTTCATAGACCAGTTGTGCGCCCTGCTCGCTGCCTGTTTGAATGATCTGTTGATGCTTTTCAACCTGACTCTGGTTAATGATTGGACCAATCACTGTATCTTCCAGATTTGGATCACCCACCGGAATTATTTTGATCCGATCCAGGAGCTTATCTACATAAGCATCATGAATAGAGGCATCGACAATGACCCGGTTAGTACTCATGCAAATTTGTCCCTGATGCATAAAACGCCCCATCAGCGTTAGTTCAACCGCAAGATCAAGATCGGCATCATCCAGAATGACCAAAGGTGCATTGCCACCCAGTTCAAGTGCCAGACGTTTGATTCTCGAACTGGCTAGAGCCTTACTGCCAACACTTTTTCCCACTTCAGTCGAACCGGTAAATGAAATCATTTTCGGCACTGAATGCTCAACAAAATAATCCCCGATTTCACTGCCAGCACCGGCAACAATATTCAGTGCACCTGCAGACAAACCTGCCTCTTCAAATAATTTACCGATTAAGGTGCCGCCAGTCACTGGTGTATCACTGGCTGGCTTCAGCACAACGGTATTACCACAGGCAATTGCAGTTGCCACTGAACGTAAGGATAAATGAAATGGAAAGTTCCATGGACTAATGACAGCAATCACGCCTAAGGGCTTGCGCAAAACCATACTTTTACGTGCCGGATCCTTACTTTCCAGCTGTTCTGTTTGGATCCAGTCTGGAAAAGCCAGACTTTCCTGAATGATGCCCAGAGCAGCATCCACCTCAACGCCGGCTTTAATGCGCGTACTGCCTGATTCAATAATGAGCCAGTCAATGATTTCGTCCCGACGCTGCTGAATGATCGCGATTAAATTTTGCAGCACTGTTTTACGTACTTCAATGGATTTCAAGCCCCCCTGCTGGAAAGCCTGCTCTGCTGCGGTATAAGCACTGTCGACATCGACAGAACTGGCAGCTGCCATGCTAAAAATTTCGCTCTGGGTATAGGGGTTGATATTTTTTATTGTTCTGGTTGAAGTACCGGCTTGCCACTGACCATGAATAAACTGCTGGTCTAAATTTTGATATACCGTTGTCATTTTATTGTTTCCTCGCATGCTTTGCCCCACTTTAAAAGTTCGGCTGGAAAATTTCTAGTCAGAACGACAGCGGCTTACCATTAGACAATAAAAAAGCCTCCGAAGAGGCTTTTTTAAGCTAGAAAGGATTAATCACCTGTATAACCTTTTAACTTTAAACGCGCTGCATGTAGAAGCGGCTCGGTATAACCTGATGGCTGCTCACCACCTTTAAAGATCAGGTCAGATGCTGCCTGGAATGCAATATTGTTGGCAAAGTCAGCAGACATTGGTGTATACAGTGGATCATTGGCATTTTGCTCATCCACAATTTTCGCCATACGTTGCATGACTTCTTCTACCTGTTCACGACTTACGATACCGTGACGCAACCAGTTCGCAACATGTTGTGAAGAAATACGTAAAGTCGCACGGTCTTCCATTAAACCGACATCATTGATGTCTGGAACTTTAGAACAACCTACACCCAAATCTACCCAGCGAACCACATAACCTAAAATACCTTGACAGTTATTTTCGAGTTCTTTGGTTTTTTCTTCTTCAGACCAGTTAGTGTCTTTCGCCAATGGTGGTGTCAACAAATCATCTAGAGATAAAGGCTGAGTCGACAATAATTCTTGCTGACGGTCTGCAACATTAATCTGGTGATAGTGAATCGCGTGAATCACCGCACCTGTAGGTGATGGAACCCATGCACAGCTCGCACCCGCTTCAGGATGTTCAGTTTTGGTTTTGTACATGTCAAGCAGCATGTCTGGCTTTGGCCACATGCCTTTACCGATTTGTGCTTTACCACGTAAACCTGCTTGCAGACCAATCATCACGTTACGGTTTTCATAAGCCGGGAACCAGATTTGGCCTTTTACTTCGCCTTTACGAACGAATGGACCAGCTTCCATAAAGGTATGGATTTCATCGCCGGTACGGTCCATGAAACCTGTATTGATGAAGATTGTACGATCTTTGGCTTGTGCAATACAGTTCTTCAAGTTCACAGAAGTACGGCGTTCTTCATCCATAATCCCGATTTTTAAAGTTTTTGCAGGTAAGCCAAGTGCCTGTTCTGCACGTTCAAACAATTCAACGGCAAATGCCACTTCTTCAGGACCATGCATTTTCGGCTTAACGATATACATTGAACCTTGACGCGAGTTCTTGATCGTGTTTTCACCTTTGATGTCTGCAAAAGACAACAATGGTGTAACCAATGCATCCATGATGCCTTCATAGATTTCTGCGCCATCTACCAGAATCGCAGGGTTCGTCATTAAATGACCAACATTACGTAGCAACATCAATGAACGGCCGTGAACTTTAGTTTCACCACCTTCTACATTTTTGAAAGTACGGTCTTCATTCAGTTTACGGGTAACAGTTTTACCGTTTTTCTCAATAGACTCCTCTAAAGTACCTTTCATTAGGCCTAACCAGTTACGGTAGCCTTCTACTTTCTCTTCAGCGTCAACAGCTGCAATCGAGTCTTCCAAGTCCTGAATGGTCGTAACTGCCGCTTCAAGAACGACGTCTTTTACACCAGCGGCATCAGTTTGGCCAATCGGGCTGCTGGCATCAATTTGCACAATAGCGTGCAGGCCATTATTCTTAAATACGATTTCAGTTGGTGCTGAAGCTTCGCCATTGTAACCAACGAATTTAGCCGCATCTGCCACAGTAGTTTTTGAACCATCTTTCAGGGTAACAACCAGTGCATTAGCTTCAACTGCGTATTGAGTTGCGTCTGCGTGCGAACCTTGTGCGAGTGGGAAAGTTTCGTCGAGGAAATTCTTGGCAAATGCGACAACTTTTTCACCACGTTTCGGGTTATAGCCTTTGCCTTTTTCCGCGCCATCTTCTTCAGAGATGACATCGAAACCATAAAGTGCATCATACAAAGAACCCCAACGTGCGTTTGCAGCGTTCAGGCAGTAACGTGCATTACGTACCGGTACCACCAACTGTGGACCTGCCAGTACTGCAATTTCTTCGTCTACATTTTCAGTGCTGATTTGAAAATCTTCTACTTCTGGTAACAAGTAGCCAATTTCAGTCAAGAAAGCTTTGTAAGCTTGTAATTCAAATGTGTTATTGCGGTGCCATTCATCAATTTTCGCCTGAATGTCATCACGCTTAGCCAAAAGTGCTTTATTTTTAGGGCTAAGATCAACAACGACTTGTTCAAAGTTTTTCCAGTATGTTTCGCTGTCTAAACCAGAACCTGGTAGTGCTTCATTTTCGATGAAATCGTAAAGTTCTTTAGCAATCGCTAACTTGCCTTTTTGAATACGTGCAGTCATTGTCTTTCCTGATATTGCTACTTTTTATACAAGAGATTCTAGTATACCGATTAAAATCTAGCTGAATAGTATTATCACATTGCTAAATACTGAGCATTTTTTCTAATATGAATACCCTCATAAACATATTTGATCTTTCTCAGTTACAAATAGATATCATTCTGCTAAATACCCTAATGACAGTGTATAAAGTTTTCGAAATGTAGAAATTAGACTTAAGTTCAGATTTTCGAGTAAAAATTATGCATTCTAGTTATACACGATCACATTTAGACCAAGATTAAGCCATGTTTAATCAGGCTTGTCGATAATTTAAGTCCCTATTTTTATAAAAAAAGCGCTGGTAAATGACCAGCGCTTTTATTCTTACTCTCCGTTCACGGAGGCGATTTTCTCAATCTGGCGATGTTCAGAATTCAGGTATTCATCCGACTGCATTTCCAGCAAACGGGAACGGGTCCGTTCAATTTCAAAGGCCAGTTTTTCACCCTGGTAAATATCCACGATATTATCTTCTGAGGTTAAGAGTAACTTGACGCCACGGTCATAAAATTCATCGACCAGATAAATAAAACGGCGCGTTCCATCATTCAGGAAATCGGTCAGGTGTGGCACATTGCTGACCAAAACCGTATTATAAATATTGGCGATTTCAATAAAATCAGCCGGACTGCGTGGCTTTAAACACAGTTCAGAAAATTCACACCACAATACATCTTCAGTATGTGACACGGTTTCAACAATACGGTTGTTGATAATAATCGGCTCTTCAGAACAGGTCTGAGTCTGGGTCAAAGCGCTAAAACGTTGAGCAATCCAGTTTTTATGATCATGTGTTAACGGGAATTTAAACAGTTGTGCCTGTTTCAAAACCCGTAGACGGTAATCGACTCCGGCATCGACATTTAAGACCACACAGTTTTTCTTGACCAGTTCGATGGTAGGCATAAAACGGTCACGGTGAATGCCGTTCTTATATAAACCGTCCGGTGCGATATTCGAAGTAGCGACCAAGGTGATACCACGTTCAAACAGCTTCTGGAACAGATCGCTCAGGATCATTGCATCCGTCACGTTAGACACAAAAAATTCATCAAAACAGATGATGACCGCTTCTTTATAAATTCGATCCGCCACGATATCTAGCGGATTACGCTGTCCGGATAATTTGTTTAACTCACGATGCACATGCTGCATAAAATGGTGAAAATGCATCCGGGTTTTACGGCGAAACGGAATCGAATCGTAAAACTGATCCATTAACCAAGTTTTTCCACGCCCCACACCACCCCACATGTACACCCCTTTCGGAGATGTCTGACGGCGAAAGCGGCGAAATGCTTTTTTCGATGCCTTAAAACGCTGAATCAATTCCAGCCAGACACGATTCAGTTCATGTACTGCCATTGCCTGTGCTTCATCAGGCATAAACTGTCCCGAAGAGATCGCTTGTGCATAACGTTCTGCAGGAGAAATCGGACTAAAAGCGGTGCTGTGCTGTGAATTAAAATCGGACATAGAATTTCGTACTATTTGGGATCAATTTAATTATAGCGGAGTTTAATCAACACGCTATAACACTTTGGCATAAACTAACTTAGGCTATTTTATATATTGCCGAGGACTTTGCCCAAACCAGCGTTTAAAGGCATGGTTAAAAGCGGCCGGCTCGGAATAGCCTAATAATTCTGCAATCATTTCAATCGAATACTGTTTATATTCAATCAGTCGCAAAGCCTTATCTTTAATAATTTCTTCGCGAATCTGCTTATAACTGGTATCACACTGCTGTAACTGATGCCGCAAGGTTCGTTCCGGGATATTCAGCGCCTGTGCCGTTTCAGCCATGCTCGGCATCAGGCCGCTTTGGATTTCCAGATAATCCTGCACACGCTGCACCACAGTCGGCGTCTGCTCATCCTGTTGCAAACGCTCCAGTTCAGCCAGACATTTGGCTTCATAGACAGCAAAAGTGACCGCATCTGCAGAAGGAATTTTAATATCCAACACTGCTTCATCAAACCAGAATGCTGCCCGAGATGCATCAAACTGTACCTGTGTTCCATAATAATCATGATAGACCTTTAAGGTATTCAGATCTTCTGGATAGGCAAATGGCAACTCGATCCGCAAATCAGGTTTGGATAAGCCCATCAATTTGTAAATTTCCCGGATAAACTTAAACGTTCCGGAAATCTCCGCCTGTGCCAGCAACATTCCCAAATGATCATCCTGCTGCTTTGCTCGATAACACAGCGCGCTATGATGCTCGCTTTGCTGCAAATCCAACTGACCGGTCAAATGGGTCAACTGCTGAAAACGGATCACCTGGTTCAGTGCATCGCGTACTGTAGGACTGGTCACCAGCAACATGAGTAAGGGACCATAACCTGCCAAAGCATAATGCTGACCAATCAATAATCCCTGTTCAGGTTGGATTTCCTGTCCCACCACCTTAAGCACATCATGTTCCAGACTCGGATGGATCACCGAACTTGGATCAAAGGCATCTACACGCAGCCCAATGTTTTGCAGTTTCTGATCGACTTCCATGCCAGCCTTGCGCATCCCTTGAATCAAATACATCAGACTGAGAACAGAACGTTTCATAACCATACAAATACAATGTGATTGCTCTAGTTGTACTATAAAAATAATGTGTCGGCTATTGCCGTTTAGATCAATTTTCTATCTAATCATCAAGGAGCGAATTACGATAAATATCCAACATTAAAATAAGTAAGAAAAGTACTGATGCTAGATCATGCTACCGCTATACGCCCTCACCCTCATACCAAAGTTGCCATTATTGGAGCAGGTTTCGGCGGTATCGCCATGGCAATACGTTTACAACAGCATGGTATTTATGATTTTATTATTCTTGAAAAAGGTAGCGATTTTGGCGGAACCTGGCGGGACAATCAGTACCCTGGAGCAGCCTGTGATGTGCAATCACATTTATATTCCTTGTCATTTGCACCGAAAAGCAATTGGTCCAAACGTTATGCGGAAGCACCCGAGATATTTTCTTATATTCAGGATCTGGTGACCGATTATAACCTGCGTGCTTTTTGCCGTTTAAATACCGAAGTACTGGCAGCACATTACCAGGCAGAACGCTGTCTATGGCAATTACAGCTACAGGATCAAAGTATCCTTGAAGCCCAGTTTGTTATATTCGCTTCCGGACCTTTACATATTCCGCAAATCCCAGATATTCTCGGTATTGAGAAATTCCAAGGCAAAGTCTTTCATTCTGCGCAATGGGATCACACTTATGACCCGACTGGCAAAAATGTCGCATCGATTGGAACAGGTGGCAGCGCCATTCAATATATTCCGGAAATTGCCCCGAAATGCAAACAACTGTATGTCATGCAACGTACTGCGGCTTGGGTCATTCCTCGGGATGAACGTGCCTACCCGAATCTTGAAAAGAAACTCTTTAAAAAATATGACTGGTTTAGAAAGCTACACCGTGCCCGCCTGTATTGGTCAAATGAATCGCGTGTGGTACCGATTGTCAAACCGGGCATTATGAAATTCACCCAAAAACTGGCAGAACTATTCATTAAATATGAGGTCAAAAACCCTGAATTGGCCAAAAAACTAACTCCCGATTACATCATGGGCTGCAAACGTATTCTGGTTTCAAATAAATACTTCCCGACGTTTAACCGCCACAATGTAGAACTGGTGACCGAGAAGATTCAGGAACTGACTGAACACAGTATCATTACACAAGATGGAAAAGAGCGGCCGATTGACTGTCTGATTTATGGCACCGGATTCATTACCGATCCACGTATCTATATGAAGAATTTTCAATGTACCGGGCTTGATGGCGTAGAACTGAATGAAGTCTGGAAACAAGGTGCTGAAAGCTATTATGGAATTTGCGTGAAAGACTTTCCAAACCTGTTTCAGTTACTGGGGCCAAATACCCTATTGGCACACAACTCTGTCATTTTTATGATTGAGGCACAAGTTGAATATATTTTGCAATTGATGCAACTGGTCGATCAATCCCAAAGCGATGCCATTATGGTTAAAGACCAGGCACAGGATACATTTAATCAGCAGGTACAACATATGTTTGAAAAGACCGTGTGGCAATCTGGGTGTGTCAGCTGGTATCAGCAGGAAGGCGGCAAGAACTTTGCCTTATGGCCAACTTATACCTGGAAATACTGGCTCAAAACAAAAAAGCCAAATGCCGCAGATTATCGATTATTGAATAAAGTTGCCTAAAAGCTTTTTACCATCCGGCATCAAGCAATGGCATAATTTAAAGGTAATTTTTTCAATCCATTAAATTTATGCAATCGCTTTGGCTCATCTTCCAGCTTCTATTCTGTCTAGCACTCGGCTTTGCGATGGCAAAACGAATTCCGCTTTTGATTATTAAAATCTGTTTCAAGCTCTTGCCCTATTTTAGCTATGTTTTATTGATTGCGATTGCTTTTGAGTTTTCACAACTGGTAGATGAATTACAGTATCCCCTACAGATTTTGAGTACGTCAATCAGTATTGCTTTCCTGACATCGCTTGGCGCTTTTACATTTTGCTATCTGCTCTTTAAATGGTCAGGTTATCTTCCGAGTTCCGGTCAAGTATCTCTTGATCTAGTACTTAAATCCTTACTGAACATGAGTTATGCATTTTTGGCTCTTGCTGGCGGATACTTCTTACATACAGGTTTAAGTCTATTCGATCTGTCCTTGCACATCAGTACCTGGCATTTGTTACTGGTCTTTATGTTCATGATTGGCTTAGATCTGGCTTATTCACCTTTAGATCGTTCCTGGTTAAATTTTAAAATTCTCTTAGTTCCAATCGGTTGTATTTTCGGTTCATTATTCGCGGTCATGCTTTATTCATTCTGGAACACCGACATCAGTCTGAAAGATTTGATCATGCTGTCACAAGGCTATGGATTTTACTCAATGTCAGGCGTTGTCGTGACAGAACTCAGAAATGCAGAACTCGGCAGTATCGCCCTGATGAATGACCTGTTTAGAGAAATTTTTGCCATCTTACTGATGTATTGTATGGGTTGGAGATATCCAAGATCGGCCATTTCCGCAGCGGGTGCAACTGCGATGGATGTGACTCTGCCGATGGTTAAACAGGCCTGTGGGCATGATTTTATTCCACATGCCATGGTCAGTGGTTTTATTTTGTCACTGTTAGCACCAGTCATGGTGAGTGTACTGGCAGCGATTTAATTACTTTATCACTTTCTCAATCTCACTAAATTCCTCTTTTATAAAGAGGAACTCTCCTCCCTGATTCAGTTTAAAAGCAGAATTTTAAAACGAAGCACAAGCAAGTAGGCCGAGAGGGCTGACTAAAAACTTAAATCAATATCACTTAAGGCATCGCCTACTGTTTCAATAACATCCGAAACAAGACTGATGGCATCAGATGCCAAACTGACCACATCGATCCCCGCTGTCCGATCTGCTGAGCTTGCCTGCTGTTGTTGCTATTCTTGTTGCTTAAGCTGTTCTGCCTGTTGAATATTTTGAATCACGTCATTCTGTACTTTTTCTAATTGTGGTTCAGATGAAGTCATCATTTTTCCTTTTTATTTTATAACCATTTTTTCAATATATAAAAAAAGCCTTTCGACTGAAAGGCTTTTTGTCATTCAAACCGTATTAAAGCGTTGCCAAAATATCTTTCAAAGTCTGACGCATATTTTTAGACTGGGTAATCGGGCGACCAATTACCAGATGTGTTGAGCCATCTAGCATTGCCTGTTTCGGTGTCACAATACGTTTCTGGTCATCTGCATTCGACCCTTCTGGACGAATGCCGGGTGTCACTAATGCAAAGTCTTTTCCAATCGTTTCACGTAACATTTTCGCTTCTTGAGCTGAGCAAACCACCCCATCTAGACCACTGTCTTTTGTCAGTTGTGCCAGACGTTTTACATGCTCATTTGGCTCAATATCCAGACCAATATCTTTCAAGTCTTCACGGCCCATTGACGTCAATACAGTCACTGCAATCAACTGAGTTTTATAATTACCCGCTTGCAAACGCTCTACACAGGTTTCCATCATCTTGCGGCCACCTGAGGCATGCACATTGACCATCCACACACCCAAATCTGCTGCCGCGCATACTGCCTGTGCTGTTGTATTTGGAATATCATGAAATTTCAGATCCAGAAATACATCAAAGCCTCTATCTTGAAGTGCTTTGACAATAATTGGACCTTCATGGGTAAATAACTCTTTACCAACTTTAAGTCGACACAAGGCAGGATCTAACTGTTCTGCAATGGCTAAGGCATCAAATTGGCTTTTGGCATCTAGTGCGACGATGATACTCAAGAGATTACCCCTTCATATAGGCAAAAAATAAGCCCATTATAATGGGCTTTGATTTTCATTGGTAATATCTAATACAGTTTTTTCATGCCGGGTATGGGCTGCTGCTTCAGCGGCCATTAACTTGGCTGTATTCAACTGTTCCTTACGTAGATGTTCAATGTCTTTACGCAGTCGTTTAATTTCCCAATTCGTCTGAAAAACCCGGAAGATCTGAACGCCCAATAACAGGCCCAAAACGACACCTAAAGATAACGTGAGGAGAAGTAATAATCCCAGGCGCATTGCGGGAACTTGAGTAAATAACAAGTCCACTGACAATTCGGTACCGTTTTGCAAAACCAAAGCTAATGAATAACCAAACAGTACCAATAAAAGAATGACCAGAACGTAACGCATGAACACCCCGCAAAATATTTACAATTATTTTTGTGCAGACTCGTTCACAGCGTCACGAAGTGCCTTGCCTGGTTTAAAGTGCGGAACTGCTTTTGCAGCCACTTCTACTGATTTACCAGTTTTAGGGTTACGACCTACGCGCGGTTCACGGTGATGCAATGCAAAACTACCAAATCCACGAATCTCGATACGATTGTCAGTTGATAATGCTTCTATCATTTGATCAATCATAATTTTAACTGCTTCTTCCACTAAAGGCTCAGCCAAATGCGGATTTTTTAACGCAATACGCTCTATTAAGTCAGACTTATTAAGTGCTTCAGTAGTCATCTGCGACCTCTTTAATTATCAAGCTACTTGGGATCTATTTCCCGATAATAACCTGTTTAAATACAAAACGGTAGCGCAATAATTAAATACTACGCTACCGTTTACAGTATTTGTATAAAAAGTATTAGTTAACTTACATTAACAATACAATTCAAACGCTTACTTAGTTGCCCATTTGAGCTTTGATCAGGTCACCAATCGTCTTAGGACCATTGTCTTGACCAACAGGAGCTGTTTTCAAGTTAGCAACTGCTTCTTTCTCTTCAGCTTCGTCTTTCGCTTTGATAGACAAGTTGATTGCGCGAGATTTACGATCTACGTTGATGATCTTCGCTTCAACTTCTTGACCAACTTCAAGGAACTTAGTTGCATCTTCAACGCGGTCGCGGTTGATTTCAGATGCTTTCAGAGTCGCTTCAACTTCGTCAGCTAACTTAACAGTAGCGCCTTTAGCGTCAACTGCAGTTACAGTACCTTTAACCAACGCACCGCGTTCGTTAGCAGCAAGGAAGTCATTGAACGGATCGTTGTTCATTTGCTTGATGCCAAGGCTGATACGGTTGCCTTCAGCGTCTACAGAAAGGATAACTGCTTCAACAGTGTCGCCTTTCTTGTAACGACGAATCGCTTCTTCGCCTTGTTCGTTCCAAGAAATATCAGACAAGTGAACTAGACCGTCGATACCGCCTGGCAAACCGATGAAGATACCGAAGTCAGTGATAGATTTGATCGTACCAGAAACTTTTTCGCCTTTGTCGTGATCTTTAGCAAACTCTTCCCATGGGTTAGCACGAGTTTGTTTGATACCAAGAGAAATACGACGACGTTCTTCATCAACTTCAAGAACCATAACATCAACTTCGTCACCAATCTGAACAACTTTAGATGGGTGGATGTTTTTGTTCGTGTGATCCATTTCTGAAACGTGTACTAAACCTTCAACGCCTTCAGCGATTTCAGCGAAACAACCGTAGTCAGTCAGGTTAGTTACGCGCGCTTTAACGATTGAACCTTTAGGGTAACGGTTCATGATCGCTAACCATGGATCTTCGCCAAGCTGTTTAAGACCTAGAGAAACACGGTTACGTTCGCGGTCGAATTTAAGTACTTTAACAGTAACTTCTTGACCCACTTCAACAACTTCTGAAGGGTGCTTGATACGTTTCCAAGCCATGTCAGTGATGTGAAGAAGACCATCAATACCGCCAAGGTCAACGAATGCGCCGTAGTCAGTAAGATTTTTGATCGTACCAGTAACTGTTTGACCTTCTTCAAGCTGAGCAAGAAGAGCTTCACGGTCAGCTGAAGATTCAGCTTCCATAACAGCACGACGTGAAACAACAACGTTGTTACGTTTAGCGTCAAGTTTGATTACTTTGAATTCTAACTCTTTGCCTTCTAGGTGAGTAGTATCACGAATAGGACGAGTATCAACTAAAGAACCTGGAAGGAACGCACGTACTGGACCGATGTCAACAGTGAAACCACCTTTAACTTTACCAGAGATAACACCAGTAACGATTTCGCCGTCTTCAAAGATTTTTTCAAGTTTAGTCCAAGTTTCTGCGCGTTTAGCTTTTTCGCGAGAAAGAACTGTTTGACCCATACCGTTGTCAAGTGCTTCAACAACTACGTCTACAGTGTCGCCAACTTGAACTTCAAGTTCGCGCTGTTCATTTAAGAACTCAGCACGGTCAACAACGCCTTCAGATTTAAGGCCAGTGTCAACAGTTACCCAATCAGAGTCAATGCTTACTACAACGCCCTGGATAACTGCACCCTTTTCAACGTTGAGGTTTAATTCGCTTGCTTCAAAGAGGGCTGCAAAAGATTCGGTCATGATATTTCCGATAAAGTCAGCGGTCTTGGATCAGACAAGGCCGGTTTAATTAAGCATCTACATAGTCCATATAAAACTGATCAAGCTATGCGTTTGCTGATAAAATTGGGTTAATTTGCTAACTGCTGATCCACATAAGTGGTCATCAGCTGGAATACTTCATCGATATTCAAATCTGAACTATCAATAATGTAAGCATCATCCGCAGGCTTGAGTGGAGCGACAGCGCGTTCCGTATCTCGTTTATCGCGAGCGATGATATTAGCTAAAATGTCGCTTATTTTAACATCCAGTCCCATGCCCTGCAACTGCTTTACACGTCTTTGCGCGCGTGATTCAGCCGAGGCCGTCAAATATATTTTTGCCTGAGCATTCGGGAAGATACTTGTCGCCATATCACGTCCGTCTGCTACCAGACCAGGCGCCTGTGCAAAGGCATGCTGACGTGAAACCATCGCTGTTCTAAGCTCAGGAATTGCTGCAACTTTTGAAGCAAACTCTCCTACCCGTTCAGTTCGAATAGTTTGGGACACATCTTCACCATCCAGCCACACCTGCACCCCGGTGTCGGTACTGACAAACTGGATATCTAAATTTGTTGCGATTTGTACGCATTCTGGCAATTTCGTGTCTAGCGAATCCAGCAAATCATGGTGATGCAATGACAAACCCAAAAGGCGGTATAAAGCACCAGAATCCAATAAGTGAAACTGATAATGTGCAGCCAGTTTCGCTGCTAACGTGCCCTTGCCAGACCCACTTGGACCATCAATGGTAATAATTTGAACTGTCATTGCTTTCCCGTTGTTGTTTAAACAGATTTTGCGAGTTTTGTCAGGCCTAGTTTAATCGCTGCCTGTAACTGTGCAAGGATTAATTTACTCACAAAAGGCGCACGTGCCTGCAATTCAATCGTATAAGTTACTAACGTTTTGTCATCAGCCAGTGCTTCAAATTCAATAATGCCTAAATGATGCTTGATCAATGGATTTTTAATAATCTGATATTCGATGCGATTATTTGGCTCGAACAAGGTAATTTGTTCTTTCAGCGGCTTCACTGGCCCCATACCCATTGCACGTACTGAACCGAGTCCATCAGGATATTCAGCATCCGCAGAATCCTTGATTCGTTCGACCTGCATCGGTGCGAAGGCAATATTATAGGTGGCATGCTTGGACATCAAATTGAAGACATCATCAAGGGCTGCCGGGAATTCTTTTTTTACTTGAATGCTGTTCATTATTGTTCCTGAAGATTGCAGATATTTGAAAGTAAGCAAATTTTAGCGGATAAAGCAGATTTATTTCTGCGTATTTAATAACTTTTCTTGTAACTTGAGTTCTCGTTTCTGCTCGCGGCGCAACTTAAAAAATGCACTCAGCTGTTCAGAGCATTGCTGCTGCATGCAGCCTGCCTCGAAAGAAAATACGTGATTATAATAACCGGTTTCAAACAGTTGACGCGCACTCACCAGTGAGCCTGCTTTCGCTTCAAATGCCCCAAATACTACCCGTGAGACCCGCGAATGCACCAGCGCACCGACACACATGGTGCACGGCTCAAGAGTCACATAGAGCACCGCATCATCAGGTAAACGATAATTTTGGATGTTTTGACAGGCATCACGTAGTGCAACAATTTCAGCATGTGCAGTCGGATCATTTAATGTGATGGGCGCATTAAACCCTTGGCCAATGATCTGATCCTGACTAACGATAATTGCCCCGACAGGGATTTCTCCCTGTGCAGCAGCAAGTGCAGCCTGCTCGTAAGCACGCTGCATCCAGTATTCATCTGTAAATTGTATTTCGGACATTGAGGCTTAAATCACACCATAATGCTTGAGCAGCTCATTCCAGCTTTCGATAGTCGTAACTGGAGGATTCCCAGCCAGGATACCTTTTAAGCTCATATCTGCACCTTTTTTCCACTCAGGACTAAGGTCTTTATCGACCAGACGTGCGCGCACACCTTCGACAAAGTCATGATGACGGATTTTCCAGTCAGAAATTTGAACTTCTAGTTCGAAAACTTCATTCCAGGAATGTACCTGCTTACCCCATTGCCATAATAACCAGGTCAAGGCTGCGGTGGTGGGTGAACCTTTTTTCAGATTTTCACTGGCCTGACGTAACCAGTCACTGCGCGCATCACTCAGGCCAATAATCGACTCATAATCATGCTCGAAGTTGATACCACGGCAAACACTATGAATCACATCCAGAGAGTTTTGCAGCGGTCCCGGGCCGACCGGACGGTGCATGCTATTCAGGGTGTCATCAATGGCACGGAAATCACCCGCAGGATAATGCTCCCAGTCGATATTAATGACTTTATCCAAAACTGAATCACGCTGTGTATCACAAATATGCGTTGCCCAGCCAATCCCATAAGCACCAGCAGCAGTCATGATTGATCCGGTCAAGCCAGTAAATAGACCAATCGCACCACGATCTGCCAGAAAGCGGGTTGCACCCACGTCTGGATACAAACCGATATTAATTTCAGGCATTGCCAAACGTGAATACGGCGTCACTAAACGGAAAGGCGCTGCCATAAACAGGCCCAAGCCACCGCCCATCACATAACCTTCACCCCAGACTAAAACAGGTTTGGCATAATTATGCAATAACAGATCAAGTGCATATTCTTGTTCAAAGAACTTATTGGCGGCCGCGACTTCGTCATTAATCACTAACTGACGCAGTTTACGCACATCCCCACCCGCACAGAACGCTTTCGGTGTGGTTGAATCCAGCCAGATGGCTTTTACGCTGTCATCATGATGAAAGTCCTGAAATACTTCCAATAATGCGGAAGCAATCGATTCATCGAGAGCATGCAAAGATTTCGGGCGATTTAAACGAACGATACGCCAACCATTGTGCGCTTCTTCAACAATTAAATCCGGATGATAATGTTTAGTAAGGGGAGAGTATTTCATGCGTCCAGCTGCCAATCTATAGGCTCAATGCCATGTTGTTTGAGGTAATTATTCGATTTTGAAAATACTTTACAACCAAAAAAACCACCACGGTTTGCGGCCAAAGGCGATGGATGTGCTGCCTTTAACACGAGATGCTTGTCTTGATTGATGCGCTGTCCTTTACGCTGTGCGTATGCGCCCCAAAGAATAAAGACAATATGTTCACGCTGTTCATTTAATACATCAATGACGTGATCAGTAAACTCTTCCCAACCGCGCTTTTGATGCGAAGTCGGCTGACCTGCTTCAACGGTCAATACTGCATTTAACAGAAGCACACCCTGCTCTGCCCAATGCGTCAAGTCACCATGCTTCGGTCTTTCAACCCCGACATCAGCATGTAACTCATGAAAAATATTACGCAAAGATGGTGGTAATGCAACCCCCTTTTGTACGGAAAAACTTAATCCATGCGCCTGATTTGGGCCATGATAAGGATCTTGCCCTAAAATCACCACTTTCACCCGATCTAGCGGCGTGGTATTCAAAGCATTAAAAATCAGATGATTGGGAGGATAAATGATTTTATCTGCTTTTTTTTCTTCAACGAGAAACGCTTTTAATTCATCCATTTTCGGACTGAGCAAAAATTCACTCAATCCATATTTCCAGCTTTCATCCAACTGAACTTTATTCAGCTTGGCCAGTTGCTGTTCATTTAAAGACATTCTTCAATCCTAAATCTATGTCAATGGATTTAAAGTCACGCAGACTTTAAATCTGTACCTGTAAATCTACTGTAGGGTTATGAAATGGCGTGCCCTGTTTGAGCTTGGCAAACATGTCCGGATCTGTCCATTCAGCTTGCACCTGTTCAGAGAACTCAAGTTGTTCCAGGCTCAGAATCCCCATTTGTTCATTTTGAATATCTTCTAAAAAACTTTGTGCATAGCCGGTGTCGGTTTCATGCACAATCACAGAATAGACTTCGACATCACCTTCGCCATTTTGAGTCACGGTCGATGCCAGCACTTGCTGTGCCAGAAAGAAGAAAATACGTGAAAACTGCTCTGCTGATGGCGATACCGGCAAAGACACCCAGCGCGCGCTGAAATTCTTGCAGGCCTGAATATATTCCGGATCGTCATTTTGCCAGAAGCAGATAGCATGATCGAAAGAATCAAAAAAATCCTTAATCACACCTTTAAGCAGACCAAAGTCATAGACCATTTGACCATGATCTAGCTTCGAGGCTTTTAGTAATAACTCGACTTTATAACTATGGCCATGGATCGAACGCTTACAGCGATCTGACGTGCAGTTACGCACAATATGAGCATTCTCAAACTTAAATAACTTACGAATTAACATATGCCGTAATGTCGTCAAAAAATAGGTGAATTAATTTTGATTATAAAGCAAAAGTAAGGCTTTGAGGATTAATTTTGCTATTTAGCATGATAGGGAAAAGGCATCAGCCCGGCATTTGCGCTTATACAGTCTGTACAATTCATGAGCTAAAATTAAAATGGCGCCATGCTGCGGTATGCCACATAAACCTGTTTGTCCTGACGAACCAGATCACTGCTGAACTGGCGCTTACGCTCACTTAAAACCACTTCGATTCGGGCTTTAAAATAATTGGATTGCACCCCAAGCAGACTGTTAAACAAATTACGCTTGTCTGCATCGACCTGAGCAAAAGGCTCCAGTGACCACAGGTCAGTCACATTGGAAAAGTGTTCCAAGTTGGCCTGACGCTGATCCAGCAATTGCTGCACTGCATTCACATCCAGCTTTTCATCCATACTAGCCAAAAGAAAAGCTGAAGCGGTATTAATATTGACCAGGCTCTCCTGCACCGGTGCAGTACTCAGATAAGGTGCTATCAGCTTATATTTATTCTCTTCAAAACCGCGTACCAGCTTTAATTCTTCTACGCTGTGAAATTTTGCATTCGGTGGCAAAGCAGCATTGGGCAAGCCTTGATAATAGTTAGATTCAGCGCCCATGCCCCCACTGACCAGCTCGTCTGCATCCTGCCAGTCAATGACTGCTTCACTCAGCTGTACCGGCAAACCGGTACGTTTTAAAATCAGCTCGAACCATGTTTTGGCATTTTCATTGACTGTGCCTTCGGCAGTGATCAGGCTATTTAAATTAAACTTACCCGATTCATCCTGCACAATTCCGGAGACATAACCGTCATCTACCGGAAAAGCCGGCATGGGTTGCGCCCAGGTTTCCTGCAGATGGTCGACCTCTGCAGCATTTTCAGCATCATCGACCAGCAATTCAGAAAAAAAAGCCTCGGCACTTTTGGCATACATGAGAGACTGGTTTTGTCGCATCAAATAGGCAGTGCTTTCAGCAGTTGCAGCCTGACGTTGCGCAATCGTAGCCGCCAGAATAGTCGCTAGCGCCACCATCACCAGAATAGTAATCAGTGCAATGCCCTGCTGCTGCTTGATCATGATCGCTTTCTTCATTTTCATTTCTTATTATTCTGAGCTGGGTTGACCGGTGTTCTGAGTATCAAGCAAAAAGTCCGTATTTAATAAACTGAACATCCATTCATAGCTAACGCCATTCACGGTTAAATTGATTTTAATCCCTTTAGGCAAACGCTGTTTATGCTCTAACAGATTCAGATCAGCAGAAGCATCTGGCCATTGCGTGAGCTCATTCGGATTGAGTACGACGATCTGGAATTGTTCTACTTCCGACAATAAAACACTGGATTCTGGCTGATCTTGACCTGTCTGATTCAGATTCCGGTATTTCAGGCGATAAAGCTTCTGCTCATCGGCTCGATACTGATATTCAATGCGCTCATCTGGGGAAATCCCTTCTTCCAAAGGATCAGTTACCCCGGTTTTACTGAAATTAAAGCGTCCGTTCTGCAGCACTAGAGCCGGTTGAATATTCCCATTGATGTTGGCCGTTAAGGGGACTGTCTGTACGGTATCTCGCAGAATCTGCTGATAGGTTTGCTGTAGCAGACCTAAACGCTGCTCATGAATCACATTCTGATCTTTGGTCTTGACAATATAATCAAAAACTTTCCAACCCAAAGCAGACAGCACCGCAAAGATCGCAATTGCGACCATTAATTCAACCAGGGTAAATCCTTTAGGCTTCATGGGGTATTATTCATGCGATGATTAAAGAACATCAGGTTACTGATGCCAGATTCAACCTGACCACTGTCCTGATTAACCAGACTCACCTGCAGCTCGATCCGTTGTACATTCGGACTTACCGTCGGTTCACTGCGCTTGTCAATCTGCCAGGTTTCGCCCTGCTGGGTCAGTTGTTTTGAAGCCGTGCCTTCCATCCATTCCTGATTGATTTCCATTTGTGCCACTTCATTTAAGGCAACAAACTGTGCTTTGGTACGTAGAATTGCATTCGAGGTCGACTGGGTATATTGCATTGCGACTTTGGTCAAGGTCATGGCTGCGGTCGCAAAAATTGCCAGGGCCACCATGACTTCCAATAAGGTAAAACCTGAGGCACGATTAAGTCGAGTAACACTCGACCTGAGCGACATTGTCGCGCAAGAAAGTCCGATAGCAGCGCAAGACGAAGTCCTATGCTTGCAGCACACATGATCAAATCCATGAACACTCGCCTTAAACAACTTGATTACACCAGACCCAGCGCTCTGCTTGAAATATCTAGATTTCATTGATTTTACCCAGATGATCAATCTCAATCGCAGCACCCACTTCACGGTCCTCCAAAAAGAATTGAATCCGCACCGGTTTGACTTCTCCATTGCCGAGCCAGATCAGTTTAGGTGCATTGGCCTGAGTCAGATCACGATTTTGTGCATTGGCATAACGCTGCTGTTCCAGCGCCTGCATCTGAAAGGACACATGATCAGGTAAATTACGCAATTTGAAATCTGCATAACTCTGCCATTTCTCATTTTGCAGGTTCTGTTCAGTCTGCGCTGCTGAACGATATTCTATAATTCCATAACGAAATGGCGTGACATCTGTTGCTGGCTGAACGTCAAGCGCGAGTATTCTAGACTGGTCATTGGCCTCGCGTAGCACCCGTTGCAAGTCTACTAATAAAATTTCCCGTGCCTGCATTGCTTTGCGCTGATCGACACCACTGGTATTCAGCAGCACTAGTGAAGCCATAATTCCCATAATCACAATCACCACCATCAATTCGATTAAGGTAAAGCCACGAACTGCACTGTGAGGTGATCTGATCATAGGACAACCTTAGGCAAACTGCTCGGCTGAATGTACCTGCTTAGGCAAAGCCAGTGCCTGATCGATATAGGCTACACGCAATGTATCGCGCGAACCCAAATAACGCTGATAGAAACTGGAATTAAGAATTGCAGCTGCACCATGGGTCAACGACCAGATCGAAGCCAGATAATCGCGTACTGACATGCGGCTATTAATAGAAGCCAGATAAGTTTCTGTCATACGGATAATCAGGCGTAAACGCTGTTTGCGCACCTGATAAAGTTCGCTAAAAAGGTGCTGGATTCCAACCCCAGTCGTCGACAGGCGTTCTTCAATCTGATGAAACAGCACGGTTCGTTCCGGATGATGTAAATGATGCAGCATAAAGAAGGCCAGATGTTCAGGAAAGGCTTTATCGCTATCCTGAATCATTTCCAGCAACATGCGCTCATTACGGATAATCAGCAGCATGTACAGCTCATCTTTACTCTGAAAATGTTTATAAAGTGTCCCTTTGGCCAGATCAAGCTCGGCAGCCAGCGCATCTAGCGTCATTCCTGCTTCACCATTTTCCAACAGGAGCTGTTCTGCAACTTGAAAAATCAAGGTTTCTCTTGCTCGAAACTGAGCCTGACGATCCATCTTCACCCTATAAACTCTCTTTGTACTTTATATAACTTTATTTACTTTAAATTCAGAAGATTTTCAAAGTTCTGCTTTGTGATAAAAGCCATTTCTTCTAGCGACTTATCATATACATCGCAAAGCGCTTTGGCTACATAAGGAACGTATTTAGGCTCATTAGATTTGCCACGATACGGCATTGGCGCAAGATAAGGACTATCGGTTTCAATCAGCACACGATCCAGCGGAACCTGTTTGGCGACATCACGCAGATCCTGCGCATTTTTAAATGAAACAATTCCGGAAAATGAAACATAATAGCCGCAATCCAGTACTGCTTTAGCGGTTTCCCAGTCCTCGGTAAAACAGTGCAGGATGCCATGCGTAGATTTTTCCGCGCGAATAATATCGACGGTATCATGCTTGGCGGAACGGGTATGAACGACTACAGGTTTTTTGGTGATTTGTGACGCATGGATATGCCGGGCGAAACAGGCTTTTTGCTCTGCAATAAAATCGGTACTGTGATAATAGTCCAGACCTGTTTCACCGAGTGCCCAGACTTTCTCCGGTTGCGCCAGTTCGACCAGATATTCAGTCGTGGCACGCGCCATGGTTGCAGCATCTTCGCAAGGATGTACGCCAACGGTATATCCGACATCTGCATGACACGCGGCAATTTTGGCCAGCTCGATATGATCATCCAGATCGACCGAGATACTCATGAATTTGGAAACACCGGCTTCACGAGCCTGAGCCAATGCCTGATCCAGATCACCATGATATGGTGTCAAATCAAGCAGGGTTAAATGACAATGAGTATCTACAAACACGATGCGTTCCTACCAAGGGTAAATTAACTACATAGTGTAACTTTTACGTCCTTCAGATTTAAGACCTGCAACCAGACGATCTGCTTCATTTTTAAAATAAACGCCTTTTTCACCGCTTAACTGGATGCCAAAGCCTTGTGGCTTGATGCCATTCTGCTTTTGCGAGACCCAGATGACTTTACCGGTTAAAGGAATTTTCTGGGTCTGGTCAGGCAAAGTCGTCAATACAAAAACCTCTTCGCCCAGTTTGACCGGCTGCTTGGAAGGAATAAAAAGCCCACCACCCACAACATAAGGCATATAGCTGGCAAACAGTGTTTCAATGTCAGGAATATTGGCCTGAATAATACCGCCCATACGTGGTTGCATGTGATTTCCCCTTAATTAAAGATTCATCAGCTTGATAAACAATTCATCAATAACCAGATTGCTTTGGACATTCTGTTCAAGGAATTGTTTAGCGCGCTGAAAATCTTCATAAATTTTAAAAAGTGCTTCTAATGAATATTGTTCGGCAAGTACATTGAATTCAAGGTCAGTGTTTTTCACCGTCTGATTTAGCTTGACACAAATTAAATCGGACAACAAGTATTCAAACATTTGAGCAAAGTCACCAAAATTCAGGTTTTTATTCCATTTGGTCGCAATTGCCATCGGCATATTTTTTTGCATGACCAGTTTTTGCCAGTCTTGCAGGAATTCCTGACGTAGTGGCAGCCAGGCACTTTGTGCAATCTCTAGTGCCTGTAACGGCATCTGATTGGACAGGTTCATCAATAACTGTTGTTGGCTAGCACCTGCATCTGGGAGCTGATTCTGGACATAATCGCTAAATTGTTCTGCGGAAATCCGGTCCAAAGCAAAATGCTGCAAACGACTGCGTATAGTCGCGGGCAATTTTAAATAATGATTCGCCAGTAAAATAATGACCGTATTATCACCGGGTTCTTCCAGTGTTTTGAGTAAGGCATTGGCAGAGGCAATATTCAAGGCTTCTGCCGGCTCAATCACAATCACGCGCCAGCCATCTACAGTCTGTTGCACAAAAGGCAGCAGATCGCGAATCTTCTCGATCTTGATTTTGGCATTCTGTTTTTTATTATCGTCATCGGTACTGATATGCACATAGTTGGGATGGGTGTCTGCCTTTAACCATTGACAGCTACTGCATTCACCACATGGCCCGGCAGGCTGACGATTCAGGCATAACACCCAAGCCAGAAACTGTTGGGTAAACGCTTCTTTACCACAGCCTTTTTTTCCATAAAACAATAAACCATGTCCAAGCTTAGGAAAGCGCCCGGTCAGGGTTTCCCAAACCTGTTGCTGCCATGGATAGATATGTGCATTGACATCAAAAGGCATGTATTTGACTCTTCTTAGGCAAAATGGGAAAGATCCATCTGATTCAGGCGATCCAGATCTTCCTGAGTATCTACCCCTGGCGGCAAATTGGCTTCAGCCACCGCAATGGCAATACGGTGTCCATTTTCCAGTACCCGTAACTGTTCTAGAGATTCCAGTTTCTCCAGCACACCCATTTCCCAGGTCACATATTCTTGCAACAGTTTTACCCGATAGGCATATAGACCTAAATGACGATAGGCCTGATCATGCAGCTTCGGTTCAGCGAGTTTCGCGCCATCACGGTCATAAGGAATGGTAGCACGGCTAAAATACAGTGCCTGCTGCTGTTTTGACATTACGACTTTTACAATGCTGTCGCGTTTGAATTCATCCAGTTGATGGATCGGCTCACATAGCGTCGACATGGAAGATTCAGGCTGATCTTCCAAGAGTTGAGCAACCTGTTTTACCAGTTGCGCCGGCAGTAAAGGTTCATCCCCCTGTACATTGACAATGATGTCATCACTGGCCCAGCCTTTAGTTCGAGCCACTTCACTCAAGCGGTCTGTGCCTGAAGGATGATCCGCTGAGGTAATCACCACATCAATGCCTTCAGCACGGCAAACGGCTGCAATACGCTCATCATCAGTTGCCACACACAGATCGTCAAAACCTTGCACTTTTTTGGCTTGGTCCACTACCCGCAGAATCATGGGACGACCATGAATTTCCAGCAAAGGTTTACCCGGTAAACGTGAACTGGCGAAACGTGCAGGAATAACAATGTGTTTCATAATGAATGAGCCTTAAGAAATTTGAATACCGTATTGTTGTAACTGTTGCTGCAAGACTGTATAGCAGGCTGGCGATAGGACTGCATCGACTGGCACCACCCAGATATCCTGTTTAAAATCTGGATATTGTTTAAGTAGCGCCATAATTTTTATTGCGTCTTTTTCAGTGGTAATAATCGGATTGTTATCATCGAACTGTAAATCTTCAATGTCATAGTCATGATGGTCTGGAAACTCATGACACTGAAATTGTTCTATGCCTAAATTTTGCAAGGTCTGATAAAACCGCTGTGGAAAGCCAATGCCGACTACCGCATAAAAAGCCGCTTGAGGATCAAAGATTTTATTGTTGTCCTGATTAAGCAAATAAGGCTGTGATGCAGCCAGATGCATATGCAGTTCAGAGCTTGGGTTAGCCGAATGCTCAATTACGGTTCCCGTTTTCAAACGGGTCACTGGTTCACGTAGATAACCTTCTGGAAGCAGTTTCTGATTACCCAGACCGCGATTATTATCCAGCACAATCCACTCAATCTGGCGATTCAAGGCCCAATGCTGCAGGCCATCATCACAGATAATCAGATCCAGTTCATGTTTGTGCAGCAATAACTCGATACTTTTCTGCCGGTTGGGACCAACTGCCATCGGCACGCCTGTTGCCTGTACAATCAAGGCAGGCTCATCTCCGACAATCTCCGGCAAGGTATTAAAGTCGACATAGGCAGGAAATGGACCTTGGCCGCCATAGCCTCGACTGATCACGCCTACCCGAACATTTTTCTCGGTTAAATAATCCACCAGATGAATCAACAAAGGTGTTTTACCGCTACCACCGACTGTGATGTTACCAATTACCATAACGGGAATTGGTGCACTATAACTTTTTTTAATGCCTTTTTGATAAAGCCAGTGATTGCTGACAAAACCCAGGCGATACAACCATGACAAAGGACGCAGCACCACCAGCCACTTTGCCTGTGCATTCCAAGCATCCTGAATGATTTGTGCCAGTGCCATAAGTTACTGTTCCTCAAAGTTACGCTGATGCAACTGATAATAAGCACCATGTAGCGCAATCAGTTCGGCATGACTGCCCTGCTCAACAATACGGCCCTGATCCATGACAACAATACGATCCGCGTTTTCAATCGTCGATAGACGATGTGCAATTACGATGGTGGTACGGTCCTGCATGGCTTTATCAAAGGCACGCTGAATAAAGTATTCCGACTCGTTATCCAGTGCACTGGTCGCTTCATCCAGAATCAGAATAGAGGCATTTTTCAAAATTGCTCGCGCGATGGCGATGCGCTGACGCTGGCCACCAGACAGGTTTAAACCCTGAGCACCCAGCTGAGTATTATAACCTTGCGGTAGTGCTATAATAAAATCATGCGCATAGGCTGCCTTTGCTGCCGCGATAATATCTTCATCGGAAGCACCTTCGAGCTGACCATAAGCAATATTTTCCCGCACGGTACGATTAAACAGTACGACTTGCTGGTTCACCATAGCAATCTGGGTTCGCAAGGCGGTAATTTCAAAATCTTCAATCGGTTTCTGATCCAGCAAGATCTGCCCAGAAGTTGCATCCTGATAACGCACCAGCAGATTCACCAGAGAACTTTTTCCTGCACCAGAACGTCCTACCAGCGCTACTGTTTCACCGGCCTTGACCTGCAAATTAAAGTCATGAATAGCATGATGGCCATCATCATAAATCAAGTTAACATCTTTAAACTCGATATCGCCTTTCAGGCTATCCGTTAAAGTCCCGGTATTTTTTTCTTCAGGCATATCCAGCAATTCAAATACCGAATGAGCCGCAGCCATACCACGTTGAATTTTTTCATTGATATCCGTCAAGGCTTTGATCGGTCTTGCCAGCATACCCGCCGCAGTAATATAAGCGACAAATTCACCCGCAGAGGTATCACCCAGAATTTGCGGACGCAAGGCAATAAACATCACAATACTCAGTGAAATCGACATGATCAGCTGAACCACAGGACTATTCAACTGTTGTACAGCGACCATTTTCAAGCCACGACGCAAGTTTTCCAGCGAGTTCTGTTTAAAGCGTTCCTGCTCATAACTTTGCCCTCCAAAACCCTTGACGATCAGGTTGGCATTCACCGTTTCCTGCACCACATGGTTTACATCACCCATGGTGTCTTGCACTTGCTGCGATAATTTACGCATCCGTCTTGCAGCTTTACTGATAATAAAGCCAATGACGGGTGCAAAAATCAGGATACACATGGTCAGACGCCAGTTGGTATACAACAGGTAGCCTAATAATGCCAGAGTGATCAAACCTTGTTGCAACAAGGTTCTTAAAGCTTCAGTTGAAGCAGCGGTTAGCTGTTCAACGTTATACATGATTTTGGCAGTAATATGCCCGCTGGTATTATCCAGATAATACTGGGACGGTAAACGCAGCAATTTTGCAAAAACTTCCTGACGGATGTTGAATACCAGATTCCGGGAAATTACCGCAGTAAAATATCCACCCATGAACAAACCCAGGCCCCGGAAGAACATGAGTATGACTACTAAAAACGGGAAAAGTGATGTGAAACTCTGGTCTTTATTTTGAATCGCCTCAATAATATATTCTAGTAATTTAGCGACAGAGACTTCCGTAGCGGCATTAATAGAAAAACCCAGCAGGACAAGCAATGCAATGCCCCAAAACGGTTTTAAATAACTTAAAAGGCGAAGATAGACCTTAAAATCGTGCTTCACTAATAACCTCGGGTGGGTACTTTGGTACTGATATTAATATTTACAAAGCCGAGCTGCCCGGCCACATCCATGACACGAATCACGTCCTGATGGCTGGCTTTTGCGTCAGCTGCAATGACAAACATTAAATCACGGCGTTCATTAGAAATCTGTTTAATTGCAGTATTTAAATCCGCGACTTCCTTACTGGCCAAGGATTGACCATTGACTGCGTAATGACCATTGGCATCCACAATCACTTCGACTTTTTGATCATAGCTTTTAGGCGGTACACCCTGCGCATCAGGCAAGGTCAGATTCATTCGGCTCATTTGGCTAAAAGTCGTCGATAACAGCAAAAAGACCAGAATAAACAGCAGACAATCAATCATCGGTGTCAGATTAATATGTACATCTTCCACCTGGTTGCGTTTGAATTTCATCATCCGCCTCCTAGCTGGCTTTTTGCATGTCTTGGTCTATGTCTGCATGATTGCGATAAAAAAGATCCGCATGAAACAAAGTCGCTTGCTGTTCAAGTTTAGCCACATATTCCTGAACAAGACGCTGAAAATAACGGTGCGCAAACAGTGCAGGAATTGCAATCAACATACCGGCTGCCGTGGTAATTAAAGCCTTGGAAATACCCGGCATCATCAATACCGGATCACTCCCGGTACCTACATCGATCATCAGGAAAGATTCAATAATCCCAAGTACAGTTCCCAATAAACCGAGTAAAGGCGCAACTGCACTCAAAGTTCCCAGAAAATTAATGTTTTTTTCCAGATAACCAATTTCCTGTGATGCCACCACTTCCATCTGTGCGCGAGCATACTGCTCACCTTGCTGCTTGCTGGCATAGCCTGCAGTAAATACCCGGCCCAAAGTGCTTTGCTTTAAGGCCGCACTTTGATTCATTTTTTGCATGACTTGTGCTGTATTTTGCGAAGGCCCCATCAACAGTGTCAACGGAAGTACTGCATTCTTTTTCAGGCGAATCAGACGCTCGATCGAAATCGCCAGCATAAAGATAGAACACAAGACCAGGGGCAGCATAAGCCAGCCACCTGCTTTAACCAATTCCCACATCTAATTTATTCCCCAATAAAAAAAATATATAAATTATTCATCTTCTAAAATAGAAAGAATGCCATCCAGCTCTTCTAAAGAGTGATAGCTAATAACCAGTTTCCCTTTACCTTGCTTGTTATAGTCAATTTTAACATCTGCACTGAAACGCTCTGAAAGGCGCTGAGTCAATTGCTGAATATCCGGTGCTACAGCTTCTTTTACTTTTTCTTGTTTAGGTGTATTGAAATCACGGACTAACTGCTCGGTTTGACGAACAGACAGACTTTTTTCAATTACGATATCTGCAACTTTGAGCTGATCTTTAGCTTTTAAGGTTAAGATCGCACGTGCATGCCCCATATCCAGCAAACCTTGCTGCATAAAGTCTTTCACTTCTTCTGCCAGGCTAAGCAGGCGAAGTAGGTTACTCACTGTCGTACGCGCTTTACCCACGGTATCGGCAATTTCCTGATGGCTTAGGCCAAATTCTTCATGAAAACGCTGCAAGGCCATCGCCTGATCAATCGGATTCAGATCCTGACGCTGGATGTTTTCAATCAAGGCCAGTGCAATCGCAACCTGATCATTCAGATCACGTACAATCGCAGGAACCTCGGTCAAACCCGCTAACTGTGCCGCACGCCAGCGACGCTCACCCGCAATAATTTCATACGGATAGCGTTCATCATCAACCGGACGGATCACGATGGGCTGCATGATGCCATGCTTTTCAATCGATGCCGCCAGTTCCTGCAAATCCTGCTCGTTAATATAACGGCGTGGCTGGTATTCACCGCGCTTGAGCAAGTTTACATCGATCTGTTTCAGCTGACCATGGTCAAGACCTTGGGCTTCGAGTTGTAATTTTTCTTTTTGAATTGATCCCAGCAAGGCATCCAAGCCACGACCTTTGGCGAGTCCACGTTTCTTGACGGTCATGCTTTACTTCCTTTTTTCACTTTGCTTTTCTTTAATACTTCAGCTGCCAGATTTAAGTAAGCAACTGCACCCTTTGAGCTTTTTTCAAAATAAATCACCGGCAAACCGTGTGCTGGCGCTTCTGCCAGACGAATGTTCCGTGGAATCACGGTTTCATACAGTTTTTTACCGAAATATTGTTCTAATTCTTCAGATACGTCACGGGTTAAGGCATTACGTGCATCGTACATGGTGCGTAATACACCAACAATTTGCAGGTCCGGATTCAATGCTTGCTGAATCCGATCGATGGTTTGGGTTAAATCCGCCAGACCTTCCAGTGCATAATATTCACACTGCATTGGAATCAGCACACCATCCACGGCTGCCAAAGCATTGACAGTAATCAGGCTAAGACTCGGTGCACAATCGACAATGATATAGTCAAATGAAGATTCAATTTCCTGCAATGCATCCCGCAAAATGAACTCGCGCCCTTCCTGTTCTGCAATCGCCAACTCAACCCCGGCCAGATCACGGTTTGCCCCAAGAACCTTGTAACCCACTTCCGCCTTAGAGATCGCCGTTTCAATCGGCACTTCACCCAGCAGTACATCAGTGACCGAATAAAGCAGATCATTCTTCTGAATGCCAGACCCCATGGTCGCATTGCCTTGCGAATCCATATCGACCAGCAAAACACGTTTTTTTAACACAGCTAAAGATGCCGCCAAATTTACTGCGGTTGTGGTTTTACCTACACCACCTTTTTGGTTTGCAATCGCAATAATTTGTGCCATGTTGCCCCCAATCCCTTTAAAAATCTTAAATACGTTTTAATAGAAGTAAATGACGCTGTTCGTCTAAGCGCGGAACTTTAAGTTCAATAATCTCACAACTAAATTCATTTTTTAAAGTAGCAACTTCATCTTCAGGAATTAAGCCTTTCATTGAGGCAATAATTGTTTGCTCATGCATATACGGTTTAGAAGCATCCACAAAGTCTGTTAATGATGCAAAGGCACGACTGGTAATCACATCAAATTGACCCAGCTCATTGATGCTGTCTTCGTTTTCTACACGCGTTTGCACGGCAATGACATTTTTGAGTTTTAAGTCAGCAATAAACTGCTTGAGGAAACGAATTTTTTTACCGTTAGAATCCAGTAATACACATTCACGCTCAGGCTGACATAAAGCAATGATCATGCCCGGCATACCACCACCTGTGCCGATATCCAGTAAACGGCCTGCTGGTAAATCTTTCAGAATGCTCAGACTGTCGAGCAGATGCTTGACCAGCATTTCCTTAGGATCACGGATTGCAGTCAAATTGTATGCTTTGTTCCACAGCACCAAAGCATCCTGATACTTGAGTAATAAATTTAAAGCCTCATCAGATAGCTCTAAACCCAAAGCCTGGCTACCCTGCTTTAGTTCTTGAAAAAACATGTGCATAAACAATCTACGCTCGAAAAAGTTAGGTGGAAGTATACCGTTTTCTCTATATTGGCACAGTAGGCAGTGCTTAGCGAATATTCACTTAAGCAAACTTCCCTTCACGGATCGCCGTATCCAGTGCCGTTAAACGCTCCGGGGTTCCTACATCAACCCAAATGCCTGTCAGTTTAGAAGCGGCTACCTGCTGACTCTGCATTGCTGCTTTTAGCAAGGGCGCTAAAGGACGTTTTCCAGCCTCTAAGCCTGCAAACATTTTCGGATCAAGTACGGATACACCACTAAAAGTCAGGTTTTCACCTTCGACTTGCTGATCAAAGGTATAAGCTTTCCCTTCTGCAAGCGTGAAATCACCCTCTGGATGTTGTTCAGGGTTCTGCACAAGTACGAGATGCGCCAAATTATCCTTTAGATCAATATCCAGTAAAGGTGCAAAATCCATCGTGGTCCAGACATCACCATTTAACAGAATAAAAGGTTCATCACCGAGTAGTGGCAAGGCATTGATAATCCCCCCAGCGGTTTCCAGACCTTCACCCTCATGTGACCAAAGGATGTGTACACCAAATTGTGAACCATTACCCAAAACTTGAGCGAGTTTTTCACCCAACCAAGCCGTATTGATGACAATTTCAGTGACTCCGATCGCAGCCAGTTTTTCAATATGCCAGACGATAAGCGGTTTGCCACCTACCTCAAGCAAAGGCTTGGGGGTATGCAAAGTTAATGGGCGCATACGATTGCCGAGTCCTGCGGCCAAAATCATCGCTTTCATTTACGCAGCCACCTCGTATGCACCGTATTTAGCTTCAAATGTAGGCATTACTCGTTCATGCATAAACTGCATAAATGGCTGTAATTCCGGATAAGGCTTAGATTCTTCTAACAAGTACCACATCACACGTGGTAAGTCTTTGAGATAACCTGATTTACCATCACGCTCAAACAGACGTACAAAAATACCTAAAATCTTGATATGGCGTTGAATTGCCATCATATCGGCATCTTTTTTAAACTGGACAAAGTCACGATCTTGTTTAGATGCTGCGGGCAACAAATCATAGAAAGTCTTGAACCAGCGATAAACACGATCGGCATTCCACTGTACATAGGCATCGCGGGTAATCGAGATCAGGTCATAAGTATCTGCACCAATCACGGCATCCTGAAAATCAATCACACCGAGTTCGGTTTCATTGTCGATTTTCATCAGGTTACGGCTATGAAAATCCCGATGTACAATCACCTGTGGCTGTGCCAATGCGGCATTGGCCAGAATCGCAAAAGTACGTTTGATCAAGGTGTTTTCTGATTCAGTCGGTTGAACCTTTAACGCTGGCAACATCCAGTCAGTCAGCAATTCCATTTCTGAGATCATTTTTTCATAAGAATATGCCGGGAAATGCCCTTCTCCAGCAATCGATTGCAGCTGAATGAGCTGCTTAAAGCTTTGCTCATAATAGGCATCTACAGTCTCGTCATTGAGCAGATTCGACAGCAGCACATCACCAAAGTCTTCAAGGAGTAAAAAGCCATTTTCCAGGTCTTTTGCCACGATATGCGGAACGCGCACGCCATGTGCATCAAAAAACTCATCTATCGTCACAAAAGGCACACAATCTTCTTTTTCTGGTGGTGCATCCATCAGCATAAATGTTTTATTATTCAGTTTGATTCGTGCATAACGACGGAAGCTGGCATCACCTGCTAAAAAATGAGTTTCAAATTGATCTGAACCGAGTACAGAGGCAATCCAAGATTGTATCAATTGTTCGCGTTGTGTATTCATTTGCAATTAATTCTAATACAGGCTGAGTTTTTAAAGTGCTAAGTGTAGCTACTTATCAACTTTTTCTCTATGATGCGACAATAATTAATTGCGATAAAAGCATGATTGGTTAATGAGACAAATGAAGCATCACTTTAAAATAAATCCTCTAGCGACTGCGATCTTAACCCTTTTATGTGGCAGCTCAGCCTCCGGCTATGCTGCATCAAATGTCTCGTCCGATGTAAACGCAGAACAACTCAAACAGCGCATTAATGAGACCTATCTAGGTGAAGCATTCTTCTCGCAATATTATGTCGATAAATCCTCTGCTGAAGCACAGCAACGTCAGGGACAATATTTAAGCTCTGCCTACTGTAAAGGTGCCTGGGTCACCCCGATTGCCCCAGATGCAGCAACCGTTGCGCCAGATCAGGCTACATCCACCATTACTGCAGATTATGGTCACTACAATCCAGCAGGCGACTCTTATTTAGAAGGCAATGTCATCATTGACCAGCAAGGTCGCCAGATTCGTGCCGAACGCGTAACCATTGATCAAACCCAGACTTATGCCAAGGCAGAGGGTCGAGTACAACTTGCGCAAGGTGGATTAATCTCGCAAAGTGATGATATCAACTATAATCTGAAAACCCAGCAAGGCGATCTAAATAACAGCTTCTATATCGCAGAACAGCAACATGCGCATGGTCGGGCAGAAAAGATCGCCAGAACCTCAACCGAGACGGTAGAACTGGAAAATGCGACCTATACCACCTGTCCACCTGAGCAAAAACCGACTTGGAAAATCCAGGCAGAAAAAATCAAGCTGAACCAGGAAACTGGACGTGGTGAAACCCGTAATACCAAACTCTATGTCAAAGATGTTCCGGTCTTGGCAGTTCCCTATTTTAACTTCCCGATTGATGACCGCCGCACTACTGGTATTCTAACCCCCACATTTGGCTTTACCAATGATGGTGGTCTGGAACTGGGTGTTCCGGTTTACCTGAATTTAGCACCGCAATATGATGCGACGATTACGCCGCGTTATATTGGCGATCGCGGTGCAATGCTGGATGGCGAGTTCCGTTATTTGACTGAGAATTATGGTGAAGGCCGTATTTGGGGAGGTTATTTACCTTCTGATGAAAGCTATAGCGATGAAGACCGTAAAAGCCTGCATTTCTTACATAACTGGCAGATCAATAATCAGCTCTCCACCAACCTTGAATATAACTATGCTTCAGACAAAGATTACTTCGCCGATCTGGATAACAACCCGAACTCTAAAACTGATCTGAACTTACGCCGTGCCTGGGAAGTCAATTACAAAAATGGTATTCCTGGCTTAAAGGCACAATTCAAAGTCGAAGATTTCCAAACCCTAGATCCAACCGTACTGGATGAAGACCGTCCTTATGCACGTTTGCCGCAGCTTTTAGTCAATTATAAAACTGGCAATCCATTGGGATTACAGCTTGAGTTTAATAACGATACGGCTTATTTCCAGAAAGACCTGCGAAATTTCGCTGATACTGATCCAAAGGGTGAGAAGGTATATCAACCAAGTGGTACACGAATCTATAACGACTTTTCCGTGCGTTATAATCATTATACCCCGTGGTCATTCTTCATACCTCAGGCGACTGTACGCAATATCAATACTTTCTATGATGAAAAAACCCAAAGCCGTAGCGTGTCTAGTGAAAATAATTCAATTGTAGTACCACAATTCACGCTGGACACCGGTTTAATTTTCGAAAAAGAAGGTACGTATCTACAGACCTTAACGCCTCGTCTGTTCTACGCCTATTCACCATATGAAAACCAGCAGAATCAGCCGAACTTTGATTCAGTCGTTGCTTCGATTAATTATGATCAACTTTTCAGTGCGCGTCGCTTTTATGGTAATGACCGTTTGGAAGACAATAATTTCGCTTCTCTCGGCCTCAGCTATAGCCTGTTTAATGAAGAAGGTCTGGAGCGCCTGCGTGCCAGCGTTGGACAGAGCTTTTTCTTTGAAGATCGCCGTGTGACACTGGAAAATGATGCAGATGAATTTGACCGTGAAAGCCATACCGGCCCTGTTATTCAACTGACGAGTCAACTGTCAAATAATGTTCACGTTAATCTGAACTCAAGCTGGATGTCGAATGGATCGAATGCCCAGCGCGATCTGCAGGTTTATTATACCGGTGATCAAGGCAATCTTTATAACTTAGGCTATTTCTATCGCAAAGATATTCCGAACCGTCAGGACAACTATGACCAGATTGTCGGTTCATTTATCCAGCCCATTGCCAACAACTGGCGTCTGGTTGGACATGCGCAGTTTGACCTGGATAATAGTGTCGCACGGGAATATTTACTTGGCGTGAACTATGAGTCATGCTGTTGGGGAGTTTCTGTTTATGGTCGCTCATATTACAATGACTTAGATGACGTTAATGATTCAAACGTCAAAGCCAAACGCGCTATTATGGCCGAAGTCAGCCTGAAAGGCTTAGGTGGGTTAAGCAGCAAACTCACCTCATTACTAGAAAATCGTATTCTAGGTTTTAACAATATCAATCAAACTTGGACAGAACGTTAATGAAGACAAAACAGTTAAAACAAATTTTTAAAGCAACCGCACTTGCGCTATGCCTTTCTTCAGCGATGACGACTTTTGCTGTTGCCCAACCTAAAGATGAAGTTGTAGCTGTAGTCGACAATAGTATTATTCTGCGTAGTGATTTGGCTCAAGGTGTAGCTGAAATCTCTCATCAGCTGCAAAAACAGAAAAAGGCAGTTCCACCACAACAATATCTTGAGCAACAAGCCTTAGAGCAACTGATTATTCGTCAAGCACAGCTTGAACAAGTTAAACGTTATAATATTCGTCCAGATGAAAAAGCTTTAAATGAAGCCGTTCTGAAAGTTGCCCGTGATTCTGGTTCACCGAGTCTGGAAGCCTTCCAGCAGAAGCTGGATGCCATGGCACCAAATACCTATGCTTCTTTACGTAACCGTATTGCTGAAGATTTAGCACTGAATCGTTTACGTCAACAAATCGTGACTTCACGCATTCAGATCACAGATCAAGATGTTAAAAACTTCCTAAACACCCCGCAAGGTCAGGCTTTGCTTGGCAGTCAGGTCCATGTACTGCATTTACGGGTAAGCGGTGAAAATGCTGAACAAATTGCAACACAGGTAAAGCAAGAATTAAATAGCAGCAATGACATTCAGGCGATCAGTAAAAAATACAGCACTGGCGGCATTAAGGTCGAAGCTGCTGATATGGGTGTGAGAAACCTGTCAGAAATTCCAGCAGAACTGGCTGCACGCGTGACCACCCTGCAACCGGGCCAGACGTCTGAACTGATCCCTGTCGCTGATGGTATACATGTTCTGAAACTCTTGGAGCGTAAAGGTGGCGAACAGAAAGCCCTTGTTCCTCAATATTTAACAGGACACATTCTGATTCAACCGTCTGAAGTGGTCAGTCCTGAAAATGCCAAGCAGATGATTGACAGTCTGTATAATCGCCTGAAACAAGGTGAAGATTTTACTGTTTTAGCTTCAACTTTCTCTAACGATACTGGCTCGGCTCGTGATGGCGGAAGTCTTGGCTGGGTTAGCCCTGGGGTAATGGTGCCTGAATTTGAACAGCAGATGAAAAGCACCCCAGTGGGTCAGTTCAGCAAGCCGTTTCAATCCCAGTTTGGCTGGCATATTCTGCAAGTGAGCGAAACACGTCAACAAGATATGACCCAAGAATATCAGGAACGTATGGCTCGCCAATTACTGGGTGAGCGTCAATTTGATGCCGAATTAGATAGCTGGTTACGTGAAACACGCAATAATGCCTATGTGGAAATCAAAGACCCACAACTGGATCCTAAACGTAACCGTTAAGTCTTACCAGAATGCTAAAAAGCCAATGGTATCTCGTTGGCTTTTTTATTTAAACAACTAAAACTTACAGATCTAAAAAAACCTCTCATATAGAGAGGTTTTTTTAATTTTCAAACTCGATTAACGATTGTTTTCATCGTCTGAAGAGTCTTCAAATTTAGTATCGTTGTCAAAGCCAGCGCCTTGACCGCCAAAGCCTGCACCTTGACCACCGAAGCCGCCTTGACCACCGAAGCCAGCGCCTTGACCACCGAAGCCACCTTGACCACCGAAGCCAGCGCCTTGACCGCCGAAGCCGCCTTGACCACCGAAACCGCCGCCTTGACCGCCGAAGCCGCCTTGACCACCGAAGCCGCCAGTGCCTTGACCGCCACCAAAGCCACCTGCAGCACCTTGACCACCGAAGCCTGCACCTTGTGGACCAGCAGGCGCGCCAGCAGGACGTGGATTACGTGCAGGCACTACAGTTGAAATTGCATGCTTATAAACCATTTGGCTTACTGTATTTTTTAATAAAACCACGTATTGGTCAAAAGATTCGATATGACCTTGTAATTTAATACCGTTTACCAGGAAGATAGATACTGGGATACGTTCCTTACGGAGAGAATTCAAGAATGGATCCTGTAAAGTTTGACCTTTAGACATGTTATAACTCCAAAAAAAATTAAAAATCAGCGCAAAAACTATCTCTATTTTTCAATTAAAAATTATAAAAAAGATAGTCCCTAAATTTTGCTTTATCCGTGACAGTTTCGCAAGTCTTCTTGAGCCTGCTGTAGCGTAAAATATGTTGTAAATTTATGCTTTTCTTGCAAAGACCTTAACCACGTATATTGACGTTTTGCAAGTTGTCGTGTCGCAAATAAAGCTTTATCCTCCATTTCCCGTTGCTTTTCCTTGGTTTTATCAGCATTTTTTAAGAATTCTATAGCCTGACGATAACCCACAGAACGCATGGAAGGTAAATTTTCATTAAAATCGTATTTTTCAATTAAATTCACAACTTCATTTAAAAAACCGCTTTTCCACATAATTTCCAGACGTTGTTCAATACGCCCATGTAATTCTAACCGATCTGGCATCAGCGCATAATTATGGAAACTGTAACGATATGGTAAGTTTTTAGGTTGTTCTGCCTGTAGTTTTGTAATCGGCTCACCAGTCAATTTAAAAACTTCCAAGGCACGAATAATGCGCTGCTTGTCGCTGACCTTGAATTTTTCACCGGCAATCGGATCAACTGCACATAATTCTGCATAAACAGCCTCCCAGCCTTCCTGCTCACCCTTGGCTTCGATCTCAGCTCGAATAGCATAGTCTGCACTTGGTAGGTTATCTGACAAGCCTTCAAGCAAGGCCTTAAAATACAGCATGGTTCCGCCAACCAGAATTGGGGTTTTACCACGCGCATGGATATCATCAATCAGGCGGCAAGCATCTTCGACAAAGTTGGCTGCAGAATACACTTCAAGTGGACTGATAATATCAATCAGATGATGCGGATAGCGCGCCAGCTCCTCTTTAGAGGGCTTGGCTGTACCAATGTCCATTTCCCGATAAACCAGCGCAGAATCGACCGAAATCAGCTCAAATTTTCCTTGCTCATACAGCTCACATGCCAAAGCGGTTTTACCACTTGCAGTTGGCCCCATTAAATTGATGACCGGCAATTGATTGGACATGTAAAACTACTCTCCTCGAGCAAAAAGTTTATCTAGTTGAGCCAATGGAAAGGCGCGCCAAGTCGGACGGCCATGATTACATTGACTGGCAAATTCGGTTTGCTCCATCTGACGCAGCAAGGCATTCATCTCAGACAAGCTTAAAATACGATGTGCACGCACTGCACCATGACAGGCCATGCCTGCCAGAATCTGGTCACGCTTCTGCAATAGACTTTGTGCCTGATCACCCGGATCTAAATCATTCAATAATTCAGGAATCAGGGCATCGAAATCGGCCTTGTGCAGAATAGCCGGTACACCACGTACGATGACTTGCTCATCACCATACTGATCGATTTCCAGACCCAAACGTGCTAGTTGCTCCTTAAGTTCTTCTACCCGCATCGCCTGCATCCGGCTAATGTTTACGACCTTTGGAATCAGCAGTTGCTGTGACGTCCAGAATTCAGGCTTATCCCAAGCCGATTTCATTTGCTGCAAAACGATACGTTCATGTGCTGCATGCATATCAACAATAATCAGACCTTCGGTATTTTGCGCCAGAATATAGATACCATGTAACTGGGCAATGGCAATGCCCAATGGATGCTCATCGACTTTAGACTTTACATATGTCTGAAAAGACTGAGCAGGATTAAGGGTTTCAGTTTCTGAACTCTCTCTCAGCGGAGCTAAATAACTTTGCAAGGCATTATTCAGCTGCTGTGAACCTGCATAGGATGCACTGTAGTCTCGAGCATAATTCACAGCTTGTGGATGTGAAGAAGCAAAATCGGTCGGCACATCAGAAGCTTCGTTTTCATCTGCAGTAGATATCGTTCTAGCTACCTGTTGCTGCGAATGCGCAGCCTGATGCAGGCTAAACTGCTCCTGATAGCGTGGTTGTGGCGCCACAAAATTAGGCTGTTGATCCTGTTTCATCGCCTCGGCCAGATCCGCAGTCGCAGTCTGGAATTGTGCCAGCATTTCCTTGGCATAATGCCGCACAAACTCATGTACTTCACGTTGATTCAGGAAGCGAATTTCATGCTTGGTCGGATGGACGTTAACATCGATATTTTCAGGATCAACTTCCAAAAACAGTAAATAGGCCGCATGCTGATGACCATGCAAAATACCGTCATAGGCCATACGCAAGGCATGAGAAATAGTTTTGTCTTTGACAATCCGGCCATTTACATAGACATATTGTAGATCCGCCTGTGCACGCGCATCTGAAGGATGGCCGAGCCAGCCAGATAAACGCATGTTGATACTGTCTGCATCCATCCAGTAGGCATTTTCAGTAAACTGGCGGCCAAGCAATTGCTGTACCCGCTGAAAACGCAAAGCGCCGCTATCCGCCACGGGTAAATTCAGTTTGATGCTTTCATTATGTTCTAGCACAAAACGGATATCAAAATGCGTCAGTGCCATACGGCGCACAATTTCTTCGATATGACCAAATTCAGTGCCCGGTTTTTTCAGGAATTTACGCCGTGCAGGCACATTAAAAAACAAATCCTGAACCCGGATATGCGTCCCTTTTGAGGCCGCAACAGCCTGAATTTCCTGATGATCAAAAGCCGTGCCATTGACTTCGACCTGATAACCGATGCCCTCGTCACTTTGACTGCTGATCATGGTCAGGCGTGAAACTGCTGCTATCGACGCCAGTGCTTCGCCACGAAAGCCCAGACTGCTAATCGCATACAGCTCATCAGCACTCTGGATTTTGCTGGTGGCATGACGCATCACGGCCAGCGGCAAATCCTCATGATGAATTCCGCGTCCATTGTCGATGATTTCAATTAAAGTACTGCCGCCCTGTTCGACCCGAATGATCAGCTCTGTCGCCCCCGCATCAATCGAGTTTTCCAGTAACTCCTTGACCACAGAAGCCGGACGTTCAATCACCTCACCTGCGGCAATCTGGTTGGCAAGTGCAGGATCAAGGGCACGAATACGGCGCAGACTTAAATCATTCGACATGTGAAAATTGACGCTCCAGAGCCTCTCGTAAAGCAAGATTCGATGAAATCAGGCTTGCAGTACGGGTAAGTTCATCTTCAGATTTTAAAATTTCAATAATCAGGTCAGCTTGCGGAATTTCATCACCACCTTTAGATGGCCATTCAAATAAAAATAGCGCATTCGGTGTTTCCAGGTAATCCCGGATGCCCATCAGTTCCAGTTCATACGGATCATTCAGACGATACAAGTCAAAATGAAAAATATCCTGACCATTAATTTGATAGGGTTCGACCAGTGTATAAGTTGGACTTTTCACTGAACCTTTATGACCCAGCTGTTGCAAATAATAACGTGTTAACGTCGTTTTTCCTGCCCCTAGGTCACCAATCAGATACACGACCCCCGCAGGGAAATTCTCCGCCAGAACCTTGGCTAGTTTTTGGGTATCGTCTTCATGATTTAAAGTGACATTAAATGAATAAGGCATATTACTCACGACATGATGCAAAAGAATAAATATGATAGCATCGCCACGCTTTAAAAGCCTATTCACCCGTGTGAGAAACTGTATTTTTTCACAGCATCTGTTCCTTAAGAGGTTAATCTGCCTGCCATGCAACCAACTGTTGAATTTAACCCGCCCATGCTCAATGGGGTCAGTGCCAGTAAAGTATTTTTGCCAGCCAGTCCGGATGCGTCCCTGACAGTTTTTGCTTATTTATGCACACAATTCGCGCATATCACAGCAGATGAATGGCAGTCCCGTTTCAACGAAGGTCTGGTCTATGATGCTCAGGGCAATCAATTAACCACAGAAAGTCCATTTCAGGCTAATAGCCATTGTTACTATTATCGCTTTTTGGCACATGAAGTGCATGTTCCTTTTCAACATCAGATTTTATTTGAAAATGAGCATTTCATGGTGGTCGATAAACCGCATTTTTTGACTATGAGTCCGACCGGACAATATGTGCAGGAAACGCTATTGGTTCGGCTTAAAAAACAAACCGGCAATGAGCATTTAACGCCCATTCACCGGCTGGATCGTGAAACGGCAGGTGTGGTCCTGATTTCCAAATGCGTGGAATCGCGTGGAATCTATCAGCAGATGTTTGCCACACGTCAGGTTCAGAAAACCTATCATGCGATTGCGGCCTATCACCCTGATTTAAAATTTCCATTGATCACGCGATTAAGAATGGAAAAGGGACAGCCCTTTTATACCATGCACGTGCTAGACGGAACGCCGAATAGCGAGACGGTGATTGACCTGCTGGAACATAATACAGAATGGGCTAAATATGAGCTGAAACCGCATACTGGCAAACAACATCAATTACGGGTGCATTTGAATCATCTGGGTATTCCGATCCGTCATGATCCCTTTTATCCACAGGTAGCACACAAGGCGGAAGATGATTTTTATGCACCTTTAAGTTTATTGGCCAAACATATTCAATTCATCGATCCGATCACGCAGAAAAGCTTAAATTTCAGCTCGCAACTTGAATTGACACTGTAAATCGCTTGTCATTACAGATTATTTTCTAAAATCGGTCGCTTTAAGATTGAATTTCAAACGTAATTGATTAGAATAAAGGCGAAAAGTTAAGTAATTTAAAGCTTTAAAAATATTATGAGAAAAACTGAAGTTTATCAAATTCGCTTGGACTCGCAAGAGAAGAAACAAGCCTTTGCGGTATTTAAGCAATTGGGGATTACGCCAGCTCAGGCCGTACGTCTTTTTTTCAAGCAGGTGGTGATTACCAAATCGATCCCCTTCTCGATTGAAAACCAGAATATCAATCTGGAACAACTGATCCGCTTGCGCAAGCTGAAACAAAATGAAGCGAAAACCGAGCAAAATGCACTTTCCAGTTCTGCCCTGAATCTGCTGGATGATCAGGAGATCCAGCTGGATGATGATCATCTTGATTTATTTGAAGAACTGAATGCCATTTTGGGTGAAAGCGACAAAATTTAACATTGTTGCATTTCCGAACAATTTCTAAAGCCTGCCACTCATAAACTTCGCTATGCTTGATGCTGATAATCAATAAAAAATTAGCATGGAGTATGCAATGCTTGTACGACGCGCCCAGTCAGCAGACCTGAATCAGCTGGCGGTATTATTTGATGAATATCGACAGTTTTATGGTACGTCTTCCAATCCTGAACTCTCTTACCAATTTTTAAAACAGCGTTTTGAAGATGGGCAGACTGTTATTTTTATCAATACCAAAGATGATACATTTACCGGCTTTATTATCCTGTATCTGGGTTTTTCTTCGGTGGCCTGCTCGACCTATTATATTCTGGATGATGTCTATATCACGCCGGTTTTTCGGCGTCAGGGCGCAGCCAAACAACTGATTGATACCGCGATTTTATTTGCCAAACATGAACAAGCCTTAAGAATCACCCTAGAAACCCAAAAGAATAATTATCAATCGCATAAATTGTATGAATCCATGGGATTTATCAAGGATGATGAATTTCAGACCTATCACTGTTTCCTGAAATAAGTCCTAATCTTTTTCATCACATTTCAAGCGAATAAAAAATTTATTATTCTGAGCGGAATTTGGCCTGTGCCACCTGTTCAGCATTTAAATACAGCCATTCTCCTTCAGCCAGTTCAGGCAAGGCCAAAGCACCAATCTGTGCACGATGTAGCTGTTCCACTTTATTGCCTACGGCAGCTAGCATGCGCTTCACCTGATGATAGACGCCTTGATGAATGGTCATTTGTAGACGATTTTCAGCCAATCGAGTCACTTCAGTAGCTGCAAAAATTCCTTTTTCATTTCTCAATTCAACACCCTGTTCTAGTTGCTGAATCTGTTCATCCGTGACTGGATCTGCAGTTTGCATCTGATAAACTTTGGCGACATGCTTTTTCGGATGGGTGAGCGCTTGCAGGAACTGTCCATCATCGGTCAGGAGTAGCAGTCCGGTGGTATCCTGATCCAGACGGCCTACACACTGAATCCCCCGATTCAGCAGAATGTCATCAAACAGATCAAACACACTAAAATGATGCGTCGCCTGATGCGAACACTCGTAGCCTTGTGGCTTATTTAATGCGATATAGACTTTTTCCCGATAGGTATGACTTTTCCCATAAACCTCGAAATTTAAGTTATTCAAATCCAGTTTATGTTTAGGATTGTCAATCACTTCATCTTGAATTGAAACAGCACCATTTTTAATCAGTTGCTGACAATGCTTGCGGGAGCCGAAACCTTGTGACTGCAACATTTTTTCCAATAGCATCTGTTTATACCTGTATCGAGTGAAGACCTGTGCATTCTATCCTGAAACAGTCCTGAATTTGGTTTCTTCCGCTGTTTTCTAGGTATCATGCGTTGAAAAGCTCTACAATAGCTTTATTTTTCATTCTTTCTCTCCCGCTTATGTCGCAACTTGATCTGAATCTGATTGTTCTTTTGGTTTTACTGGCTTGCGGTATTTTCAGTCACAATAGTGCCGTCACCATTGCTGCAGCGGTGTTAATCGTTTTAAAAATCACGCCTCTCAGCAGTTTATTACCCTATGTACAGGCGCACGGTTTAAATATCGGGATTATTATTCTGACCATTGGTGTTCTGACACCAATTGCCAGTGGCAAAATTTCAGGGGAAAGTATTCTCAAATCTTTCCTGAGCTGGAAGTCTTTGCTGGCAATTGCGATTGGGGTCTTTGTCGCTTGGCTGGGAGGACGTGGAGTGAAGCTGATGTCCAATCAGCCAGATGTAGTGGCCGGACTGTTATTAGGCACAGTAGCAGGTGTAGCAGTATTACGCGGTGTTCCAGTCGGTCCTTTAATTGCGGCTGGGATTTTATCCTTATTGATTAGTACACAATAATGTTCAAATCATCAGCGCCCTTCACCAGTATGCAATGATTTCTCAAGAAGAATCACATGACCGGAAATATGCAGATCACCCCTTGATTATCTTGCGCTAAGCTTTAAAGCAGTGCTTCAGGCTTGCTCAGAAGATACTACCGAATCAACAGAATACTTTATTAATCCAATCTTTCAAAACTGAGATAAAGGAAAGTGCATGATCTTTAAAAGTGGTAATCCGATAAAATTTGAAACCCAATAAATGACACCTACCAGTCTAATCTTTCAAAGCATAGACCAAACTTTCTATCATCTCACCATTTTCCAAATATACTTTAACCGGAATACGCTGATATTCATCGCCTTCAAATGCATCCAGTTCATCCCAATATTGGGGAAGATTCTCGGATATGAATACATAACCCGGAACAGTCTCACCCGAATCACTAAGCTGAATACCCGGGCTACCCAGCTCAGCACCCCAACCACGCTGCTGCAAATGCCCACGAATATAACCGGCTTTCCAGCTTCCTTCAATCCGCTCCATGACAGGGGCATTGGGTTGCTGCGGACGAAGCGTGCCGTATACGAATAAACTGTGCATCTTAAGAACTCTTAAACATCATTTTGATGATTATTCTACAAATAGTAGAGCCAAACGCACCTGGTCATAAGCCATTTTAGGTGTAGTGAGTTCCACAATCGGACGCAGCTTAATAGAACCGTCATCATTAAAATGTTCCGAGTTTTGACGCTTGGTCAGGCGTTTATAAATCTTGCGCACCTGCTCCACCACTTCCTCACCCGGATGCGCCAGCGAGATATCTAGTCCTTGCTCTTTATGCAAACGCCCCAAATGATTAATGATGGTTGCCGGGGTCAAACCACGTTCAGTCGCGATATCGGCAATTTCATAACCTTCTTCAAACAGTTCACGCGTTTCGTCTAGCGTTGCAGTGGCATAGCTTTGTTTTCCAGCATTCTTGGAAATTTTCTTCTCATTGCGCTGAATTTCAACTTCATTCAAAGTCCCGCCACAATGTCGGATAAAGGCCTTATGCTGTGCCGTCAAATCGACATTTTCAAAATTCGCTTCAGCCTCATCAGAAAGTTCCTGAAAACGGCGATCGGCTTTAATCGCCAGACTATCAAGTTCCAAAGCCTGTTCATTAAAGCCTTTTAAACGTAAGCCATTTAAGCTTTTTAAACGGGACAACGCGACATAGCCCTGTCCTTTTTCAAAGGTATGACTCAGATCAATTTCAGCGGCTTCCAGGGTCATGCCTTGTGATTTATGAATGGTAATCGCCCAAGCCAGACGCAATGGAATCTGCTGGAAACTGGCAATGGTTTTACCGGCCTCATTGTCTACCGACCAGGTTTCAGGCTCAACGACCAGTGTCGTGCCATCAGTCAGTTTGACTTTAGGCAGCACACCATATTCATCATCTTCTTCAAAACTGATCACTTCGCCCAGACTGCCATTGATATAACCCATATCAAAGTTGTTTTTCACAAACATGACTTTGGCATGTTTTTTCAGGGTTAAGGCTTCAGGCGCTCGCACTGACGATTTTAAAGTCTCGATCAGCTTTTCATTGCCATCACACTGCGCATCAAACTGACGCGGATCATTGTCAATTTCATTCAGATGTTTAAAGTTAATACTGTCCACATCCATATTATGCGTATACAGGCGCGTATAGGTCTCGCCGATTTCTTGATGTCGGGTGGCCTGTAAAGCCGTGCGATGTTCATGGCTAATCGCCTGCGCACGGATCGCATTCAGAATGTCATTCAGATAATCATTGCCCTGACGATGCTGCTCGGTCAGGTAACAGACACGAAACTTGGCTTCGACCCAAGCATCCGACATAAAGCAGAATTTGTCGCGGTTGCGCTCATCATTTTTACCGACTGGCGGTAACTGGAAAAAGTCCCCTGCTACAATCACCTGAATACCACCAAAGGCTTCATCACTTTCTTTGAAATATTTCAGTACCTGATTGACCAGATTCAGTTGCTTGGCATGCAGCATTGAAATTTCGTCAATAATCAGGACTTGCGCATTTTCCAGATGTTCTTTTAAGTATTTGCGCTCTTTCATCCGCTTTAAGTCTTCTTCAGACAAAAAGTCTTTAATGCCAATGCCTGCCCAAGTATGAATGGTCATACCGTTCATGTGTGTGGCTGCAATACCGGTCGATGCGGTAATCGCGACGGCGACCTTACGTGCCTTTAAATAATTAATATATTGATTCAGCGTATAGGTTTTTCCTGCACCGGCAGAACCGGTTAAAAAGACATTTTCTCCTGCTTTGAGTAACTTAAGGGCAGTTTCCTGTTTCATAAGAGCAATACCGTAAAAGAACGGCTATAGCCTAACGATTTTTAGCGGAAAAGTTAAGCGTCATGGAGGAAAACAAGCTGTATTGAACTGTCAGGCCTGCAAGTTGAGCCAGTTAATAAAATGCATGGCGATATTACTGTATTCAGCTTCTGCTTTCTGGTTATTCGGATATTCCAGCTGATCAAAAATCACCTGTCCATTCACTAATTGACACCCCAAGATCAAGGGTAGGCGCACAGCAGGATGAGACATACGAAAGGCCACATACTGCCCTTCCAAAATTTGCTGAGCATAGCTTGCCGCCAGACAGTTCCTGAAAATTTTAGATTCCTCTAAAATCCGATCCAAAGTTTTAAGTTCTTCAAAACGCCAGTTGAAATACAGTAAAAATGAAACCTGAGTGATTGGTGTCCAGTTCACCAGTGCGAACTGTTTTTTCAGCTTGGCGATCATTTCCTGCTTTTGAACCTGATCATGCCAGACGACCGCCTGATTAAACAAACTGGTCCAGCTCAGATTTTTCGGTATTTCTGTATGGCTGGAAAAATACTCTACCAGATAGTCACGCACATAACTGTCAAATAGCGACTCACGTACATGCCCGCTTTGCAAATAAAACAGCTGCCTGAACTCAGTAAAAGGAATGCGATAGCGGTGCAGAACATTATAGAAATCACGATTCTGCTGGCTTTGAGGCTGAATATACACCAGAACCTCATCGGGTAAATGCGCCGTAATTTTATATAAATGCTGCATATAAGCCTGCATCATCCGGCTCAAGTTCAGATAAACCTTTTTAGTCAGCTGATCATCCATTTTAACCACATTGCGCAGCAGCTCCATCCATTCGTCCAGATACAGAATTGAAGGGCTAATCGCAATCCGCTGATCCTCAATCGATTGGCGTGTGCCTTTTAATACCACCGCCTGATTATACTGATGCTGAAACCAGTCATGCTGGATTGCATATTCATGCATGCTATGAATAAACAGTCGCGCCGAGACATATTGAAAATATTGCAAAGTCGCCAAAATAATCTGGGGATGAATATGATGGCTGTCTACAAAACTTAAGGCAGTTACTGCAACGCGTACACTGCTATGCTGGATATTATTACTGATCCAGTCCAGTACCTCGGCCGGTTGCTTGAAGATCCAGTTCACGGCACGATGACAATCAAATAGTGGCAATCGGGCTACTTTTTTCTGCCATAAATACGGATGATTTTCCAGGAAATTCCGTTTGGATAATAAATCATCCCGATGCCACACGTCCCGGTTCATCAATCGGACAAAACCGAGCAAATTACTTTGCTCCTCAGCATGCCGATATAGCAAACAGATATCATCAGTATGATCATTCAATTCATGCAGATTAAAGCGCTCTTCAAAAGACAGCGACATAATCCGGAACAGTGCCGGAGGCAAAAACTGTGCGGCGCTAAAATAGAACTCATCCAGACTGTCCATCAATGACTGGATCGACAGGAATTCATCCTGCTGTAGACACTCCAAAGAAAAAGCCTGTTGCAAGCTTTCAAGAATCTGCTGTGGAATCTCTTGTTCAGCCTGAATAAAGTTTTGCATGACAGGTGCTGTATACAACCCGGCCTTGATCAGCTGCTGGTCGATAATCTCAGCTTGAACAATCGACATTTGCTGCAAAAATTCGGACACCCGTTCCAGGCCATTAACCCACGCATAAACCTGAGCCAGGATAAGCTGACGTAACTGTTTGGCTTTGTCGCGTAAATACAGCGAATGCTGTGGTTTTAAATCGCCAGTCAGGAAATAGATATCCTGTAAAAAGAATTCCTCCAGGGCTTCTGCCTTACATTGCTGAAAATAAAAATGACTGTCAACCAAAGCAGGTGCAGCTCCAGAGTCTAGTGCATAGGGAGTATGAAACTGGATATAAAACAGACCATCCAGCAATTCAATCCGGCACTGATCCTGCTGAATTTTTATTAAATTTTGTGCATTCAGATGACCAATTATTGCCATCTGATCAAGATAAAGCTGGTTCAGCTCTGGAGAAATCCGTAAACATTGTTGTGCCAATAACCTTAAAGATGCTACCAAGCTTTCCTGTTCCATACGTACACCTCGGTCATCTTAGAATCATCTTATTTTTATATTGGATCATGCTGAGTCCTTGATCGCCAATCAGTGAACACTTAAAAATACATTATGGCATCACTTGCACTATAAAACCGTCCATGCATCCTCATTGCTAAAAATAGAACATTTCAATAGATCATAGCCTAGATTTTACAGGAAGAATTTTTCTTTTTTAGTCTTGCTGACGTAGCGCCTTAAGCTCGGCCAAGCCGGTATAAATATGTTGCTGCAAGCTGTGTCGAAATGCAATCAGCTCTTCCTGAGTCTGAACCTGAGCAATCGATTGTCGCGGCATAAACTGAAAATAAAATGGCAGGCGTTTTGGGAATAATCGTTTAGGCAAAGATGGAATCACATCGCCCTGACGTAATAATTTATTGAGTTGTGGTACTTTGAGGAGTTTTTGAAAATATTTATGCTGGATGATCTTATTGGCATCAAAGCCAATCTCATAGACTTCATCCCCACCAAGCGCAGCAAAAGGGACAATATCATAGTTGAATTCCTGAGCCAGCTTTAAAAATCCGTAGCGTTGCTTCCAGATCAGTTGATACTGTTCACCCTGACGTTTGAGTACTTCGCGTCCACCTCCCGGAAAGACCAGAATAGAATAACCCTGCTGCATCACAGCACGTACATAATGCTGGATGCCATCAACTGCCCCAAACTTCTTCACGGCTTCACGCCATAACGGTACATAAAAATGGCTATGATCCGCAATACTGACCACAGCCACCTTATGTTCGTTATAGAGATAATCAATCAGCATCGGCGAATCAAAGATGCCGTACATGGAATGATTACCGACATACATTGCAGGCCGACTGGCATCAATATATTCAGCCCCTAAAAAGGTAGGGGTAAAATATAATTTGGATAAGCCACTTAAGCGTCTAATCCATTGCCCATCATGTTTGACCTGCAAGCTGTCTGCTCCTTATCTACTCCGGACTATGCCACGCGCTTTTGGACCAGAATCGAACCCACCGAATAACCGGCACCAAATGAACACAATACACCGTATTCACCATCTTCAACTTCATGTGCAGTACGGTGCAAGGCAATGATCACCCCGGCAGAAGAAGTGTTGGCAAACTCATTCAGAATGATCGGTACCAGACCAGGTTTGGCATTTTCTTTGCCGACGACCAGTTTCAGGATTAGTTCATTCATGCTGGCATTGGCCTGGTGTAACCAGAAGCGTTTAACACCTGTCGGCTCAATCTGATTCTTTTCCAGTTGCGCAGTAATCATTTTCGCAACCAGTGGACAGACTTCTTTAAATACCTTACGACCATCCTGACGGAAACGCTTGTCGTCAATGTCAGCATTTTCAGAGGTATTCAAGAAACCGAAGTTATTGCGGATGTTATTCGAGAACTGGGTAAACAACTCAGAATCCAGAATTTCAAAACCGGTTTTGCTGTCGGTATTTTCAATAATTGAAGCGGTTGCCACATCACCAAAAATAAAGTGACAGTCACGTGAACGGAAATCGGTATGTGCAGAGGTAATTTCCACATTCACTAATAACACACGGCGCGCGCCTGCTTTGATCGCATCATAAGCCTGTTTCAGACCAAATGTTGCTGCAGAACACGCCACGTTCATGTCATAGGCATAACCTTTGATGCCTAGAGCGGTCTGAATCTCGATCGCCACAGCAGGATAAGCACGTTGCAAATTCGAACATGACAAGATCACGATATCAATGTCTTCGGCAGTCACACCGGCATTTTCCATCGCCTGCTTGGCTGCGATTACACCCCATTCTGCCTGCAGTGAAATTTCATCATCTGCACGTTCACGTAAATTTGGACGTAAGCGTTTTGGATCAAGAATACCTGATTTTTCTACGACATAACGGCGTTGTACGCCAGATGCTTTTTCAATAAAGTCTGCGCTAGAACCACGACGTGCTTCCACTTCGCCTGCAGCGATTTTGTCAGCATTTTCGTGATTAAACAGTTCCACATAAGCATTTAAACTTTCAACTAATTCTTCATTGGTGATGACATGTTCCGGATGGAATAAGCCAGTACCCGTAATGCGGATGCCCATGTAAAATTCCTTATCTGAATTACCTATATCTTAACTGATTCCAAGACGATCCCATACTTTTTGCAAGCGAGTTGGAGACACGGGTGCTTTTGTTTTCATCGGTTGTGAAAACAATGAGATTCTTAACTCCTCGACCATGAAATATAATTCTTTCAGACGAGGGTCATCTTTAAACTGAAATAATTTTTCCATCCATTGATCAATTTGGTCAATGGCGGAATTGTCCCTTTGTAGATTATTGGGCAAGCGCTCCAAACGTAAGATCAAAGCTTTTAAATAACGTGGAAATTCAACCCAGACATCAGAAGGTTTACGATAAACAAAATCAGAAAGACTCATTAAATCAAGCTGATCTTCAATATCATTGATATTTTTTTCAAACACAGAATGGTCTAAAACCAATAATTTCCGGCGGATTTCCTGCCACTGGATATAAATATCCGTGATCTCTTTCAGGGAAATTTGGCCATAAGTTAGGAAAGATTTTTTTACATCTTCAACCAGCTTTTGGAACTCTTGCGCATTGACAGGAAGCTCATTAATGGACATGTGTATTGTGGCATAAACTAACATTTGTTCCAGTTGTGCCTTATCACCGAGTGGTGAATAAGCCAGCGCCAGAGGTTTGGAAATCTGTTTTTTCAACTGACGAGTCAAGTCTCCGAGTTGCATATGCACCAGTCGGATCACCCCTTCACGATGTTTTTTGACCGCTTCAGCCTGATCATTGAAAGTCTGAATCACTACACCCGATTCATCTTTCTGCTCTAGGGCAGCAAAAGCTTTGGTTGGAACCAGCGCCTGATATTGCTTGACCACGACACCGGTGACTTTTTGCGAGGCTTCAAATACAAAGCTTTCTGGGAAGGTTTTAAATTCACCTTTAAGCTGTTTGACCGGACTATGCGTTTCAGTCCGGCAGCGCGCTTTCAGCTCAGCAAGATCACGCCCTTGTTCAATGACACGGCCTTTTTCATCAGTAACTTTAATAAAAGGCAACAGATACTGATCGACCCGGTCAAAGCTGAAATCTTTCTCCGTGATTTGATCGCCTCGCAACTGGAATGCCAAGAAACTAAAAATATGTTTCTGTAAATCCTGCGCATCTACTTTTGCTATGAGTTTTTGTGCAGTATCCGGAATCGGCACCAGATTACGGCGCTTATCCTTCGGCAAAGCTTTTAGCAATGCTTCAATCAGATCCAGACGCCAACCCGGAATCCCCCATGACCAGATACCTTCATCGACCTGGGCCAAGGCTTGCAGGGGAATTTTAACTGTCGCGCCATCTTCATCATGACTCGGGTCAAAACGATAGGTTGCAGCCAGACGCAGGCTACCATTGTGCAAATAGTCCGGAAATTGTTGTGTCGTCGGCCGGTCATTCAGCCATAGCGCATCATCATCGACAAATAAATAACGCGGATTCTGAGGCTCAACCGTGGCACGCCAGTCTTCAAAAGTACGACGGCTGGCCACTTCAGGCGGCACTTTCGAGGCATAGAACTGGTAAATGGTTTCTTCATCAACCACCAGATCACGACGGCGTAATTTGTCTTCTACTCGCTCGACTTCTTCCAGTTTAAGCAAGTTATGCTTTAAAAATGGTGGAGTAATGCCTAAATGCCCAGTGGTTAAAGCATCCCGCAAGAAAATTTCATGCGCGGCCGCCTGATCTACTTTTTCATAATTGATTGGGCGTTTCGGCTCAATAATCAGACCAAATAATGAAATCTGATCATAGGCATTCACCACACCAGCTTTTTTCGACCAGTGCGGTTCAAAATAATGATGCTTGAGCAGGTCACGCGCGGCCAGCAGAATCCATTCCGGCTCAATCTTGGCTAGGGTACGCAAATACACCTGGGAAGTCTCGACCATTTCAAAGGCCATCACCCACGGCGTATTGGTCTTGTGCAAGGTAGAAGCTGGGAAAATCCGTGCTTTTTGCTGACGCACCGCCATAAAAACATTACGCTCATCGGTCTTGTTGGCGATAAATGATAAGAGACCGGTCAACAAGGCACGGTGCAGATTCTCATAACTGGCTTTATTTTCATTAAATGACAGTTTTAAACCCTTAGCCAAATCCACCAGCTGCTCATGAGTTTTCTTCCATTCACGTAAACGCAGCCAGCTCAGGAAGTGATTACGCGCAAAAGTACGGCGCTTATTTTCACTCATGCTTTCGCGATTATTGTGTAGCGTTTCCCAAAGCTTGATATAGAACAGGAAATCAGAATCGGCTTCACGGAATAGTGCATGTTTCTGATCCGCCTGCATCTGCTTGTCCGCAGGGCGTTCACGCGGGTCCTGAACTGCAAGTGCGGCCACAATCACCAGCACTTCATTCAGCACGCCAAAATGTGCACCACCAAGAATCATGCGGGCCAGACGTGGATCGATCGGCATTTTCGCCATTTGCTGACCGATCTTGGTTAAGCCACGGCTTTGAAGTCTCCCTTTCTCGAAGGGTGAGGCGTTATGCGACGCAAGAGAGGGATTTGCTTGATCATCTTCAGTTTTAGGAGAATTTTTCTCAGCCATTGCCCCCAGTTCAATGAGGAGCTTGCGGCCATCATTGACCAAACGATGATCTGGTGGTTCGATGAAATCAAAATCTTCGAGTGAACCCAAGCTCAGACTTTGCATCTGCAAAATTACAGATGCCAGGTTGGTTCGCTTTATTTCTGGTTCGGTAAACTCAGGACGGCTCAGGAAGTCTTCCTCAGAATACAGACGTATACAGACACCCGGCGCAATACGACCACAACGACCTTTACGCTGGTTCGCGGCTGCCTGAGAAACGGCTTCAATTGGTAGACGTTGCACCCGTGAACGATAGTTATAACGCGAAATACGGGCAAAACCGCTATCAATCACATACCGGATATTCGGAACGGTTAAAGCTGTTTCTGCTACGTTGGTGGCAATAATAATGCGTCGCCCGCCACCAGAAGGATTAAAGATTTTCTGCTGTTCGGCCAGCGCCAGACGCGCATATAAAGTTAATACTTCCGTATGGCGTGGCCCATGTTTGATTAGGGTTTCCTGTAACTCGCGAATTTCCTGCTCGGTACTGGCAAAAATCAGGATATCGGCATGTTCGGGATGACCTTTTTCCTGTGCATCCTGAAAGCATTCTTCGACTGCTTTGACCACAGCGCGAGGCAGGTTTTCTTCAAAATCATCAAACTCATCATCATCACTACCGCCAATGCTCATTTCCGAGATCGGGCGATAACGCAGCTCTACCGGGAAGCTGCGGCCTTCCACTTCAAAAATTGGTGCACCATTAAAGTAACTGCTAAAACGGTTTACATCCAGGGTTGCTGAAGTAATGATGACTTTCAGATCGGGACGACGTGGCAATAGCTGCTTCAGATAACCCATAATGAAGTCGATATTCAGCGAACGTTCATGCGCTTCATCAATAATAATCGTGTCATATTTGGTCAGGTATCGGTCATGCGTCAGTTCGGCCAGTAAAATACCGTCTGTCATCAAACGCACAATTGAGTCTTGTGAACCCTGTTCCGTAAAACGTACTTTAAAGGAAATTGATTCACCGAGTTTTTCGCCAACTTCTTCGGCAATACGCTGTGATACGCTGCGGGCTGCCAGTCGACGCGGCTGGGTATGTCCGATCATTCCGGTCAGGCCACGTCCAGCCAGCATAGCAATTTGCGGTAACTGGGTGGTTTTACCAGAACCGGTTTCACCAGCTACAATAATAACCTGATGCTTTTGAATCGCGGTAATCAGCTTGTCAGCATACTGGGTTACCGGCAGATCCTGATTTAGCTTGATGTTCGGAAGACGCTCAAGCCGTTGCCGTACTTTCAGATTGGATTTTTCAAATAATTCCTGATACTGCTTAGCATCTGCGTCTTTCCCTTTTTTCAGTCGATTTAAACGGTGACGGTCACGCGCCATTATCCATTGATCTACATTTAAATGACTCTGCACAGAGAAAACACCCACATCAAAAAACCGGAAAGGTTTATTTTACTTGGTTCATTAGATTTCAGATAGTCGTAGTTCTGTTAAGTGCCGGACAAATTGGCTTTGGCTGCCTGATTTCTCTCAATTCCGCACTATAAACCTGTCAAAATATCTAAATGACACGCATGAGTTTCCCTGATTAGATTTAATCATAAGTCCAAGTTTGGAATTGATATTTAAATTATTTTGTGGAAATTATGCTTTTTTCCGAATTGACCCTTGAATTTTTTGGTTTCAACATCATGTTTGCTAGCACGAGGAAAAAGAGATAATTTTGTCATCAGGCCATCATCTTGATGCTGCTCAATGAACAAAGCGATTTTGCCAAAGTGGCGCGTTTTTACTTAATTCGGTTTTTCCGATGTTTGTAATGTAAAAATACCATTTTAGCATCAACCAAAATTTCGATACTCTTATTCAAAATCAAAGACTACCTCAATCATGGAGACAATGATGAGCTTAATTAATACTGAAGTTAAACCATTTAAAGCAACTGCATTCCAAAACGGCAAATTCATTGAAGTTACTGAAGCTGACCTGAAAGGCAAATGGTCTGTTGTATTCTTCTACCCAGCTGACTTCACTTTCGTTTGCCCGACTGAACTTGGTGACCTTGCTGACAACTACGCTGAATTCCAAAAACTAGGCGTTGAAATCTACTCAGTTTCTACTGACACGCATTTCACTCACAAAGCTTGGCACGATTCTTCAGAAGAAATCAAAAAAATCCAGTATGTAATGGTTGGTGATGCAAACTGGACTCTTGCTAAAAACTTTGACGTATTAATCGAAGCTGACGGCCTTGCTGATCGTGGTACTTTCGTGATCGATCCAGAAGGTAAAATCCAAATCGTTGAAATCAACGCTGGTGGTATCGGCCGTGACGCTCAAGAACTTCTTCGTAAAGTTAAAGCAGCTCAGTATGTACACGCTCACCCAGGCGAAGTTTGCCCAGCTAAATGGAAAGAAGGCGATGCAACTCTTGCTCCTTCAATCGACCTAGTGGGTAAAATCTAATTTTAATTAGATTGAACTGATTCAAAAAAACCACGCTTTTTAGCGTGGTTTTTTATGGTTTGAACTTTTATGTCAGTGCAATACTGGATTTTATTTTTTTAAATTATTTTGTTAGGACTTAAAATATTGCAGTCCTATTTCTTTCTTGATCCATCATATAAAAATTCAGGCATATCTTTTGCTTCGCTTTCTCATAATCCTTACCGATTCTTACAATTGAGCTATACATCTGCAGAGCCATATGGCATAAGTTCAAATGATAAGATAAGAAATATTCAGTGGAGGAACGCATATGCAAAAACTGCTTACCGTGATTTCTTGGAAATACAATCCCTCAAGCCGCCACCTGAAAATTGTATACAGTAATGGTCATGCCGAGCTGTATCATCCCGTACCTGAATTTATTTATGACAACCTGTTAAGACGCCAAGACAAAGCCGCATTCGTAGAAAAGTATCTCGAATATAATTTACATTTTAATAAAATTTGCATGGATTGAAGTGAATCCATTTAACGAAATCCCACCATCAGCAAACCTGCGCCTATGGGTACAATACTCATGATAAAACGTGGGTCTTGCTGAATTAAGGCAATAAACTCTTCGACTTCTGCTGCATGTGAAATGACATTATCAACTACCAGTAACCCGCCCTTTGCTTTAAGTAATCGACTCAAATGTGGCCAGTAACTGACATAAGCATCTCGTTCAGCATCTAACAGGATAAAATCAAATATTTCCTTTTCTGCCTCCAGATAAACCTGAGCATCAATTACTTTAAAATTGATTAAATCTGCAAGATCTATTTCTGTCGCATATTGCTTTGCCTGAGCAACCCGTTCTGCATTAATTTCAAGAGTTGTAATCATGGCTTGAGTCTGCCGAGCCGCTTCTGCCAGCCATAAAGTGGAATAACCAGTAGAAGTCCCAATTTCCAGAATACTTTTGGATTGTTGCGCACGAATCAGCATAGATAAAAATCGGCCTGATTCTGGTTCTATATTACGATATCGGTGCAGTCGATCTGACTGCTTAAGATCATGCCTATGAAATTTTTCATATAATTTTTGCATGAATCCTTCAAATTCATCTGAGTTTTGCATCACTCTTCCCTGAGTCTGTTGGGCTTAAAGTGCCTGAATCAATTTAAAACGCTCTACTTCACGATCATCGTTAGTGGTAATGGTTTCAGTGAACATCGTTAAAGGACGTACCCAAATTGAATAATCACCGTAGAGACATTGATAAACCACCAGCTTTTCTTCAGTTTCACTGTGCGTGGCGACATGAAACACCTGATAAAGCTGTCCCTTATAATGTTGATAAATACCGCGTTGTAATTCCATCATTCAAGTCTCAAATATCTTGTTTTAATCTTAGCTGAAAATCATTATTCTTGCTCTAAACTACTTGAAAATTAATCTTTTGAATCCATATAGAACTTTGAAATTAATGATGAATTTTTCAATAAATCTGTAAATCCGATCAACAAAATAAAAACAAACTGTTTTACCTATTTATGCAATTCATTTAATATCCTGTTATCAAATAAACATTTACTCCTTTGGAGACGTTAGCAATGTTAGACCAAAATACTTCAGCTCAACTTAAAACCTTATTAGAACGCCTGGAAGGCCCGATTGAACTGGTCGCGACTTTAGATGGCTCTGACAAATCAGCCAAAATCCAGGAACTGGTTGCCGAAGTGGCTGCACTGTCTGACCTGGTCACTGCACGCTTTGACGGGACCAATGCACGTGCGCCAAGTTTCGGGATTGCCAAACAAGGTGAGGAACCGCGTGTGTTCTTTGCAGGCTTGCCAATGGGCCATGAGTTCACTTCGCTGATCCTGGCATTGCTGCAAACTTCCGGTTATGCACCGAAAGTCTCGGATGAAGTGCTGGCGAATATCAAGAGCCTGGGTGTTCAATCCAACTTTGACGTATTTGTATCGTTAAGCTGCCATAACTGTCCGGATGTGGTTCAGGCACTCAACCTGATTGCCATCTATAACCCGGGCACTACTGCCACTATGATTGATGGGGCTTTCTTCCAGGACGAAGTCGAAGAACGCAAGATCATGGCGGTGCCGATGGTATTCCAGGACAACCAGCATATCGGTCAGGGTCGTATGACGCTGGAAGAAATCATTGTCAAATTGGATAGCAATGCCGCTGCCAAAGATGCGAAAAAGCTGAATGCCAAAGATGCCTTTGATGTCCTGGTGATCGGTGGTGGTCCTGCAGGGAATACTTCAGCCATCTATGCAGCACGTAAAGGCATTAAAACCGGGATCGTGGCTGAACGCATGGGCGGTCAGGTCATGGATACCATGGATATTGAAAACTTTACGTCTGTACAGAAGACCCAAGGTCCGAAGTTTGCTGCCGAGATGGAAGCCCACGTGCGTGAATACGGGGTCGATATCATGAACTTGCAACGTGTCTCTAACATCAAAGGTGCGGATGAAACTGCGAATGGTTTAGTTGAAGTGACACTTGAAAACGGTGCAAAACTTGAATCGAAGACTGTGATCCTATCTACAGGTGCACGCTGGAGAGAGATGAATGTTCCAGGTGAGCAGGAATACAAAACTCGTGGTGTGGCATACTGTCCGCACTGTGATGGTCCACTGTTCAAAGGCAAACGTGTTGCTGTGATTGGTGGCGGTAACTCAGGTGTTGAAGCCGCGATTGACCTGGCAGGGATTGTAGAACATGTCACGCTGGTGGAATTTGATACTAAGTTGCGTGCGGATCAGGTGCTGCAAGACAAACTCAACAGTTTGCCAAACACTACGGTGATCAAGAATGCCCTCTCGACTGAAGTACTGGGCGATGGCTCACAGGTGACCGGCCTGAAATATAAAGACCGTGCCACCGATGAAGAGCATGTGGTTGAGCTGGCGGGGATCTTCGTGCAAATCGGTTTGTTGCCAAATACGGACTTCCTGAAAGAAACAGCTGTTGAGCTAACCAACCGTGGCGAGATTGTGATTAATGACCGCAACGAAACCAATGTGAAAGGCGTATTTGCTGCAGGTGACTGTACCACTGTACCCTACAAGCAGATCATCATCGCGACCGGTGAAGGTGCCAAGGCGTCATTGTCTGCATTTGATTACATTATCCGTTCAGGGCAGTAATCTCAGCGATAAAAAAGCCAGTCATCATGACTGGCTTTTTTTGTTTTAAGTACAGTTTCTATTTCAATAACTCGACTGCTAACTGCTCGATATTAGCCATTTCTGGATGAGCGGCAGATACGTTGGCTAAGATGGTCACTGCTTTTTTCTTATTTAGATCCAATACCAAAATTGAGGTATGCCCTGCGGTATTCCCCCCATGCCAAATCATTTTCTGGCCATTTTCGCCTTCACGAATAAACCAACCCAATCCCATTTGGTAATTCCCAACTTTGGCTGAAGTGGGTTGCTGGGTCAGCTGAATGGCAGGATTTTTTGCCTCAAGTTGGGCTTGCACAAAACGTTTCATATCTTCAACCGTAGAAAGCAGCCCGCCCGCACCTAAAAACACGTCGAAATCCCAAGTTGGAATTTGTTTGCCAGTTACATCCAAAGCAGGTACAAGACGTTTGTCCGCTTGCACTTGATTCACAAAGCTACTTTGCATGCCGTATGGCTTAAAAATATATTGCTGATACAAGTTTTCTAGTGTGGTTTTTTCTGCCAAAGCCAATGTATGCCCAAGTAAACCTATTCCTAAATTAGAATAAATTGGTGCTTTGCTGTTTAACTGGTCTGCATATAAGGTCAAATTATTTTTCAGATACGCATTTAGTTTTTCTACATCATAATCTTTATAAGGATTTGAATCGTCATCCGTTGCCAAGTTACTTGGTAAACGCTCCAATCCTGAAGTATGGTTGGATAAATCTTTGAATTTCAGTTGAATATTATCTTTAAACTGAAATGGATAATAACGGTTGATACTATCTTCCAACCCAATTTTCTTTTGGGTGACCAATTCCGCTAAGACTGTCGCTGTAAACACCTTGGTGATGGAACCAATGCCAAAAACAAGATCTTGATTAGCTTTCTCATGAATTTTATTGTCATGTTTATGCACACCCAAATATTGTGTTTTGCTAGGGTCTAACACAGCAATCGCTACTTGAGTATTTTCAGGAAAAGTACGTGTGGCTGCAAAAATTTTCTCTGCAAGGTTTTTTGGATAGCTTTGAATATAGTTTTCCGTTGTGTTATTAGCAGCATTTGATTCAATATATGGGCTAAATAATAAACCTGTCATTTGCTGTTGATCATTCAGGCTCAAAGATAATTTAAGACGATCCTTTTCAAACATCACTTTATAAATCGCTGTAGATTTACCTTTGTTCTCAATGAACTCAATATTTTGAATAGATCCTAGCTGCTTTTTGATATCTTCAGATACTTTTTTTAGCACGGTAACAGGAAAAGCTTCTTGCATTTTAGGAGAAAAACGTTGATACATTGCTTCATATGCAGCCGCGTTAAAGTCTTGATGAAACTGTGTGATTACTTTTTTTTCTAGATCAGTTTGTGAAAAAACTTGCCCCATCGTACATAATGCTGCAAGTAACACTGCCATTTTTTTCATGCTGTTGCTCTTTGTTCTAGTATTTATCTTTACATAACATAAACTATCATAATTGTTTAAATATTAAACATACTTTCATGCATGAATTTCCATTATATACGACTGATTTTAATTAAAATTCATGAATTAATTTCAGCACTTATGATTGTTTATACAGAATCTAGACTGTTCAAACAACATCACTCGTCAGCTCTAAAAATTCTGTTAAATTAATTATTTTTAACTGTATATTTATTATGCAAACAATGCTTCAGTAATTTTTTTGTTAAACCCCATAGGCATAGTTCATGCATTGATTTAGAATCTAATGTGTAAAAAATGCTGATGTACATTAGAAAAATAAATTATTCACTGGAATGCTGTGAATTCAAGGAGATCATCATGCTACGTTACCAGTATCATTGTGCCTGCTGTGAAAAAGTAGTCGACTCTACAGAAAAATCATGCTCAAACTGCGGCTCACATCATATTCGCAGCCCTTTTGGTTTCTGGGTTTTGTGTGTAATCGCCTGTCTCGTTACAGCAATTGTGTTTAAAGTGGTGCATTTGTATGTGCAGTCACAACAAGAAGTTCCCGTACAACACTCTATACTGGACGTTTTAAAAGAAGAAGATAAAAGACTTCGCTAATTTCATTCATCTCACAGCAAAGACCTGTTGGTTCAAACAGGTCTTTTTATTACTCTTGAATAATTCAAATAGCTATGCGGAAAATAGCCTCATCAAATCCAGATTTGATTTACAATAGTTGTGGATTTGAATGAGAGATGTGCCATGGTTCAGTTAATTAAAAAAGGTGGATTGCGCGAACGTGCCAACCGTAGCCGTAGCTATCAAGGCTCTGAAAATACTGAAACCACCTTAAAGCCTAATCGTTATCAAACGGCGGTTAAAACACTAGACAACTCAGCCTCTCCTGCCCCGACCTCACCAATATCTCCAGTATTAAATGAAGATATACCACTTAATTCATCAGAATAAGTGCGTCATACCATAACCACAATGCAAATAGCAGAAATAGTCCGCCTGAAATCATATCAATATAACTCCCCGAACGCTGGTACAAGGTTTTAATTTTTGGTTGGGAAATCAACAGCATCAATAAAGCAAAGGTGATAAAGGTCTGCAAAGGAATAATCACTGCCAGCTGTGTTTTCAAATAATCAGAAGCAGACGAACTTAAGGCCAGTGAAAATACGCTACTAAAATAGATCAGTGTTTTGGGATTAGAAAGATTGGTCCATAAGCCCAACATAAAATAGTTTTTAGCTTGTACCTGTCCATTTGTATCGTCGTCGGCCTGATGTCTATTTTTAAAGCTATGCACACCACCCTTTAACATGGCCCATCCCATCTTCGCCAGGAACATGCCACCGAGCACCATCAATACCTGTTGAATCCATGGAAACTGGTCAATTAAAACAGTAAAACCCGCAAGTGTCAGTATTACCCAAACCACGATACCAGCAGAGATCCCTGCAATAATTTTCAGGGCATTCTGGCGTGTGGTGGATGCGGCACTTTTGGCAATGAGCAAAATATCGGGACCGGGACTTAGTTGAGCAACAAAATGTAGGAGACAGATCGTAAAAAGCAGAGACATTAAAATAAGGTAAATTTATAAAAATATATTATAACGTTTGTTTAAAGACATTAGAAAGTTCCAATAAAAAACCGAATCATCAGATTCGGTTTAAATAGAGTTTTTTTAAAGAAAACAATTATTTCGGATTGATATCTTTCATTTCAATTTTTTTCGCCTCAGGTCTTACTTCACGTGCTTCACCATCAATAATGGTGGAATCGCCGCGACCTGATTGCTGATTTTGCATATCCTGCATTTGACGCATCATCTCGGCAAATGGATTTTGGCCTTGTGCCCCACCCATATCGCCCATCATGCCACCCATCATTTTTTCCATCATGAGTTGCTGACGTTTCATCATCGCTTTCATTATGGCCGCCTTAAAGACCTGCTGAACCGCTGGAATGAGCATCAATACAGCTAATACATCGGTAATCAATCCAGGAATAAGCAGAAAGAAACCTGCCAGAATTTTAGGTAAATTTCCTGTTAATGCAGGATCTGCACTCATCTGTCCCATCTGCATTTGCTGCATCTGTGGCATGACACCGGCCGAGTATTTACGGATCAGATTCATACCAATAAAAAATGCGGCTACAAACCAGAAAAATACGTACCACATGCTCCCGACGAGGTCACCCACGCCAATCCAGACAAATACTTCTAGGATTAAGCCTGCAAGGATAATAAGAAATAATTTCATGAAAATTAATCTAATCTCAGTAAAATAAATAATAGGATGCTGGAATCAACTGCTTCATCAGGATCAAGCTTTTTTGATACGCTTATGTAACAATATGGGCATTATTCTATTTTTAAAGTGCGGGCATGTCATTAATTATTGGGATTGACCCCGGTTCTCGTTTAACCGGTTACGGAATTATCGAAAAAGACGGCTCCAAACTGACTTTTGTTGATGCCGGCACCATCAGAACAGAAACGACAGAAATGCCTGAACGTTTAAAACGCATCTTTGCCGGCGTGGAGCGCATTGTAAAATTTTATGGCCCCACTGAAGCTGCGGTCGAACAGGTCTTTATGGCACAAAATCCGGATTCTGCCTTAAAACTCGGTCAAGCCCGTGGTGCTGCTGTTGCTGCCTTGGTCAATCTGGATTTGAAAGTCGCTGAATATACCGCGCGCCAGATCAAGCAGTCGGTAGTAGGTTATGGTGCTGCCGATAAAGAACAGGTGCAGATGATGGTGATGAATATTCTAAAACTCAGCATCAAACCGCAACAGGATGCTGCCGATGCCTTAGCTGCTGCCATTTGTCATGCTCATGCTTCAGGCAGTATGAGTAAAATGGCGGTGTTGAATGCTCTAGGCGGTATGGCACGCGGCCGGAGTCGTGTCAGCAGCCGTCGTCGCTAAGGTTCAGCGCAATATTTTAAAGTCTTGAACATCTAGGTCAGATTCCAGATGCTCTTGAATAACCGCTTGTACAGTTGCACGAGCAGGCCCTTGCCAACTTCGTGCAATCATTTCGTCAAGCTGGGAGTCTGTTCCAACAATAACAGCCTCCACCTCACCTGTGCTCAAGTTTTTCACATATCCTTTCAGTCCAAGTGCTTGAGCCTGCTCGGCAAACCAGTAACGGTATCCAACTCCTTGGACTTGGCCTGAAATATTCAGTTTGATGACTGGCACACTATTCTCCTTAACGATTCACCACCTGATAAATCGCATATTTCATATTTTGAGCCTGTAAACCGCGTTCACCATTCTTGGCCAATTCATCACCTGCAAGTGCATGTAAAGTTACGATTTCATGCAAATGAATTTTTTGTGCAAATTGCGCCTTTAGACTGGCAATCATGCCAGCCAGCACGTCCCCCATTCCGCCAGTGCCCATACCAGCATTCCCAGCATTGCAGATGTAAAGCCTTTCTTCCAGAATCAGGCTGCCTGAACCTTTTAGCACCCACTGTCCCTGATATTTTTGTTGCAGGGCATGAATGGCTGCAATCCGATCCATTTCAACTTCCGCAGTGCTACATGCTAGCAAAGTTGCAGCTTCTCCTGGATGTGGTGTGGCATAAGTCTGGGAATTCAAAACTTGAGGCTGCTTGGCCAGAAACCATAAGGCATCCGCATCCAAAACAACCTCCAGATCAGATTGCTGAGTCAGCTCAAACCAAGCTGTATATTGTTGCTCTGACCAAGAATCACGACCTAATCCCATGCCAAAACAGACTGCATCGACCTGCTGAATCAGTGCTTGGCGTTGCTCCTGAGTTAAAAGATTGATATCACGCAGCATGATATTTGGTGCACGTGACAAAATCGCAGTATGGTGTTTTGCATCACAGACGATCGTCACTTTACCTGCTCCGGCAGCAAATGCTGCCTCTGCTGCCATGATCACTGCCCCCCCCATATCGGCATGACCACCTACAACCAAGACATGACCATAACTGCCTTTATGACCAAAGGCTTCACGCTTCGGCAATTGAATCTGATGTGATGAAAGACAAGCAATTGGTTGAAGCTCAGTATCTGTCGGGATAGCAGAAATCAGTTCGATCTTGCCCGCATATTCTTTGCCTTGTCCGGTAAACAGTCCTGCCTTAAGCCCTAAACCCGTGAAAGTGTAGTCAGCTTTAATCGCAACAGGCAAAGGCTGGCCGGTATTGGCATCCAATCCACTCGGAATATCAATTGAGATTTTTAATCCAGTTTGCTGATTGATCGTTTGAATAACATTTTGCCAGTCAAAGTCCAGCTGACGGTTTAGACCAATTCCGAATAAGGCATCGATATAGACCTCACATTCAGATTGAAAATCAAAATGCGAATAAGGCTGCAAGCCAGCTTGCTGAGCTTCCTGCACAGCCGATGCTAAATCTTTGGAATTACCCAAATCAACTGCATAAATATCAACACTGAAGCCCGCCTGTTTGAGATATTTGGCCACAAGATAGCCATCGCAGGCATTATTACCCTGACCACAGCAGACAGCGATTTTTTTTATTTTTTGCTGGGAAAATAAAGTGATCAGCCGCTGACTAATCCCCCAGGCGACTTGTTGCATTAAACCGTAGGAACTATTTTGCTGTTGAAACCAGCGCTGCTCCCATGCTTGTAGATCACGGCTATGGTAAACTTGTTGCTGCATTTCTTATTCCCTGTCTTTGGTTTATGGCAACTCCCGATTCTCAAGCGCAAATTAAAGTTTATCAACAAGATCCAGCCGAGCTAAAAGCATGGATTAAAGCGCAGGCTTTAGAATTGGGTTTTTCTGATTGTGTCATTGCCAAACCAGATGCTCAAGCAGAATTAGCACGCTTACAGGAATATCTGGATCGTGGTTATCATGGTGACATGAAGTTTCTGGAAGAGAATCTGGAAAAACGTGCCAATCCCGCCTTACTGGTTCCCGGCACACGTAGCATTATCTGTGTGCGTATGGATTATCTGGTCGACGCACCAGAACCACGTTATATCCCTTATGCACCCAACTCTGCCATTATCGCGCGTTATGCTCGTGGCCGGGATTATCATAAAACCATGCGCGGTCGCCTGAAAACCTTGGCGACAAAAATCCGGGGAAAAATCGGAGATTTTGAATCACGTCCTTTTGCGGATTCTGCACCCATTTTTGAAAAATCGCTGGCTGAAAGTGCCGGCATGGGCTGGACAGGTAAACACACCCTGCTGATTCATAAAACATCAGGCTCATTCTTTGTACTGGGTGAACTGTTTACTTCACTGGAACTGCCCTTTGATGAACCCGCGACCAAACATTGTGGCTCCTGTACTGCGTGTATCGACATCTGTCCGACTCAAGCCATTGTCGAGCCTTATATGTTAGATGCTCGCCGCTGTATCGCCTATCTGACCATCGAATATAAAGGCATTATTCCAGAAGATTTGCGACGCGGAATTGGTAACCGGGTTTTTGGTTGTGACGATTGCCAGCTGATATGTCCATGGAACAGTTTTGCCCAAGTGACCTCGATAGAGGATTTTCATCCGCGGCATGGACTGGATCAAGTAAGTTTACTGGATTTATGGCAATGGGATGAAGCCACGTTTTTAAGTGCGACTGAAGGCAGTCCGATGCGTCGTACGGGTTATCAAAGCTTTATGCGCAATATCGCCATTGGTTTGGGCAATGCACCCTTTGATGGGCAGATTATTCCGGCCCTTCAGCAACAGCGTAATCAACATGATGAAATTGTGCAGGTACATATCGATTGGGCTATTCAAGAACAACTGGCAAAATCCAGTTAATTTTCCATCTTTACCTAGCGTCACAGTTTCACTTAAAAGCCTTACACACCCATGTTTCAGACTATGGCATAAATAAAAATAGTCAGAAATGAAGTGGAGGAAAGATGATGTCATCAAAAAATCCAAATCAAGAACTGCTGGAGCAGCTTCAGCATGACCAGCAGAAGCAACAACAGCAGCAGCCGCAACATGGCCCGATTAATTCCCCAAAAAACAATCAGCATGAACAGGATCAGCGCGTGTTTAACAAGCAGCACCGTAGTGATCTGCATGGCCAGGATATTCATGGAAATCACAGTAATAAATAATCTGGCAACTGAAAAACAAAGCTCACCTCGTGTGGGCTTTGTCATTTATATAAGGTCATATTTTGCTAGTGAAGCAAAAGCTTATTTTTATTAAGATGAACCGAATGATAAATAAGCACAGATAGGGAAAGAGATGAACAGTAGTGATGCGGTACGTAATGATTGGTCACGTGAAGAAATACAAGCTCTATATCAACAGCCTTTAATGGATTTAGTGTTCCAGGCGCAACAGGTTCATCGTGAACATTTCACTGCGAATACCGTTCAGGTGAGCACCCTGCTTTCGATTAAAACCGGTAAATGTCCTGAAGACTGTAAATACTGTTCACAATCAGCGCATTATGATTCCAAACTGGAAGCTGAAAAACGCATTGCAGTCGATAAAGTGATTCAGGAAGCCAAACAGGCGCTGGCATCAGGCAGTTCACGCTTTTGTATGGGGGCTGCATGGCGCAACCCGCATGAACGCGATATGCCTTATGTGCTGGAAATGGTACGTGAAGTTAAAGCACTCGGTCTGGAAACCTGCATGACACTGGGGATGCTAAATGGATCACAGGCTGAACGCTTGAAAGATGCAGGACTGGATTATTACAACCATAATCTGGACACTTCTCGTGAATACTATTCACATATCATCAGCACGCGTAGCTTTGATGATCGTCTGGATACTCTGGATCATGTGCGTCAAGCTGGTATGAAAGTCTGTAGTGGCGGTATTGTGGGTCTGGGCGAAAGTCGTGATGACCGGATTGGTTTGTTATATGAGCTTGCAACTCTGGCAATCCATCCTGAATCTGTGCCAATTAATATGTTGGTGCCGATTGAAGGCACACCGATGGCAGATGTAGAAAAACTGGATGTGATTGAATGGATTCGTACCATTGCCGTAGCACGCTTGTTGATGCCTAAAAGCTATATTCGCCTTTCTGCAGGGCGTGAATCCTTAAGCGATTCGGATCAGGCTTTGGCATTTATGGCTGGTGCCAATTCTATTTTCTCTGGTGAAAAACTGCTGACGACCCCTAATACATCCCAAAGTCGAGATCAGCAACTTTTTGCAAAATTAGGTTTAGTTGCAGAACAGCCAAAACCGAGTGTTCGCAGTCTGGCTACAGATGCCATGGCAAGCTAACAACTGTTTAACTTGATGAACTCGCAGAAAAGTTATGTGCAGTAATTAAAATGCCATAACGGGCATTCAGATAATCTCCGACTCGGATTTGATCTACTCCATTGGCATGATGCACCATCAGCGCTTGCGTGACTGCATCATAGCTAAAGGAGTCATAACTATCTTGATGCAGGCTGAGCCAGTGCAGCGTATCTGCCAGGTTGCTGTCGACGATATAGGTATCTGCATGAAAATCTTTACTCATATGCCTGTTCATCGTGATGAAATTTCCCTTTAATTTTAACGGAAATTAGCCCATAACAAGCATAAAAAAGTGAGCCATTGCTCACTTTTCTTGCAAAAACTTTAGTCCTTATTCGTACCGCACTTACGACACTCCCTGTGTTCCCCGATTTCTTGCATTTGCTCATATTCATAAATATGCAAACAAAACAATTTTCTTAAAAGCTGAAGCATCATTGAAACTCCTGTTTAATCATTTTTTTAATACGCTTCTTAAGATATTCCGTCCTGAAACATCATGATTTTTGACTAAAAAATCATCTCATATTAATTAGCATAATTTTTTCAGTTGTAAAATGCATTTCATCTACTTTTCACTTTTTTTGCAGATATTCTTTGAACTACATCACAATTATTTCATAAATATGAACTTTTTTTTGATTAAAGAGGATGTTTATGGAATTTAGATAACAAAAGTAATATCTGAGGGAGATGCTTTTTTATTAAGCTGGTAACGAAGAATCTTTATTGAAAGGCAAACTAGAAAAGTTCATTATCAGTGGAGGCAACCCATTTTAAGCCCTTCGAGATAAGAACGACGATCAATTAAGTGAATTGCTTACTTCAGATTTCATAATATCCAAAAACAAAAAACCCTTTACGATTAATGCACGTAAGGGGTTGTTTTATATGGTGGGCCCAGACAGACTTGAACTGTCGACCAACGGATTATGAGTCCGCTGCTCTAACCAACTGAGCTATAGGCCCTATATGCTGAAAACTTTATTTATCAATAAGTTCAGGCGTCATGAATACTAGCTAAGATTTTTTGGAAAGACAAGTGCTTTTATAACTGCTTGAACATTTAGGCAGCAATCATGGGCGACTTGTCTTAGTCAAAATTCAGTTACTTAAGACTTCAGTATAGGAGGCATATAGAAAAATGAGATACATGCTGCATCATTTAAGATAAATGAGCCTGTATCTTGAATTTAATCCGGTCTACTAAGCGTAAAACTGATAGATTTAAGGTCTTAGTATATCTATAAGGTATCAAAATTCTTTATTACTCAGGCAGCAATGTTAAAGGAATAGCCTAGAACTAAAGAAGATAGAATGACTAGAATTCAGACTTCATTTCTTCGTCTTTATGTAAATCCTGCTTAATTTCGATCAAAGACCATACAATTATAAGCGCAAAAATCAATAGGGAGACTACGAAGGCTGTCATGTACGTCATACTTTTCAATCTCAGAGTAGAAAGAATAAGAAAATAGAAAAGACCTGTATCAGTCTTCTTCTTCGACAAAAGTCTAATAACTAAAGTGTGCTCTGGATAGTCATTTTTTCATCATTTTAAGACTTTTTTTGTATCTAATGATATTTTTAAGATCTTAATATTGTTTTATTTATATATATTAACTCTTAATCTTGCAGCTTAAAAAGATGAATAAATCATAGATTTTTACATTATTCGCTGATTTTATTGGAAAGCCTATTGACTGTATGGGCGAACAAGATGAAATTATGCAGTTCTCTACATACAGCTTTTACTTCTCCGTACTTATGCTAAATAAATTCCTTGGCGAATCTGCATTTAAACTTGCAGGTTGGCAATATCATGTCGAACCCGATGTGCTTGAAGATAAACAGGTCATTATTGGGTTTGAACATACCTCAATGATGGATGCGGTACTGTCAATTGCCCTGTTCCAGATTTATGACCTCAAGGTTCATACCTTGATTAAAAAAGAATTATTTAAAGGACCGTTTAAACCGCTATTGAACGCTGTGGGTGGTATTCCGGTTGACCGCAAGGCCAGTAAAGATATCGTGACCCAGATGGTGGAACATTTTCAGAACAATGAAAAGTTCAATCTGGTGATTGCTCCCGAAGCAACACGGGCTAAACAAGGTGAAGCACGCAAACCAATCCGTACCGGTTTCTGGCATATTGCCAAGGCTGCCAATGTACCAATCGTGTTGTTATACGCCAATTCCAGAACCAAGCAAGGTGGCATTCTTGGCAAGATCTATCCGACAGACCTTGCGCATGACCTGGCTTTGATCAAGCAACTATATAAAGACAAGGTTGGCCTGGATATCGTTATTCCAGAATAAGCTTTTTAAAAATAAAAGCACGGACATAATCAGCGATTCTGCTGTTTATGTCCAAGTCATCTGTCTATATCAATGTATAAATAGAATTATAAATCTCCCTATCCTCTTTCTATTTTTCCTCGATATTGCACTTTTTTTGTTTTTATCCTGAAATCTCAAATCCAGGCACTTTTTTTTAAAAAAACGCTTATGGTAGAATTTCGGCATTCTGATAGGCATACAGCCAATCTACAAGGAGCATAGTTCGCATGGCGGGTCATTCCAAGTGGGCCAATATTAAGCATCGCAAAGCAAAACAAGATGCGAGTCGTGGTAAAGTTTTTACCAAATACATTCGTGAATTAACCACTGCTGCAAAGCTTGGTGGTCCAGATACTGCAAGCAACCCTCGTCTACGTGCTGTGGTTGAAAAAGCATTATCAGTGAATATGACACGTGATGTGATCAACCGTGCCATTCAACGTGGTGCTGGTGGCGAAGATAACGACGACCTGAAAGAAGTGACCTACGAAGGTTATGGTGTAGGTGGTGTTGCGGTTATTGTTGAAACCATGACTGACAACTTGAACCGTACTGTGCCTGACGTACGTCATTGCTTCTCTAAAACTGATGGTAACTTAGGCACCAATGGTTCGGTGGCATTCCTGTTCACGAAACGTGGTGAGATCACTTTTGAAGATGTGTCTTTGGAAGATCAAATCATGGAAGTGGCATTAGAAGCAGGTGCTGAAGACATCGAAGTCACTGAAGATGATATCCTGGTCATTACCACACCTGAAGCTTTCGGTGATGTTCAAGATGCTTTAACTGCTGCAGGTTTAAAATCTGACAATGCTGAAGTAGTGATGAGCCCTTCTACCAAAGCAGAGATCACAGACATCGACCAGGCGAAAAAAATCATGAAAATGATTGATATGCTTGAAGATCTGGATGATGTACAAAACGTATATACCAACGTTGAATTCTCAGATGCTGTTTTAGCAGAACTTGATGCTTAACTGTCACTGATTCAAAAAACGCACCTTAGGGTGCGTTTTTTTGTGGCTGTCGACCACCCTAGCTTTGATTAAACTTTATTGAGTAATCCGCTACAGTTAAAGACATTATATTCTTTAATGACAAAGCTGGAATGCAGTGCCACCACATGCTCAATTTTTCCAATCCGCTTAAGCAGGATTTCACTATAATTTTCCATATCCCTTGCCACCACTTCGACAATAAAGTCCGCAGACTGACCGGTGACCAAAAAGGCATTAATCACTTCGGGAATACTTTCCAGTTCTTCCAGGAATTTAGCAAAAGTATCGCTATCATGTTTGCTTAAGGATACCTGTAACAGCACATGCAGGCTGAAACCTAATTTCTGGTAATTGATTTCACGTTTTAAGCCACTGATAATATTATGATCGATTAAGTGTTTGATCCTGCGATGCACCGAACTGACAGATAAATTCACCCGCTCGGACAGTTCATTCAGATTGACATCTTCATGGGTCAATATTTCTAGAATATGTTTATCGAAACGATCCAGTTCCATTTTTATACTCTTATATCAATAATCAATAGATGCAGAAAATTTTGCGCCATCTCTGTTATACAATATTTATTTATTTTTCACAAAATTTTCATATTCTGAAATTTTTTTCCAAATGGGATCTTATTTTATAAATACGGTTTTCATACTGAATCAAATGACCGTTAATCGCATTAATTAAAAATATGACCAATGGTATTTTACGTTAAATCTTTATTTTTAAATTATTTAAATTGGGTAAACACGGCAACAGATAGGCTATTCCCCTCAGCCCCCACACGACTTAACCGCCCATCTTTTACAAGTGTATAGAAATAGATTAAAACAAAGGCGCTTTAAAAACAAAAATAGCGCATTTCAAAAATATTACACAAGGAACGGTCATGGCTTCTAAACTTTTAAGCTTGATAAAAACAAAAGTGAGTCCTGTTTTAACCGTCGAAACCCAAACGAAGAGCTTATTGGGCGGCTTATTCGGTGGAACGACATCAGGCACCCTCACCAATCTTATTGGCAATCTCACCGGATCCAATACTCAACCTTCAGTCAGCTCATTATTAAATAATCTCCTTTCTGGAAGCAGCCTGAGTACGACAAATCTCAGCAATTTATTAACTCAGTTTTCTGGTTCGAATGCCTCAAGTTTAAATATTCAAAGCCTGATCAGTAGCTTAACTCAATCCAATGGCGGTAGCTTTAATATTACCCAGGTCACCAACTTATTAAAGAGCTTAATGGGGAGCAATAGCAGCAGCCTGGATCTTGAGGCTATTTCTAAACTGGTGGGCGGCTTATTGGGCGGCAGTACGGGCAATATTGATATTGGTAAAATTTCTCAACTGGTCGGTGGCCTGATCGGCGGTTCAAGTAATATTGATATTGGTGCCATTGCGGGTCTGGTCAGCAACCTCATCGGTGGTAATGGTGATATCGATATCGCGAAAATTGCTCAACTGGTTATTGGCTTAATCGGTGGTTCAAGCAATATTGATATCGGTGCGATTGCTAGTCTAGTCGGCAACCTGATCGGCGGTAATGGCGAGATTGATATCGCACAAATCGCTCAACTGGTTGGCGGCCTGATTGGTGGGTCTGGCGGCCTAGGTGGCGTGGACATTGGTGCGATTGCAGGTCTGGTCGGCAACCTGATTGGTGGCAATGGCGAGATTGATATCGCACAAATTGCTGAATTGGTCGGTGGTCTGATCGGCGGTTCTGGCGGTTTAGGTGATATAGATATTGGAGCAATTGCAGGTCTGGTGGGTGGCTTAATCGGTGGCAATGGCGAGATTGATATTGCGCAAATCGCTCAACTGGTTAGTGGCCTGATCGGCGGTTCTGGCGGATTGGGCGGTGTAGATATTGGTGCCATCGCAGGTCTGGTCGGCAACCTGATTGGCGGTAATGGTGAAATTGATATCGCACAAATTGCTGAATTGGTCGGTAGTCTGATCGGTGGTTCTGACGGTTTAGGTGATATAGATATTGGAGCAATTGCAGGTCTGGTGGGTGGCTTAATCGGTGGCAATGCAGGCGGTGATTTTGATCTTGGTGCTATTACCGATTTAATTAGCGGCTTTGTAGGCGGAAATGCAACAGGTGGTTTTGATGTCGGTGGCTTCACTGACTTACTGAGCGGTCTGATTGCGAATGGTTCAAATGGCATAGATTTAGGTGGATTATTAGGCAATCTCAATCTCGGTAGCGATCTGGATCTGGGTGGTATGATCGAAGGTATTTCCTCTGCTTCAAACGGCTTTGACTTAGGCAGTATTGCCGAAGGTGTTGGTCAGTTGGTTGGTAGTGGCTCTTCGATTGAATTGCCTGACCTCGGTGATCTTGTCCAAGGTGTGGGTACGACTGATTCCAATATTGATCTGTCTGCTATCCTGCCGGGCATTAAAGATACAATTCAGAATATCGGCAGTGGCGGTTCTTCATCCGGATTTGATTTTGGTTCACTCCTCAATAATTTTACTAAAAATATTGATATCGACCAGACTAATCCTTGGGGTTAATCATAATCTCATTAAAAAACGCGCTTCATGCGCGTTTTTTTAATTCTTGGATTAGCATTTAAACTTATACACCACGCCAGTCTACCCGTGCATTGCGTTCGGTTCGGTAAATACGGCAAATATATTCACCCAGTGGTAGCTCATTCAAATACTGCTGATAGTCGCGATATTCTTCGGACAAGGTTTCAAAATTTTCTTTTTCCCACGGCGTACCTGGAATCGCCAGAAGCGGTGCCAACATGGAACAAACTGCAATATCCGCCAGACCTAAACGATTTCCGACAAAATAATGCCCACCTTGGCTGACCAGCATCTGATTAAGCTGCTGTACAGCAACATCGATGTGTTGTTTAGATTCCGCCACGGTTTCCTCATTCAATGCATACCCCTTGGCCACCATCGCTTTCAATAAAGGTTTAGAAAATTTTTCAAACTGGCGCAGATAGCCCTGCTCACCAATTAAAATATCCAGAGATTCATGATCAGAAGTCAGTGCTTGAGAGAGCATCCAGCGACGGACATGACGACCCAATTCCAAAGTAATTTCATTAATTTCTAAAGCTTTATTTCGAAAATATCCTTCCGCGTGCAGTAAACGATGTTCTGGATAAGTATCATCCAGATACAGAGCAATCTGGGTGGAATCTGCGATCCATCGATCCTGATCACGCAAAATAGGCAGACGATTCTGTCCTGTTTTCAGGCGGGCAAAAGCGCGGTGTACCCCGGGTATCAGATTATGAGCAACATAATACAACTCTTTATGGTCCAGCATCCAACGTGCTTTTTCGCAAAAGTGAGATAAAGGAAACTGGTATAAAGTTCGCATGTATGCTCCATGTTTATCGTTATTGGATCAGGGCGTGTAGGCCGCTGTTTTATTCAGATACTTTAGTCACTCACTTTTAGAAAAACAATGTGATTTTTATTCAAAAGTAAAATACTGGCTGATTATTCCTCTATGGTTGGTGGACTCACTACACATCCCGGAAAGCTCAGCGAGTCATTTTAGGTCGCCAGAAGCATTTGATTGCAATAAACCACAAGCACATGACCTGACTTTAGTCATGCTTTCATGTAAAATCGGGGGCAATTTTTATATAACGCTTTTGTGAGTTATTTCATGGGTTTTAATTGCGGTATTGTCGGCTTGCCGAACGTTGGTAAATCTACACTTTTCAATGCCTTAACCAAAGCTGCTATTGCTGCAGAAAACTTCCCTTTCTGTACGATCGAACCAAACACCGGAATTGTACCTGTTCCTGATCCACGTTTAGACAAATTGACTGCAATTGTTAAACCGCAACGTGTTATTCCGACTTCTATGGAGTTTGTAGACATCGCAGGTCTGGTAGCAGGTGCTTCTAAGGGTGAAGGCTTGGGTAACCAGTTCCTGGCCAACATTCGTGAAACTGATGCAATTGCTCACGTTGTGCGTTGTTTTGAAGATGAAAACGTGATTCATGTGAATGGTCGTATTGATCCACTGGATGACATCGCTACGATTAATACCGAACTTGCGCTCGCAGACTTAGATGCTGTAGCCAAAGCAATTACGCGTTTGACTAAATCTGCTAAAGGTGGTGACAAAGAAGCGCTAGCCACTAAAGCTGTATTGGAAAAAATCCAGCCTTTACTGGATGAAGGTAAACCGGCTCGCGCAGCAGACCTAGATGATGACGAACGTAAACTGGTTCGTGGTTTTGGCTTAATGACCCTTAAACCAACCATGTATATTGCCAACGTTGCTGAAGACGGTTTTGAGAACAACCCACATTTAGATGCAGTGAGAAAATTGGCTGCTGAAGAAAATGCGATTGTAGTTCCACTGTGCAACCAGATTGAAGCTGAAATTTCATTGCTTGAAGATGAAGACCGTGCTGAATTCCTTGAAGCAATGGGCATGGAAGAACCTGGCTTAAACGTGGTGATTCGCGCGGGTTATTCACTGCTTGGCCTACAAACTTACTTCACCGCGGGTGTACAAGAAGTTCGTGCCTGGACCGTAAAAGTTGGCGCAACTGCACCACAGGCAGCAGGCGTGATTCATACCGACTTTGAAAAAGGCTTTATCCGTGCAGAATGTATCGCTTATGATGATTTCGTGCAGTACAACGGCGAAGCCGGTGCGAAAGAAGCAGGCAAATGGCGTCTAGAAGGTAAAACTTACATCGTTCAGGATGGCGATGTTTTACACTTCCGTTTTAACGTTTAAGTCATTGCTGTTAAAAAAAGCCCCTTCTTGGGGTTTTTTTATTGCTTATAAAAAGAGGATTCATACGTATAACAGGCTTTCTGGAAGCGCATAAGATCAACACATATTAACAATAATGATAACTATTCTCATATGTGAATATTAAATTAGAGTGTATCTTAAATCTAATGAAAAATAACCTAACTCCATTCTCCCCAAGGAATCCTGCCAATGAGCTACACCTTGCCTGTACTGCCTTATGCTTATGATGCGCTAGAGCCTCATATCGATAGCAAGACTATGGAAATTCATCATAGCAAGCATCATCAAACCTATATCAATAATATTAATGCAGGAATAGCAGGCACTGAATGGGAAGATTTATCAGTCGAAGCCTTAATTAGCAAATTCAATGAAGTGCCCGAGCAACTCAGACAGAACGTGATGAACAATGCTGGTGGACATGCCAATCATTCCCTGTTCTGGACAGTGATGAGTCCAGACGGCGGTGGTCATCCCGAAGCTGAAATTGCCAAGGCAATCGAACATGAATTAGGAGGATTCGAGGCATTTAAAGAAGCGTTTACCCAAGCAGGGCTTAGCCGTTTTGGTAGTGGGTGGGCCTGGTTAAGTATGGCGCCAGATCAAACGCTTATTGTAGAAAGTAGCGCCAATCAGGATTCTCCGCTGATGCATGGCAATATTCCCCTTTTAGGTCTGGATGTTTGGGAACATGCCTATTATTTACAATATCAAAACCGTCGTCCGGAATATATCTCGGCTTTTTTCAATGTCGTGAACTGGGAAGAAGTGAATCGTCGTTATCTGGAAGCGTTGAACGCGCTTTAAATCTTTGAGGAGATCGGTCATGTCTATACGTACACTGATTCAACGCATGATTGGCAGCACACTCCTGATCTGCGGTGTAATGGTGCTTTTATTAGAACATGTATGGATGCCCTATTTTTAAAGTTTATTTTGCTAAAAAAGCCAGTCTGAATGACTGGCTTTTTATAGGTACATTTAAATGGGCAAAGGTTTATTGCATATTGGCAATTGCAGTACCTTTTTGCTTAGGATCGGTATTTCCGAGTGCAGGATGGGCAATGGCATTCTGACATTGCATTTTATCGCGCTCATAATCTGCCTGTTTTTGTTGTAGGCTGTTGCCATTTTCCATGGTCGTCCGCGCCCAGATTTCCAGACTGGTCAAAGCTTTACGACACAGAGCATATTTGCCTTCGGTCACCGAATCGGTCATTTTGACATTAATACGCCAGTCTGTACTCAATTTACGTGCTGGTTGACGTACCTGTGTTTCCAGCTGATCCACTTCTTTATTATAGACCAGTGGATCCACTTCATTGATCAGTTGCCATGCGGCATTGGCATAAGTCGTCGCATCATTAGTCAATTTAGGTGCCGGTTTAATTTCTGGCTTATCAGTCGATTGACTGTCATTCCCACACGCTTGTAACAATATTGCCGTGCTTATTAAAGCAGCAATCAGCATCGCACGTGTCTTGAACATCCACATATCAGGCTCGCCAATTTAAACATTTCGGCACTATGCTATTAAATTCACGTAGAATACACAATCTTCATTTGACCCATCGTTCAACTCTCCTTCAAGGTGTGTCGTGTCTGAACCGAATCAACTCGCTACGCAACCTGCTGGCTTCTGGCAAGGTGCAAAAGATAGCCAAGCGATTATCTTCACTTATTTACCAGTGTCGTTTGCTTTTGGTGTTTCAGCCACCCAGTTTGGCTTTACCGCCTGGGAAGCACTGTTCCTGTCCTGCTCGATGTATGCAGGTGCCAGCCAGTTCCTGGTGGTCGCGCTCTTAGGTAGTGGAACATCTATCTGGATGACGGCATTAACCGTGATTGCCTTAGACATTCGTCATCTGCTTTATGGCCCTGCGTTACAAAATCTGATTCAAGACCGGCTGAATTTAAAGAAAACGGCAATCTGGTCTTGGGGTTTGACCGATGAAGTTTTTGCCTCCGGCATGATCAAGCTCTCGCAACGGCGACAGGAATGGTCAGAATCCTGGATGCTGGGTTTAAGCCTGTTTAGCTGGATGTCCTGGGCACTCGGATCTTTCCTCGGTGGATTGTTTGCCGATCAGGTCAGCAACCTGCCGCAATTCTTACAGGCTGCGCTGGATTTCTTGTTACCTGCGCTGTTCCTGAGCTTCTTGTTAGCCGCTTTTGAGAAAAAACATACTTTTGTTGTAGCTGTCACAATTCTGGTGTCTGCGATTGCCTGTTATTTTATCGACCTGTCTGCCGCGATCTTTATCGGTATAAGTTCTGGTATTTTCGCAGGCCTGTTCAAGCACTATATTTTGAAACAGCCAGATCCTGAACACGCAGGAGATCAAGCATGAATCTAGAGATTATTCTGGTCGGGATTTTAGTCGGGATTGCCAATTTTGCCTCGCGCTTTGGTCCTTTTTTTGTCATTCAAAAATTTCAGCAAGGTTCGCAAAAACGTGGAGCATTGTGGCTAAAAATTGCCTTGGGTTCAATTGGCATTGCTGCGATCAGCTCCATGTTGGTGGTTGCTACCCTGCCACCTTTATTAGAAACACCGAATAAAAGTTTTGCGATGCTGGTTGGCTTTATTGTGCTCACGGTTTTGTACTTTAAGTTTAAACGGATTGTGATGGCGACACTGACCGCAGCGCTCACCTATGGGTTGGTTTACACTTATGTTCCGGTACCCTTTTAAGCTTTAACTCGTTGATCAATTGAAACAAAGACTTATGCTAAACTCATAGTATAGGTCTTTTTTTATATAACAATAAAAACAAGGAAGGATGCGCATGTTTGAAGTCAAACAGGTGATTGAAGGCAAAATCTTTATTCATCATCGGCGCGATGAAATGTTAACCGTATTCCATCGACATGAAGTGCCGGCACAATATTTTGAATGTTTTATCAATGCTCAAAATTTTACCGGACATTTTGTCGAAATACATGCTCAACCAGCAGATCAAGTTCGGGTGGTTTATATTAAAAAGAATAGCACCCATCAAATTATTGCTATGCTTAATCAGAGCCAATACGTGCTGCATCTTCATCCTTTGACATTGATTTTGGGTAAATGGAGCTTCAGACATCGTGTCCTGCCGAATACTCTAAAAATTTTTGCTGGTTTATTTGCGCTCCTTTTTATTCTTTTTTCAGCTACCGCCTTTTCAGCAGATCAGTTCCAGCTCACTACCATCTTGCGAGACTGCATTCAATTCACAGTTTTTGGGCTACTGTTATTTTTGCTGTGCTTTGTACTGCCTTTTGTATTGCCCTATGCGTATTTCCTGCATGTTCGTACATTACGTCTGTTAAAGATGCTAAATATCAATACTGAACAAGTTGCACAAATAGAAAAGCTCAAGTCTCAAAGCGGGATTTATCTTCTGCAAACGCAGTCTGACAGCGATGTGAAAATGACAGCGCCTCCTTATTAAATCTAGAAAAACTTTATAAATAAAACTGTTGGTCAATATCACAATTTTGTATGAATCTTGGCTTAACTGTCGGCTCAGTTCTGCTATGCTAAAAGTCCATAAAATCAAGCATGGATGATCCACATGAGCGTGACTATTGGTACTCCCCTTCAATCTTCTGCCTATAAAGTTCTATTATTGGGTTCTGGTGAACTGGGCAAGGAAGTGGTGATTTCACTACAACGCCTTGGAGTCGAAGTTCATGCTGCTGACCGTTATGATCATGCCCCTGCCATGCAGGTTGCGCATTATTCCTATACCTTGAATATGGCAGATGCTGTAGAACTCAAACAACTCATCAATCAAATCCAGCCACATTTAATTGTTCCTGAAATTGAAGCGATTGCGACCGAAGTTCTGCTTGAAATAGAAGCCCAGAACATTGCTACAGTCATTCCTTCTGCTAAAGCCGTCAATCTGACCATGAACCGTGAAGGTATTCGTCGTCTGGCTGCGGAAGAACTCGGTCTGCCAACTTCAGCTTACCGTTTTGCCGACAGTTTAGAATCCTTCCGCGCGGCCTGTGACGATGTCGGCTATCCAAACTTTGTGAAACCGGTGATGTCATCTTCAGGCAAAGGTCAGTCTCGTGTTACCCGTTTTGATGAAGTCGATGCTGCCTGGGAATATGCGCAAACCGGTGGCCGGGTCAATCAGGGTACTGTGATTGTAGAATCACAAATTGACTTTGATTTTGAAATTACCTTATTGACTGTTCGTGCAAAAAATCCAGAAACCGGCGAAATCGAAACGTCTTATTGCGACCCGATCGGACATCGTCAGGACTCAGGTGATTATGTGGAAAGCTGGCAGCCTCAACCGATGACTCCAGCCGCGCTGGAAGAATCCAAGCGCATTGCCAACAAGGTCACTACAGCACTTGGTGGCTGCGGAATCTTTGGAGTGGAACTCTTTGTAAAAGGCGACAAAGTATGGTTTAGTGAGGTTTCCCCACGTCCACACGATACTGGACTGGTGACTTTAGCCTCCCAATTTCAAAGTGAATTTGAGCTGCATGCACGTGCTATTTTAGGCTTGCCGGTGCATACTGCACGACATAGTGTGGCTGCCAGTGCGGTAATTTATGCTGGAGTAGATGGCCGTAATCTTTCATTTTCTGGCCTGAATCTTGCTTTAGCAGACGGCAATACCGATTTGCGCCTGTTTGGCAAACCAGAAGGTTTTAAACGTCGTCGTATGGGCGTTGCCACGGCACGTGCAGAAACTATTGAACAGGCACGTGAACTGGCCCTCCAGGTCGCCAACCAAGTTAGCGTCAACCAAAACTAAGCTGAAATACCAACGGACGACTGTACATGATCAACACCCATCCACTGCTGAATTACGCTAAAAGCAACCATGACATTAAAGCCATCAATCAATGGCGCAGTGATGTCGAAAATCAGCTTCAGGAAAGTTTTGAAAATGGCCAGTCGATTCGGGATATTATTCTGGCGCGTTCCAACCTGATTGATGAAGCATTGCAGTTTCTCTGGCAGCATGCCGAACTGGATCAAACTGATTTGGCCCTGTTTGCAGTCGGAGGCTATGGCCGTCGTGAAATGCTGCCTTATTCTGATGTCGACATCATGATCTTGTCAGAAGACGAGATTAACCCGGAACAGGAACAACTGATTTCTACATTCATTTCATCGCTTTGGGACGTGGGGAATTTCAAACCCGGTATCAGTGTCCGCACCATCAATGAATGTGTCAATCAGGCCAGCAGTGATCTGACCGTCGCCACCACCCTGATCGAAGCCCGCCTGATTATTGGCAATGAAAACCTGTGCAAATGGCCACGTCGTATCGTGTCACGTACCTGGACTGACAAAACTTTTTTTGATGCCAAGATGGATGAGCAGCATAAACGCTATGCTCAGCACAACAATACTGAAAGCAATCTGGAACCGGATATTAAAAATGCGCCAGGTGGTATCCGTGACATTAACCAGATTGGCTGGATTGCCAAACGGCATTTTCGCGTCAACCGGATTTATGATCTGGTACATCTCGGTTTTATTTCAGAATTTGAACTCGGTGTACTTGAGGAAGCCGAGAGTTTCCTCTGGGAAATCCGCCATCATCTGCACCGCTTGACCAAGCGCGATGAAAACCGTTTATTATTTGATTATCAGCGTGATATTGCAGCCAAGTTCGGCTATGTGCGTGAAGAAGGCCACCACCCAAATTATCCTATCGAACAGTTCATGAAGCGCTATTATCGCAGTGCACAGCAAGTGTCTACGCTGAACGAAATGCTGCTGGCCTATTTTAATGAATCGGTCATTACGCCACGTTTACCGCAATATGAACGCCAGATCGAAGAAATCAACCAGAACTTTAAACTGGTCGATGGCAAACTGGCTGTGCAGCATCACAAGATTTTCTCGGAAAATCCAAACGCAATTCTGGAAATTTTCTATTTACTAGCCAATCGTCCTGAGATCGAAGGTATTCGTGCGCGTACTTTACGCCTGCTGACCTTGGCTGGAAAACGCATTGATCAGGATTTTCGTGATAATCCGGTGCATCAGGCGCTATTTATGGCGATTATCCGTTCACCGCATCGACTCTACGATACTATGGTCGCGATGAAGCGTTATGGTGTGCTTGGAAATTACATCCCGGCCTTTGGACAGATTCTGGGACTGATGCAATATGACCTGTTCCATATCTATACGGTCGATGCACATACCTTATTGCTGCTGCGTAATTTAAACCGCTTTAAAGAACCTGAATTTGCCAAGGAATTTCCGGTGGTCAGTTCAGTATTCCAGCGTTTGACCCGTCGTGACATCGTTTATCTGGCGGCAATTTTCCATGATATTGCCAAAGGCCGTGGCGGTGATCACAGTGAACTTGGTGCCAGCGATGCGATTAAATTCTGCCGTAGTCACGGTTTTACCGAACGCGAAAGCAATCTGGTGGCCTGGCTGATCCAGAATCATCTGGTGATGTCTGTCACCGCCCAGAAAAAAGATATCTCCGATCCGGATGTGGTCAAAGAATTCGCCGAAAAAATGGGTGACATGGAACATCTGGACTATCTGTACACCCTGACAGTCGCCGATATTAACGCCACCAATCCGAAGCTGTGGAATACCTGGCGCGCTTCGCTGATGCGTCAACTATATACTCAGGCACGTGACGTAATCCGTTCTGGTCTGGGCCGTCCGGTTGATTATCAAATGCTGATTGAAGATACTAAATTTGCAGCCAGTGAACTTCTGGTTCAGGACTTCTCACTGGATGAGGTAGAAAAAGTCTGGCAGGAACTTGGTGATGACTATTTCCTCAAAGAAACAGCAGATGAAATTGCATGGCATACCCGTGCCATTTTACAACACGGCGACAATCCTGCCCCACTGGTGTTGATGCGGGCGCACCGTAAATATGCCCAGGATGCGGTACAGATCTTTATTTACACGCAGGATCAACCTAACCTGTTTGCCACCACGGTGGCTATTCTGGATCGCATGAATCTGGATGTACAAGATGCACGGATTATTACAGCGACTAAAGCTTTCAGTCTGGACACCTATGTAGTACTGGACCGTTTTGGTACCTTATTGACCGATCCGGAACGCGAAGCCACAGTGATTGAAGCGCTGAAAGATGCCTTGAGTCATTCAGATGAATATCCTGGCTTGATGCAGCGCCGGATTCCACGTCAATTACGTCATTTTGATATTGAAAATACAGTCGATATCAGTATCAATCCTGCCTTGAATCAAAATATGGTCGAAATCGCTACTCTCGATCATCCCGGTTTACTTGCCAAAATTGGCGGTTTATTTATGATGCAAGGCTTGGATATCCACTCTGCCAAAATTGCCACACTTGGCGAACGTGCCGAAGATATATTCTTTGTCACCAAAAAAGATGGCAACCCTATGACACCTGAAGAATCTGCCGAATTTGCAGTTGCACTTAAAACTGCGCTGGATGAAGCCTCTAATCAGGTTTGTAGTCAACACTCACATTAAAACGCGGTTACTTATTCATGAACTCTAGCTTGTCTTTACTGCACCCTTATCCGTTTGAAAAGTTAAATCAGCTTTTTGCGGATATCCAACCTGCAAATATGCCCTTAATTCCCCTGTCGATTGGTGAACCAAAGCATCCTGCACCGGAGTTTGTGAAACAAGCGATTATCGATAACTTCAAACATTTGTCGACGTATCCCAACAGTAAAGGCCTGCCTGAGCTACGTGAAAGTATTGCCCAATGGCTGACGCGCCGTTTTAAGCTAAATAGCATTAGTGCAGACAGCAATATCCTGCCTGTTTCCGGTACGCGTGAAGCGATTTTTTCGTTTGTACAGGCTTTGGTGAATCGTGAAGATGCACCTTATGTAGTGATGCCGAATCCGTTTTATCAGATTTATGAAGGTGCAACGCTGCTCGCAGGTGCCAAACCTTATTTCATCAACTGTACTGAGGAAAATAACTACCTCGGTGATTTTGATGCAGTTCCGGCGGAAGTCTGGGAAAAAACGGCATTGCTATTTGTCTGTACCCCGGGCAATCCAACCGGTGCAGTACTATCAAAAGAACAGTTTAAAAAACTGATTGCCCTGTCGGATCAATACAATTTTGTGATTGCTTCAGATGAATGCTATTCGGAACTGTGGTTTGACCAAGCACCTGTAGGTTTACTGGAAGTTTGTGCTGAAATCGGCCGGGATGACTATAAAAACTGTGTGGTGTTCCATTCACTGTCTAAACGTTCTAACCTTCCGGGCATGCGTTCAGGTTTTGTTGCCGGTGATGCCAGCCTGTTAAAACCTTATTTGCAATACCGTACTTACCACGGCGCAGCGATGCCGGTACAACATCAACTGGCTTCAATTGCTGCCTGGGATGATGAAGCACATGTGGAAGAAAACCGGGTGCAATACCGTGCCAAGTTTGATTTATTCCAGCAAGAACTCGGTCATCTGCTGCCACTCAAAAAACCGGATGCAGGTTTCTATTACTGGTTAAAAGTCGACAATGATGAAGCCTTTGCCAAACATTTGATGGAAGAAGCACATATTAAAGTTCTTCCGGGTCGTTATTTATCCCGCGATACCGAACAAGGTAATCCGGGTGAAAATCATGTACGTCTAGCACTCGTAGCCGATCTGGCGCAATGTGAAGAAGTCATTCAACGCCTGAAAGCTATTCTCTAAGTTTTAATCATGACTAAAAAACCCACTGAATTAAAGTGGGTTTTTTAATTAACACTAGATGAATTCTGTTTTTATCTCATACTGAGAATATGACACTAATGATTACAATACTTTGGCAATTTCATCTTCAAGATCTTCAGGCTTGGTGGTTGGTGCAAAACGGTTCAACACCTTGCCATCACGACCAATCAGAAACTTGGTAAAATTCCATTTAATTCCATTGCCTAAAATACCTTTGGAATTATTAGTTAAATAGCGAAAAATGGCGTGCGCTTCAGGGCCTTTGACATCCACCTTGGAAAACATCGGGAAAGATACCCCGTAATTCTTCTGGCAAAATTCACCAATCTGTTCATTGGAACCTGGATCTTGACCACCAAACTGATTGCATGGAAATCCCAAAATTTCCAGACCTTGATCTTTATATTTTTCGTAAAGTTTTTCTAATCCTGAAAATTGTGGGGTAAAACCACACTTACTCGCTGTATTGACGATCAAAAGTACCTTGCCTTCGTAATCTGCAAGTGGCTTGCTTTTGCCATCTAACAATTCAGCTTCAAACTGATAAATGTTAGTCATGGATAGGTTTCCTCATCATTTTTTTCTTGTGTTTCTAAGTCCAAAGAAGCCGAGTTGACACAATAACGCAAACCGGTCGGTTCTGGGCCATCCGGGAAAACATGCCCTAAGTGTGCGTCACAATGATGACAAACAATCTCAGTTCTGACCATTCCGTGTGAAGTATCAGGTAATTCTTCTACCACCGAACTGCTGACAGGACGGTAGAAACTTGGCCAGCCACAGCCGCTGTCATACTTGGTCTCAGAAGAGAACAGTGGCGTGCCGCAGCAACGACATACATAAGTGCCATCTTGCTTGGTATTCCAGTATTTTCCAGTAAATGCCGGCTCGGTTCCCTTCTCGCGCGTAATGCGAAACTCCTCAGGTGATAACTCTCTTTGCCATTCCCGGTCTGATTTATTGAGTTTTCCCATGATCACATACCTTTTTATCTTGCTATTTAAAATAGGATAATCCTATATTTACGTGATTCATTTTAAAAATTCTAGTCTTTATTCAACATTTTACAAAAGACATATAATGCCCAAAAAAGCAAAAAGAAAGCAAATATAAAAATAAAAGTAAGCAATTTTTACATTAAATGTTTTTTAGTGAGCAAATTTAATGGTATTCTTAGCTCTAAATTTGCTCAGGATTAAAAAATGTCGCAAAAAAAGAGCGTAATTTTTAAAAATCTGCTGCCTGTGATCAAACAATATCAGCAGCTTGGATTTACGCATGAAAAAATTGTTGCACTACTTCGAGATGAACATGATCTCGATCTAGTCACAACTGAGACATTTAAAAGTTATTTATATCGTTATGCAAAAGTGACCTCCACTCCTTCCGAGAACATCAAAATGCCGAACACTTTCCAAACCCCTCGCGAGATCAAGAAATCATCTAAGCTCGAGCATGTATGCTACGACATTCGCGGACCTGTGTTACGAGCGGCCATCGAGATGGAAGAAGCCGGTCACAAAATTATCAAATTAAATATTGGCAATCCTGCCCCATTCGGTTTTGAAGCGCCGCAGGAAATTATCAACGATGTGGCTTTAAACCTGCCGAATGCGATTGGCTATACCGATTCCAAAGGGATTTTCCCGGCGCGTAAGGCGATCTGTCAGTATTATCAGCAAAAAGGCATTCTAGATATGCACGTCAATGACGTCTATATCGGTAATGGTGTGTCTGAACTGATCGTGATGGCCATGCAGGGTCTGCTGGATGATGGCGATGAAATGCTGATTCCAATGCCAGATTATCCACTCTGGACGGCGGCAGTGAATCTGTCTGGAGGTACAGCGATTCACTATAAATGTGATGAAGAAAATCACTGGTATCCAGATATTGCTGATATGGAAAGCAAAATCACGCCGAATACCCGTGGTATTGTGATTATCAACCCGAATAACCCGACCGGTTCGGTTTACCCACGTCATGTGTTGCAACAAATCGTCGACTTGGCCAAGAAATATGACCTGATTTTATTTGCTGACGAAATCTACGACAAAATTATTTACGATGGGATTGAGCATGTTGCTGTAGCAGCTCTGGCTGGCGATCAGCTCTGTGTTTCGTTTAACGGTTTATCTAAAGCCTATCGTATTGCTGGTTTCCGTTCCGGCTGGATGGCCATTACCGGCAATAAAGCACGTGCAGCAGACTATATCGAAGGTCTGGATATGCTTGCATCGATGCGTCTGTGTGCCAACCATCAGGCACAATATGCAATTCAGACTGCACTGGGCGGTTATCAGTCAATTAACGACCTGATTCGTTCGGGTGGGCGTTTATATGAACAGCGCAATATTGCCTGGGAAATGCTGAACGAGATTCCAGGTGTGTCTTGTGTCAAACCTGAAGGCGCAATGTATTGCTTCCCGAAACTGGATCCGAATGTGTATCCAATTCAGGACGATGAAAAACTGATGCTGGATTTGTTACGTGCAGAGAAAGTACTTCTGGTTCAAGGAACAGGCTTTAACTGGCCAACACCGGATCATTTCCGTGTAGTGTTCCTGCCGGCTGAAAATGAACTGCGTGAAGCCATTACCCGTGTTGGCCGTTTCCTGGCCAAGATGCGTTAATTCTTGAAATAGACAATATAAAAAACCGCGTTGATACGCGGTTTTTTATTTCTCTGAAAAAATTCAGGCTTTTGACTGATGAAATCTTAAAAATCATACCGGTTTCTTTGAGCAAATTTCTGCACTCAATGGTTTCTTCTCAGGCAATTTCCCCTCAATCATGAAGATTCATGTTATTTTTTGACCAAATATAAAATTCTATGAGTGCACGGATGTCCTCAAACACAATCAAGCTCAGCCTTTTTCTTTGTCTTAGTATGTGCTTGGGCATTGGCATTCTTCGTTTTTCTTATACTGCACTGTTACCTGGCACACGAGAAGCCTTTGGCTGGAGTACAGATTTTGCCAGCCTCTTGAGCAGTGCCAATTTGCTGGGTTATTTAATCGGTGCTTTTACCGCGATGCGTCTTCCTCAAGACCGCAGTATGAGTACCTATATTCAAATTTCAGCCTTTGCTGGCATGTTCAGCCTGATGTGTTGTGCGTTTTCTGGTTTTTCTGAAGCGTGGTATATCGCTTGGCGTATCATTTCAGGGATCAGCGGTGGACTGATGATGATCTTATCGCCGAGTGTGGTCGCGCAGTGTTGTGAACTTCAGGATCGTCTTAAAATCAACTTTATTGGTTTTAGTGGGATTGGACTAGGCGTTTTAATTGCGACCCTGTTTCTGCCTTATCTGGATCAAATTTCCATACAGACTGCATGGCTAATCTTATGTGGTTTTGCTTTGCTTATCTGTATCGTTTTAAGTCTACTGATTCAGAAATTTAAGCCATATTTGTCGGCACAAGCTCCTGCGGTTACCTCTCATCTATCTCTGAATAGCGTCTTTTATAGTTTACTTACAGTGTATGCTTGTAGTGCTTTCGCTTATATACCGCATTCACTCTTCTGGATTGATTATTTAAGCCAGCAGTTGGGATTGAGCTTGTTCTGGATTAATTTCAACTGGATTCTGTATGGACTAGGTAGTGCTTTAGGCGCCTTGAGTGCTTATGCACTGGCTAGAAAATGGGGTAATTTTGTTGCCCTGAAAATTCTTTATAGTCTTTATATTGTGGCTATTTTTATTGCAACCCTAGATGCCAGCCCATTGCTTACTTTTAGCTCTTCCTTTTTTACCGGGATGCTAAATCCGGCTGTGGTGTTCCTGACCTCCTATACCATTTTGCAACTGTATGGACTGGCTTATAAAAAGCTCTGGAGTATTGCCACCTTGTGTTTTGCCTCGATTCAGCTAATCGGTGGGCTCAGTTTTAGTGCGCTGCAATATTTTGGATTGAGCTATCATCAACAGTTCATACTGGCCACATTTGTTCTTTTATTAGGAACGTTACAATTGTTCTGGTACACACGTCCTGTCAGACTCAAATCTGAACAACAAACTCTGCCAATTTCTGCTCATGGAGAAGGGACTAAATAAGGATAAGGATTGGTTGCTCCTTGCCCACCTAAATAAATCCCATAATGTAAATGCGGCGGGGTATTTTTGGCATTACCTGTATTCCCCACATAAGCGATGACTTCACCTGCCTCAACCCAGTCGCCTTCCTGAATATGTTCTGCATAGTCATCCAGATGTGCATAATAATGTTGGCTCATATTTGGACCGGTCACCCAGATGATTTTTCCACCCAGATTGTTGGTGCCAATCCTACGCACAATACCTGGGGTCGCGCTAAATACTGGCGTACCGCGTTTGGCAAAAATATCCGTACCTTCGTGTTTACGACCGTCACTACGCGCTGCTCCCCAAGTATCATTAATCTGACCAACTCTGACGCCTTCAACCGGAATCTGTAGCGGAGCTTCTAACTGGGCTCTCTGTAATTGCCAATACAGATAAGGGCTTTTCCAACCTGCTGCTTCACCTGAAGGCGGTGGCTGACAGGCAGTTAGTAGAAAACCTATAGATAACAGTAAGCTTATAATCCGAAGAAATTTCACCAATATTCGCATTAAATTAAATAGATGACTTTTATCTTAATCACAACCGCCTAATTTAAAGTCACAATCCTGTTATTTTTAGTGATGATTTTATACAAGCGTTCAAATAACAAAACCCTCAAATGAGGGTTTTGTTATTTTAGGTGGATAGGAGATTATCTACGTTTTTTAGCACGAGATGGTTTCGATGGTTGTTGCTGTTGTTGCTGTTGTTGCTGTTGCTGCTCTTCATTCTGAGCATTGTCCTGCTTGTCTTTTTGTTGGACCTGCTTATGTCTCGCTTTAGCTTTAGCCATGATTTACTCCTTTGGAGAAACGTCTCTATATCACTGGAAGTTCCATTCATCACTCTAACGTTTATACAAAATAAGCCAATCGCTGAGCTGTATCCAAATACGTCAATGTAATACAGTCTTTACTAAGTTATTCAGCTTAGAACGAATCATTTTTAAGCTCATTACACTTCTTACATGATCTTGCAGCCTGATACTTATTTTAACGTTTAGCTTTTATCTGTTCAGACTTTTCCTGAAAATAAAACTATAAAAAAGCCCGCAGTAATTGCGGGCTTTAGCTCATAAATTGCATCGCAATTTTAGGCATCCATATTAGCAATGATCGCTTCACCAAACTCAGAACAACGTAGCAAGGTCGCACCTGGCATCAAACGCTCGAAATCATAGGTCACCGTTTTTGCCGCAATCGCACCCGAAATCCCCTTGATGATCAGGTCGGCAGCTTCTGTCCATCCCATATCACGCAGCATCATTTCTGCTGACAGAATAATCGAACCTGGATTCACTTTATCCTGCCCGGCATATTTAGGCGCTGTGCCGTGGGTTGCTTCATAGACTGCAATCGAACCGCCAATATTGGCACCCGGTGCAATTCCAATCCCACCAACCTCCGCAGCCAGCGCATCAGAAATATAGTCACCATTTAAGTTGAGTGTCGCAATCACAGAATAATCCGCCGGGCGCATCAGGATTTGCTGCAAGAAGGCATCTGCAATAACATCTTTAATAATAATGTCTTTGCCTGTTCTTGGATTTTTGATTTTAACCCACGGACCACCATCTAAAAGCTCACCGCCGAAACGTTCCAATGCGACCTCATAGCCCCACTCTTTAAATGCTCCTTCGGTGTATTTCATGATATTGCCTTTGTGCACCAAGGTCACACTCGGCTTGTCATTTTCAATGGCGAACTGAATCGCTTTACGCACCAGACGCTGGCTACCTTCTTTGGAGACAGGTTTGATCCCGATCCCACAATTGTCTTCAAAGCGGATGTTGGTTACACCCATTTCTTCTTTCAAAAACTTGATAACCTTTTTCGCTTCCTGAGAATCTGCTTTCCATTCAATACCGGCATAAATATCTTCTGAATTCTCACGGAAGATCACCATATCAGTTAGTTCCGGATTATGCACCGGTGAAGGCACCCCTTCAAACCAGCGTACCGGACGTACACAGACATATAAATCCAGTTCCTGACGTAAGGCTACATTCAGGGAACGAATACCTCCACCAACTGGTGTCGTCAGTGGACCTTTGATTGATATTACATAATCACGCAACGCTTCGAGGGTTTCATCAGGCATGTAGGTGCCGTAAATTTTCTCAGCTTTTTCACCGCAGTAGACTTCCATCCATTCGATGGAACGCTTTCCAGCGTATGCTTTTTGCACAGCAGCATCTACCACAGTTCGCATTGTTGGTGTAATATCTGCACCAATTCCATCCCCTTCGATAAATGGGATAATTGGATTATTTGGTACGTTGAGTGACAGGTCTGCATTAACGGTAATTTTGGTACCATCCACAGGTACTACGATTTTTTGATATCCCATTATTAGTATTCTCCCGGATGCCGCTGACAAATCTAAAATAATTGCCAATTAGGCAATACTTTCAACTGTTCTTAACGCATAATATTCTAATCCAGATTTGTTGTTTTTGAGATTTATACGGGAAATAACTAAATTTCCCTTTTAAATAAACCTCTACATTTTTTAAATTAATGTAATTATAGAAGTTATTTCCTATGAAAATCGTCATTCTAAACAAACCTTATGACGTCCTCTCCCAATTCCGTGCGGATGAAAAGCACCCAACCATGGCTGATTTTGTCAACGACAAAGATTTACGTCTTGCGGGTCGTTTGGACATGGACTCAGAAGGTCTGGTTTTCCTCACCGATCACGGTGGTCTCAACCAATATATCACCAATCCTGCCAATAAAAAGTTTAAAACTTATATGGTGCAAGTGGAAGGTGATGTGACCGAAGAAGCTCTTGAGCAGCTTCGTAAAGGCGTTGAACTGAAAGATGGCATAACGCTTCCTGCACGTGCTGAAAAAGTATCTGAACCTGAATGGTTATGGGAGCGTAATCCTCCTGTACGTTTCCGTGCCTCTGTTCCAACATCTTGGGTTGAGATTTCGATCTGTGAAGGTCGTAACCGTCAAGTTCGTCGTATGACATCTGCTGTCGGCTTCCCTACACTGCGTTTGATCCGTACCAAAATTGGTGAGATTGATTTGGTTCGCATGGGATTGCAACCGGGTGAGACCAGAGAAATTGAACCCTTACTTTATCCGGACTTCCAGAATGTTCCTGCGGAAGAACCATACCGTTCACGTTCTTATGTGAAAAAGCCGGGTGGTACGGGCGGTAAGCCAATGGTTCGTAAAAATAAAGATGGTTCTGTGAAGAAGTCTGGAACCAAGCGTATCTGGCAAATGGATGAAAGTGAAAAGCCGCGTCGTAAGACCAATGGTACAACACGTCCAAATACCAAGGCGCCACGTGGTCGCGGCCGCGGTCGTGGCTAAGTTTGAATAGATTTAATCAAGCTCACTTCGGTGGGCTTTTTTATTACATAACTTCAATATTTTTTATTTTTCAGTTTATTAGAATCAATTGAAGTATTCATTTTACGATGATTCTCATGAAAAGAATAATTTGTGCTTTAGCTGCAATGTCCCTCTCAACTTTTAGCTTTGCTAATCCGCTGAGTGTGCATGTACTTAATCAAGAAACTGGTTTGCCTTCTTCCAATGTCACGGTCACCCTAGAAACGCAACAAGGTGAGAAATGGGTCAAGCTCAATGAAGCCAAGACAGACAGTAATGGTCGTATTAAAGAATTTTATCCTAAAGACACCGCGTTACAAAAAGGCGTTTATAAAGTAACGTTTAAAACGGGTGATTGGTTTAAGGCCAATAATCAACGGACGTTCTTCCCTGAAGTACCGGTGGTTTTTGTGATTGATGGTGCTTTAGAGCACTACCATATTCCACTGCTATTAAGTTCTTATGAGTATTCGACGTATCGGGGGAATTAAAATGTAGGACATGTTGTCACCAAATTTTTAACCCATATTCAAAAGGCTATATTTTTCATTGACTTCATCCAAAGTGAAATATCTTTTAATTTGGCGTAAATTATTCTTTTCATAAAAAAATCCTGCGAAGATAACAGGCTGATTTTTCTTAATCGATTCTTCCTTCGAGATATGGATACTATTTAGCTCATAAAAATATGGTTCTTTACTAATGATGTCTGCAACCTTATCAAAATAACCTCTTTCAACCCCTCGACCATAGTCATTATAGTCAATCAAATTCTTTGAAATTAGATGAACTTTGTCTTTGTATTTTTGAGCATCTTGATAAATATCTGCTATCTCATAACAATCAAACTCATAACTATCCGATTTTAATTTCATTTGATAATACTTAATACCTCTTCCTTTCAATACTTCCATGACTTGCTGTTGGCATACTTTTGCATAAGAATCCGGCAATTTATTGTTGTTTTTTACGAGATCAATTTTTGATTTAGGCATCCTCATTCCGAAGTAGATTGCTTTCACTGCCCTATAATCATAGTTAAATCTACCAAAAGGTTCGATACAAATCCTGTACTCTTCTTCGTGTCGCCATTTTATAGATTTAGTCCCTGTTGTAACTCGCAATAATTTTTCCACAGCTGTCGCTCCATTTTTGAATACATGATCAAACTTCAATTCTGGTCTTTGTTCAGCATAATCAATCTCAAACGCAGCACTTATAGGTCTCAGTTCATCAAGCTTTTCAAAATCATATTCAATACAGAATCCTGTATGTGAATCGGCATAATATGCCCAAAGCAATTCGTCCTTTTGAATTCGACTTAGAGAGTAAATCCCGACCTCCTTCCTAGCTTTTTGACATAGTTGATCAAATTCTTTCCTAATATCAGAAGTCGAAAAACTAAATATATTATGAAACAGCTCAAATACTTTATGAATGTCTTTTTCACTGAATAGATTCTCAGATGGATCATTCAGCTGTGTCGAATGTGGAGCATAAAAATAATTGTTCTGTAAAGCTTCCAAATCACGTTTTGAACCATATCTATATTTATATAATTTCATTTTATCCAATAAAAAACCCATACCTGAATATTGGTTTTACCTGCTTTTTCTTATGTGTGCAAACAAGATTTCTAACTCCTCCCTCTTGTCATTCTGACCATCCAATGGTATTTATGATTCATATATTTAATAATTTAAAATAAAACGTATCTTAAAAAGGAGTTTTGCAATGGATCAGCAAGTCAGCCAGATGTTTAATCAGGACCGGTTAATTCAGCATCTTGGTGCTCATCTGATTTCTTATAATCACAATTATGCAAAGATCGAATTAAAGGTGACTGAACAGCATTTACAGGGTCATCAGACCTGTAATGGTGCCGTGATTTTTGCATTGGCAGATGCAGCTTTTGCCATTGCCTGCAATACCGGTGAACATCCGGCAGTTGGTCAACATTGCGGTATTCATTATTTAAAACCGGGCCTGCTTGGCGACACACTGACTGCTGTAGCAGAACACAAAGCCAGCAGTGGCCGTAGTGGCATTTATGATATTCAGGTGATAAATCAGCATGATCAAATCGTGGCGGAATTCCGTGGCACATCACGACTGATCGTTAAATAATTTTTTAAAACTCGAGGCAATAAAAAACCGGTGCATCAGCACCGGTTTTTTTAGATGACGAACACGTGAAGATTTAAGCTTTAAGCCATTTCTCGGCTTTAGCCGGATCTTCCACTTTCAGTTCAACTTCGGTCAGTTCAGAACCCGCGGCTTGAACTTCAAAACTCATCAGCTCATCACGACGGAATGCATACACCGTAAAAGTACCTTGCTGTTTTGCATGGCTTTCAATAAGTTTGGTCGTTGCTTTTAAGCCATCAATTGCAATGATGACATCATTGGCAGAAAAGCCAGCGAGCACAGCAGCACCATCACGACGCGCCGATTGAACCAGCACACCTTCCGGCTTATCTGCCAGTTTTAAACCGAATGGCAAAGACTTGTCATTTTTCAGGCTATAACCTATACCAAACTCAGGGAAAAGCTGATCCAGTGGCAATTCATCTGTGGTATTGATTAAGTGATTAATCTGTTCTGACCAATCATCTCCTGTCAGCTCTTTACATAATTCAAAGATCGTCCGTTCATGCACCTGAACACCCTTCTGGGCATTTTCATACAAACGGCGCATTAAAACATCCAGACTTGAACCACGTAAACGCAGACCCAAATCTAGGCACAGTGCAACTAGACAACCTTTATTGTAATAGCTGGTACCCGCATTATTCGAGTTTTCATCCTGACGGTAGAATTTCACCCAGGCATCAAAACTGGATTCAGACACTGACTGAATCACACGTCCCGGATTTTGCAAATAACGGTCAATCTGTGCTTTTAACAAAGCAATATACGATTCCTGATTAATCACGCCGCTACGCAGCAAAATCAAATCATCGTAATAAGAGGTGAAACCTTCAAAGATCCATAACAGAGAGGTATAACCTTCTCTGTTTAAATCATAGTTAACGAAGTTTTCAGGGCGAATAAACTTCACCAACCATGAATGGAAATATTCGTGGCTACATAAGCCGAGGAAACGCTGATAATCTTTTGAAGGTTCTTCAGGTTCATTGGCCTTAGGCAAGTCATCACGCGGTGAAATCAAGCTGGTAGAATTTGGATGCTCCAGACCGCCATAGCTATTGCCGGTTGCCATGGTCATAAAGGTATAGTCTGTAAACGGCGCTGAACCAAACATGGAAATTTCTGTAGCACAGATTTTTTCAATATCTTGCTGCATACGCGCGGCATTCATGGCATGTTTACCGGACACCACAAATTCATGCGGAATGCCATTTGCTTCAAAACTGAAACGGGTTTGTTCTGCTAGCTCAAATGGCGCATCAATCAATTCGGCATAGTTTTTGGCTTTCAGGGTGAAACGGCCTTTGACCAGACTTTTGGCTTGCAGGCCGGTTGCCAGCTGAAAATGCTTTAATTCATCTGGCAGGAAGATTTCCAGTTCAATTTCTTTATTTTCCTGACCTTCTAGCCCTAAACATGCACAAGCGGGATTCACATAGAGACGATTTTGATCCACATATGCACCACGAACGGACAGATCATAGGCATACACATCATATTCCACCGTAATCAGCTCATGATCGGTATTGAATAAACGCCATTTGTTCTTTTCAAATTTCTGGATCTGTAACTGGCGCCCATCTTCATCATAGGCTTTGACCGCTTCAATGTGCTTGGAAAACTCTCGAATCAGATAGCTTCCCGGAATCCAGGTCGGTAATGACAAGACTTGAGTCGGGTCCGCAAGAAAACGAACAGTCACGTGAATAAGATGCTGACGATAATCGTCAAATTCAATTTGATAATGCAACATAATGAACGATATAAAATTAAAATAAATGAGATATAGCTTAGCTTAGCATTTTTTAAGCCAGTATGGTTTAGCTGTCTTATTTGTCTACATTTACGACTAGCTATCTGTATAAAAAAGGCATAGCATGCGTGAAAATTAAATCGTTCAACACCCGCCGGGTTATCAAGGAACACCATTGAAATACATCATCTCACTGATTGCGGTTTTCAGTTTATTTATTTCTGCATTTTCACATGCTGCCCTACTCAATATTGTGCCTGAAAGCGTTGAAGCTGAAGCCTGGACCATTCTGGATTCACAGTCTGGTCAAGTCATTGCAGAGCACAATGCCGACGTTCAGCGTGCTCCGGCTTCGCTGACCAAAATGATGGTGGCTTATATTGCCTTAAAGGAAATTGAGGCCGGAAAATTAGATAAAAATGAAGTTTTAACCGCGACCTCTGTGGTGAAAACTGTGATGTGGGATGAGTCACAAATGTACCTGAAAGAAGGTGATCAGATTTCAGTCGATCAGCTTCTGGCGGGCTTAATTATCATGTCTGCTAATGATGCCGCAGTCACGCTGGCTGAGAAAATTTCGGGTGGTATTCCGCAGTTTGTTGAACGTATGAATCAGGAAGCCAAAGCGCTGGGCATGCAGCATACCAATTTCCAGAATCCGGCCGGCATTACCATGCCTGAGCATTATTCGACTGCCGCCGATTTGGCCAGACTGTCTATGGCGGTGGTGAATGAAACTCCGGATTATCTGTATTATTCCAAGCAGCCAAGCTTTACCTACAATCAGCATTTTCATCGTGCGACCAACCGTGTGCTTCAGGTCGATCCAACCGTAGATGGCTTAAAAACCGGTTTTACCCGTGCGGCAGGCTACAATCTGGCGCTGACGGCCAATCGTGTCACAGCAGATTTTGAAATGCCAAATCGCCGTCTGATTGTGGTGGTGCTGGGTACTAAAAGTGCCGCAAAACGCGCTGATGTATCACATAAGCTGATGAATCTCGCTTATACCTATACCCGCAATGAAGTAGCGATCAAAGATCAACAGCTACTGGCTGAATTGCCTGTGATCAAATCCACCTTAAAAATGTTTAAGGTGCAAACCAAGCAACCGCAGATCATTACCACTTCTTTATATGATCAGGGCTACAGTATTGACCTGAACCAGTTTGATCAAACCCAACAGCGTGTCATGCTGAATACAGGTGATGGCGTTTTAAAAAGTATCGAGCCTTTACAGGAAACTCAGACTCATATCAATGTTGAAGTGAAAGCATCTGAACTCATTGCACCTTTGGCGACCATGATGCCTTTGGCGACTATTCAGGTTTATCAGAATAATCAGTTGATTCGTACCATTCAGATTGAGGATCATGTCGAAATTGAAGAAGCCAACCTGTTTCAGAAATTCTTTACTTGGCTACAAGGCTTATTTAGTTTGTTTTCAGACAATACGCCAAGCGTAAAGCTTTATCCTTTAGATAGATAATAGCGCTAAATCTCAAGTAATTTCCCTTTAAGCTAGAAGATCTACTCGCTGATCTTCTAGCAGATTTCCCGCCTATTAATCTCACCCTCCCATTGCTTTCTCAAAGCAGCAACACTTACCTGCCCTCACAGAATTGCTACGTTTTGTAATGTGTATAACAATTTTAACCAAGACGCGATCTGGCCCATGCCATAGTATATTTTCTCTCTATTTCTCTTATTTTTATTAAAAAAATAAACAGGTTAATCATATATGACAGCACATAAAATCGTGATTGTGGGTGGTGGTGCCGGTGGTCTGGAACTGGCAACTCAGCTGGGTGAGAGCTTGGGTAAAAGCGGCAAAGCGCAGATTGTTTTAGTCGATCAAAAACTGACGCATATCTGGAAACCGCTGCTGCATGAAGTTGCCGCAGGCACCTTAAATCCACATGAAGAAGAAACTAATTATTTTGCCCATTCAGCCGCACATCATTATGAATTTGTCTTGGGGACATTTACCGGTCTGGATCGTGAAGCGAAACAGATTGTGGTAGAAACAGAATATTTCTCCAAAAAAGCCCAAGCCAAGAAGAACCAGCGCATCGACTATGACACCCTGGTACTGGCCTTGGGTTCTACCTCGAATGACTTTAATACCGAAGGCGTCAAACAGTTCTGTCATTTTCTCGACAGCCGTCCACAAGCTGATATCTTTCAGCAGGATCTGTTGCATCTCTACTTGAATGCTCAACATGAAGCTTCGAGCCGTGAACTGAATATCGCGATTATTGGCGCCGGTGCGACTGGAGTAGAATTGGCTGCCGAGTTGGTGGAGGCCAAACACAATTTCTTTAAATATGGCTTAAACAAGGTCGATCCAAATAAAGTCAAAATTACCTTAATTGAAGCGGCGGATCGTATTTTGACTGCGCTCTCGCCGAAAGTTGCTGAACATACCATGCAACAGCTGGAAAAATTCGGTATTGAAGTCCTTACCAGTCATCGTGTGGCCAAGGTAGATGAAGACAAAATTTATTTTGCAGATGGCTCAAGTCTGGATGCCGAGATTAAAGTCTGGGCCGCAGGCATCAAAGCACCTGAAGTTTTGGCACAACTGCAAGACATGGAAAAAGACCATATTCACCGCTTGAAAGTCTATTCCACCCTGCAAACCAAATCTGATCCAGACATTTTTGCTTTTGGTGATTGTGCTCACTGCCAGCCTGCAGCAGATGAACCGGTCTTGGGTCCACGCGCACAAGTGGCTAGCCAGCAGGCCAATTTCCTGGCCAATGCCTTGAAAGCACGTATCAATGAGGAAAGCTATTTACCGATGTTTAAATTTTCTGACAAAGGTTCACTGATTTCCTTAAGCCAGAATAAAGCCGTCGGCGAGTTGCTCGGTCAGGTCAATGTGCAAGGCTTTGTCGCCAAATCGATGTATGTGTCCTTGTACCGGATTCATCAGGCGACCATTCATGGTTATGCGCATGCGGGCATTCTTACCGCAAAAGATTTTGTTACACGAAAAATTTCTCCAAAGCTGAAATTGCATTGAAATTCCAGAATTTGGCCCAATCAATGAAAAAATCGTCAACAAAATTGTCAAATTGCGTTTTTTTGCTAATTTTAGTCTACAAAAATGCAATTTCACTTTATGATGTACTCTTAAAAAATTGAATGGATCAATTAACATGACTGCTATTGCAAATAACCTCGTGGTTTCTTTCCACTACACATTGACTAACGCAGAGGGTGAAACTCTCGACCAATCTCAAGGTGAACCACTTGCCTATTTGCACGGTGCAGGTAACATCATCCCAGGTTTAGAAAATGCGTTAGAAGGCAAAACTGTAGGTGAAAAATTCACTGTAAATGTTCCTGCTGCTGAAGGTTATGGCGAATACAACCCGGACCTAGTTCAAGAAGTTCCTGCGCAAATGTTCCAAGGCGTAGACAACATTCAAGCAGGTATGCAGTTCCAAGCTCAAACTGATGACGGCGTGCAAATCGTAACTGTTAAAGCAGTTGAAGGCGACAATGTTGTTGTTGATGCTAACTTCCCACTTGCTGGTCAAGACCTGACTTTTGAAGTTGAAATCGTATCTGTTCGTGAAGCTTCTCAAGAAGAATTAGATCACGGCCACGTACACGGTGTAGGCGGTCACCAGCACTAAGATCTTCTGATCTTGAGTGAAAAAAGGCAAAGTCAGACTTTGCCTTTTTTATTGCCTGAAAATAGCCCGCAGAATATTAACCATCCAATTAGCTATAAAAAAAGCAGAGCCATTGCCCTGCCTTTTCAATCCGATCAAGATCTCCTTTTACAGGATGATCAGTGGATTATTTTTTTTGGTTATAAATCTGCATCGCTGCTGGCAACTGTTGACGCATTTGCCCAATACGCTGGCTATTCGATGGATGCGTAGACAGGAAGGTTGCACCACTGCCGCCACCAAGTTTGTTCATTTTTTCCCACAGGGTAATGGCTGCATTCGGGTTATAACCTGCGCGCGCCATCAGCATTAAACCGCCTTGGTCAGCACGGCTTTCCAGATTACGCGAGTATGGCAAGCCAATCCCGATCTGACTACCCAATTGTGCGGCTGCAGCACCACCTTGACCCACACCTGCTGCATTTAAGCCAATACCCAAGGCCAGATCAGTCAGGGCCTGAGCACCGATTTTCTGCTTAGAATGCTCTTCTAAAGCATGCACCATTTCATGACCCATAATCGCTGCAATTTCAGCATCGGTCAGATTCAGTTTATTCACGATACCCGTATAGAATACAACCTTACCACCTGGCGCAACAAAGGCGTTAACCTGGTCAGATTTGAGCACAGCCAATTGCCACTGGAATGCCGTACCGGTTTGATTCATCTGGTTAGCAACCGGTTTCAAACGGTTAAATACATTATTAATCCGTTTATAGGTCGCTGAACTGGTATCCAGTTGACCTTTGTTTTTCGCATCATTGACCATGGCATTATAGCTTTGGCTCGCAGATGCATTTAAGGTCGCAGTATCTGCCCCTGCCATATCGGCAATGGTGGTACAACCTGATAATGTGACGACTGTAGCAGCCGCCATACTCAATAAAAGTTTATTCTTCATTATAATTTACTCCGCCTTGGCTCAAGGGCAATTTACATTGTAAAAATTATAAGTGAAAGCGCGCAGCAGCTAAACGCTTAATTCATTCATCTTCTTATAAATTATGTAATTTTTAAGCCAAATACTGTATCGCCAACCAATAAATCAGACAAATAATATTGAGACCCAAATAAATCTGACTCAGTGGTTTTATTTTCTGTTCAAGTATTTCATCTTTACGTTTGAAATATAAAAAAGCATTTTGCAATAAAATAATAGGCACTAAAACACAGGCAATAATGACACTCAGACCAATCAGTGCCGCATAAATCACCTCGGGATTTTGGGTTTGCGCACGAATAATCATCATGGCAATTGTTGGCGCCCCGCCCATCGCGAATAACAATGAATAAAACATGGTCGCCGATATATTTTTTTGCATCCTGCTGCTCATTTTTCTTTCTTTATATACCGCTATGTTAAAGCACATCACGTGGTATTACCGATGCAACTTTAGTCTTGAAATACCTGCATAAATTCAGCATATAAAAAAACCCATCCGGAGATGGGTTTTTATCATTTAAGCTTTAATCAAATCAAGATTAAGCATCAAACGGGTGGCGAAGAACAATCGTTTCTTCACGGTCTGGACCTGTTGAAATGATGTCGATTGGACATTCAATCAATTGCTCAAGACGTTTTACATAGTTCAATGCAGCTTGTGGCAACTGATCCAGTGATTTCGCACCGAAAGTTGACTCAGACCAGCCTGGCATAGTCTCGTAAATCGGTTTTAAAGTTTCGAATGCAAGCGCATCAGAAGAACCGACACAACCAGAATCTGCAGCTTCATAACCCACACAGATTTTCACTTCTTCCAAACCGTCAAGAACATCAAGTTTAGTCAGGCAAATACCAGAAAGTGAGTTTACGTCAACTGAACGGCGTAGAATTTCAGCATCGAACCAGCCACAACGACGTTGACGGCCAGTAGAGGCACCAAATTCATTACCAATCGTACCGAGGTGTTTACCAATCGCATCACCCGTGTCATTTGCAGCGTCATACACCAACTCAGTTGGGAATGGACCTGCACCTACACGCGTTGTGTACGCTTTAGTAATACCCAGTACATAGTCAAGGTGCAAAGGACCCAGACCTGAACCAGAGCTTACGCCACCAGCAGTGGTATTCGAAGAAGTCACATACGGATATGTACCGTGATCAACGTCAAGAAGTGAACCTTGCGCGCCTTCGAACATGATGTTGTCACCGTTTTTACGGTAGTTGTGCAATTCAGTGGTCACGTCCACAATCAGTGGGGCAACAACTTTACGCCATTCGTCGCACAGTGCCAGCACGTCTTCCAGTTTAACTGCTTCAACACCGTAGTATTCAGTCAGCTGGAAGTTATGGTAGTCCAGAAGTTCAGTCAGCTGAGCAGTAAGATGTTCACCACCACGTACCAGGTCAGCAACACGTACTGCACGACGCGCTACTTTGTCTTCGTATGCAGGACCGATACCACGACCTGTCGTACCAATCTTCGCATTACCACGTTTTTTCTCACGCGCCTGATCAAGTGCGATGTGGTTCGGAAGAATCAATGGACAGTTAGGAGAAATGCGTAAACGTTCTTTAACAGGAACGCCTTCTTTTTCAAGAATGTCCATCTCTTTGATGAGCGCTTCAGGAGAAAGAACAACACCGTTACCAATTAAGCACAATACGTTTTCACGTAAAATACCTGATGGAATGAGGTGTAAGACAGTTTTCTTACCACCAACCACAAGAGTGTGACCTGCGTTATGTCCGCCTTGATAACGAACTACCGCTGCCGCTTGATCTGTGAGCAGGTCGACGATTTTACCTTTACCTTCGTCGCCCCATTGGGTACCAAGTACCACAACATTCTTGCCCATAATAGCCTCATTACATCATGCTGTTAAAGTTGAAAGCCCCGCTCAGCGACATGAACACTGAGCCAAGCAGTTAAATCGTTTTGACTGTCCACTCACCATTCGCATTCACCAGCTGGTGCGTCGCATATGGAATCGAGTTTAAATCATCATTACCCAGTAACTGAATTACACTTAAGCCTTGTGCGCGAATGTTCTGAATCGCATTCAGAAGTTCTGCATCAGTGCCTTTAGGCGCAACCACGACCTGTACCGCGTCAAACTGACCTGCGCTTAAAGCATATAAGTCACAAGAGAAACCGGTTGCCGGACGCGCGCGGCCAAAATGTTCACCAATGCCATCATAACGGCCACCTTGTGCCAGTGCAGCTGCACGGTTCGGTGCATAGACTGCATACATCAGGCCAGTATGATAATGGTATGAACGTAATTCAACCACATCAATACCAATACTCAAGTTTGGCCAACGGGTTTGAACTTCATCTTTGGTGGTTTGCAAGACATTAAAAGCCTGAGTGAATGCTGGATTTGCCAACACTTCAGCACTTAAATGCGCTTGTAATGCATCCAGGTCGCTGGCATAGCGTCCAAGTGCATAGAAATCTTGACCAAATTTGAGGTCTGCCGTGAATTCTTCTAATTCTGGCAAAGCCTTACGCTGGTATAAATCAGATAATTGCTGTTCAGCGACTTTGTTCAAGCCTGCCTGAGCCACCAGACTACGGAATAAACCTACATGACCTAAGTCCAGATGGATGCCATCTGCCAGACCTGTCTCCTGAATCAGACTGATCATCAAGTCGACCATTTCCACATCGGCATCGATGCTGTCTGAACCAAATAGCTCCGCACCTAACTGTAGTGGCGCGCGCGAGGTATTAAAACCGCGAGGCTTGGTATGCAGAACGGTTCCTGCATAGCAGTAACGGGCCACACCTTCCACTGGATGTACATGCGCATCAATACGAGCCACTTGTGGTGTCATATCGGCACGCACACCAAGCAAACGACCAGAAAGCTGATCGATTACTTTAAAAGTGGCTAAGTCTAAATCTTGATTCGATTCTGAGAGAGAAGATAGAGATTCGATGTATTCAATGAATGGCGTGTACACCAGCTGATAACCTCGAGATGCAAGGAAATCCAGTGATTTACGGCGCAGACTTTCAATAACTTGCGCTTGTTCTGGTAATACATCAGCTACACCATCAGGTAATAACCATGTCTCTGAAATGGGCATGTTGTAAACCTAAATTCTTGTCAGCGCGGAACGAATCCGCATAAAAAAATCGGGAGCACACCCGATTTCTCCTAGTCTAGCACGATAGTTTTGGCTGTGCATCGCAAATTTTATAATTTTCGCTACCTGATGAAATCAACAACAATTGTGTCAACTATCAGCATTTTAATGCACATTTAAAACAAATAGCATGAAAAAATCCGGCATTAAACCAAAGGCAATGCAGTGGTACTTTTGACCGTTTGCAATGGAATTTCAGTTTTTACACTTTGAATGCAGGGAATTTGGGTTAAATGATGAATCTGAAATTTACGATAGGCATCCAGATCAGCCACTACAATTCTTAAAAAGAAATCACAATCGCCCGCCATTAGCTGGCACTCGACGACTTCTGGCATTTCCTTGATCGCTTCGACAAATTGGTCGACCACGGCAGCTTCTTGAGACTTGAGCCAGACGCGTGCAAAGACACTCATCGCCAAATTGACCTTTTGCGGATTCAGCAGCGCGACATATTGCTCAATCACACCATCATCTTCCAGCTGTTTTACCCGTCTTAAACAGGGTGATGGCGACAAGCCAATCAGTTGAGCCAGTTCATTATTTTGCAGTTTTCCATTCTTTTGCAGCTCATGCAGAATGCGTTTATCTATTTGATCCATATCTATGCTTTGGCATTTAAAACCTCTTAAACTTAATTTAGCGCAATTTAATTTCAAATAAAACTCAAACCTCTTTCACTACAACAGCAAATAGCCTGAATATCGCCATAAAATATGGTTTAGTTTTGCAGTACCCAGGTCATTTCCATGCTTTTGTTCAGACAAAGCACCGCAGCAATAGTTGCCCCTACCGATTTCAGTGAATTTCAACGTGGCATGAAAGATTCTATTCCCATGCTTTTAGGGATTATCCCCTTTGCGCTGGTGTTGGGTGCGACGGCAGTACAGAAGAATTTCAGCTTGCTCGAAGTGCCTTTACTGACAGGATTAAACTTTGCCGGCGGTTCTGAATTTGCCATTCTGGAAGTCTGGAGCAGTCCACCAAATTTACTCATGCTGATGTTCATTACCTTTCTGGTAAATAGCCGGCATCTGTTGATGGGCGCCAGTTTGGTGCCATATTTAAAGCATCTTCCGAATCGTAAAGTTTTTCCGGCGCTGTTTTTTATGGTCGATGAAAGCTGGGCACTCGGTCTGGCTGATGCACAAAGGAAACAGGCGCAACTGGGTTATCGTGCTGCGTTTAGCATGCCTTATTATGCCGGCCTGTGTTTTTGCCTGTACTTGATGTGGGTCGGATTTACCACACTCGGGGCCATGCTTGGACCTGTATTAGGCGACATCAACCGTTTTGGTTTTGATATGGCCTTTCCTGCTGTATTTCTGGTGTTACTAAGAAGTATGTGGAAAGGTTTTGAGGCTGCCCGGCCATGGCTGGTCAGTTTAGTCTGTGCGGCTTTGGCTTATTTATATTTACCTGCGGGCTGGTATGTGCCGATTGGCGCCTTGTCTGGAATCACTTCGGCATTTTTCCTGATTCAAGAGGATCAAGCATGATCCAGATAAATACCTTGGTGGCCATTATTCTGATTGCTGTGACCACCTATTTAACCCGGCTCTTGGGCTATGTCTTATTAAAAAATAAAACGCTGACACAGCGCCAGCGAAAAATTCTGGAAGTAGTTCCCGGCTGCGTGCTGATTTCAGTGATTGCGCCTTATTTTGTACGCGACCATCCGGCAGACCTGATTGCCTTGGCTTTAACACTGTTCGCCGCTACGCGTTTTGGATTATTACCAACAGTCGCCATCAGTATGGTTTCTGCCGCAGTTTTAAGAATTTTAATCGTCTAATACTTAAACAACACCCCTTTAAATGTATCTCTAAAGGGTTTTTGTTTATTTCTGTGGATCAACCACTTTGGTCAGTAAACTGACCAATTCTGCATTTTGCAATTCGACCTGCTGAAGTTTGGCTGTGGTCTGATCCAGTACTTCCTGCTGCACATGCATTTTTTTGGCTAGATCCTGCATGATTTCCAAAGTCTTTTTTAAATTTTCTTCCAGATGCATGATTTTTTCTTCGACTGGTACGCCTTCCATGATACGCGGTTCATCACTCTGATTAAACTGTAGCCAGATCAGAAAAATCACCGCCAAAGTCAGCAGTATAATAAATCCCCAAACTACCATCATGTGCTTGCTCTTATTTCATTTTATTGTCTTTATCTTAACGAAAAATGCTGCGGATAACGTAAATAATTCAGCCTCGATTCCTGATTTTCGATCAATTACCGGCAAATTCTCTTAAAACATGGCTTGTAGAATATTTACAGGCAAGAAAAAAGCACCGTATCTTGGTGCTTTTGAGGTTTAGATGACCCGAACTTAATGAAATGATTCACATAAATCCAGTAGACGGTTGGCATAGCCCCACTCGTTATCGTACCAGGCAAAGACTTTAGCTTGATGCCCGACCACCAGAGTCTGGGTCAAATCCACAATCAATGAATATGGGGAATGATTAAAATCACTCGATACCAATGGCTCATCCGTCACAGCCATGATTTCCGCAAAATCCTGCTGGGCAGCCTTGATCAACACTTCATTCAGCTTGTGATCGGTAATCGGTGACTGGGAGACAAAGGTCAAATCAATCGCGGCCACATTAATGGTCGGCACCCGAATCGAATAACCATCAATACGATCTTCCATTTTAGGCATGACGCGCTTTAAGGCACCCAGTGCGCTCGAAGTGGTTGGAATGATGTTATGTCCCGAGGCACGAGCACGACGCAAATCACGATGCGCATGATCCAGTACCGACTGATCCGCCGTGACAGCATGGATTTCAGTCATTAGGGCGCTACTGATCCCAAATGCATCATCGACAATTTTGACCAGTGGCACCAAAGCCTGCGTAGTACAAGAAACACTGGAAATGATCTGGTCCGATGCTTTGACTTCATGATGATTGATACCATAGACAATCGCGGCATCGACCGTATCAAAAGGCGCGGCACCGATAATCACACGTTTCGCTCCTGCCACAATATGCTGGGTCGCGGCTTCACGAGAACGGAACAGTCCGGTACATTCAAGTACTACATCTACTCCCAGGTTTTGCCAAGGCAACTTAGCCGGCTGCGACTCACACAAAACCTGTACTTTTAAAGCGGCATCCTGATAGCTGATATGCATATAGATATGTTCAGCATCATAGCTGAGATCCACCTGCCCCGGAAAACGGCCATGGGTCGAGTCATATTTAAATAGATGAATTAGGGTTTCAACATCGGCAATATCGTTAATGGCAACGATTTCAAAATTAAAATCTTTCGGGTTTTCAAACCATGCGCGCAGTACATTCCGTCCAATACGCCCAAATCCATTGATTGCCACTCGTTGCATGACTCGACCTTTTATATGCCTATTTTAAAACTCTTCTATGTTAAAGGATTTCTGGCGCCGTACATTAAAAACTTCAGTGAAAATACTGATTTTCGATTATTTTATTTCTGATACATTCGTCTGTATTCGAGCCATTTAAAATTCCGTTTATTTTTTAAAGAGATGGATATAGACGAATTCTACTGTGGGAAAATTCAATTTAATTATTCAGCGAAAAACCTGAGTAAATAAATCCTTCGCAATTGGTTTTAAAATGATTGGTGCATACTGCTTTTTCCGTTATAATTTGGCGTTTTAAATTTTTAAGCCCCGCATTGCAGCAGAGCTCTTGTATGCTTGTCAGACTGTGGTGTTTTAGCCAAATCGGAAATTATGGAGTGACTTGGTTGTGAGTACTCGTTTTATGACATCAGCTGAAATTCGTGAAGCATTTTTGCGTTACTTTGAATCGCAAGGGCATACACGTGTCGCGTCGAGTTCTCTAGTACCTGCCAATGACCCAACTTTGCTGTTCACCAATGCTGGTATGAACCAGTTTAAAGATTGCTTCTTAGGTCTAGAAAAACGCGATTATGTACGTGCAGTGTCATCACAAAAATGCGTGCGCGCAGGTGGTAAGCACAATGACCTGGACAATGTGGGTTATACAGCACGTCACCACACTTTCTTTGAAATGTTGGGTAACTTCTCCTTTGGTGATTACTTCAAACGTGATGCGATCAAATTTGCTTGGGACTTTTTGACTAACGAAGAATGGCTTGGTCTTCCTAAAGATAAACTCTATGCAACCGTTTACCACACCGATGATGAAGCCTTTGACATCTGGAACAAAGAAATCGGTCTAGATGCATCTCGCATCATCCGTATTGGTGACAACAAAGGCGGTCAATACGCATCTGATAATTTCTGGGCAATGGGTGACACCGGTCCTTGTGGTCCATGTTCTGAAATTTTCTTTGACCATGGCGATCACATTTGGGGTGGCCTACCGGGTTCTCCTGAAGAAGATGGCGACCGTTTCATTGAAATCTGGAATAACGTTTTCATGCAGTTCAACCGTACTGCTGATGGCGTGTTACACCCTCTTCCAGCGCCTTCTGTGGATACAGGGATGGGCTTGGAGCGTATTTCTGCAGTTTTACAGCACGTCAACTCAAACTACGAAATCGATTTATTCCAGCATTTACTTAAAGCTGCGGCTGAAATTATTGGTCTGGATACTACAGCGCTTGAAGCTGAAGCTGCTGAGAAAGGCACACCAGTTCAGTATCCTGCTTCATTGAAAGTCGTTGCTGACCATGCCCGTTCATGTTCATTCCTGATTGCTGATGGCGTAAATCCATCGAATGAAGGCCGTGGCTATGTATTGCGTCGTATTATCCGTCGTGCAGTACGTCATGGTAACAAGCTAGGTGCAACAGGTTCGTTCTTCCACAAAATGTTGCAGCCACTGATCGAAGTGATGGGCGAAGCTTATCCTGAACTTGCAGCCAACCAGGCACGTATCGAAGCGCAACTTCTGAAAGAAGAAGAGCAATTTGCTAAAACACTTGAGCAAGGTCTGAAATTGCTTGAAGGCGAATTGGCGCAGTTAAAAGGTTCTGTAATTCCGGGCGAAGTAGTATTTAAACTTTACGATACTTACGGTTTCCCGACTGACTTGACTGCTGACATCGCACGTGAACGTGACTTAACCATTGATGAAGCTGGTTTCGAAACTGAAATGGCTGCACAGCGTCAACGCGCACGTGATGCAGGCAAATTCGCAATCGACTATAATTCTGTTGTGAAAGTCGAAGGTGAAACTCAGTTTGAAGGTTACGATGCAACTGCGGGTCAAGGTCAAATCATCGCAATCTACAAAGATGGCGAGCAAGTTGACGAAGTGGTTGAAGGCGACGAAGCACTGATCGTACTTAACCAAACACCTTTCTACGCAGAAAGCGGTGGTCAAATCGGTGATACAGGACTCTTCAAAAACGATACTGGTATTTTCGAAGTTCAAGATACCAAGAAATCTGGTGGTGCATTTGTACACCAAGGCATCGTGACCATGGGTAGCTTAAAAGCAACCCAATCTGTTGAAGCGACTGTGAAAGCAGACATCCGTGCAGCAACTGCGCGCAACCACTCTGCGACTCACTTGTTACATGCTGCGCTGCGTCAAATTCTGGGCTCACATGTACAACAAAAGGGTTCATTGGTCGCATCTGATGTGTTACGTTTTGACTTTGCCAATGATCAACCGGTTAGCTTTGAACAGCTGCAAGAAATTGAACGTCTGGTCAATGCTGAAGTAATTGCCAATACGGCTGTTTCTACTGAACTGCTGGATATTGAATCTGCCAAAGCCAAAGGCGCGATGATGCTGTTTGGCGAGAAATACGGTGACGAAGTACGTGTACTGTCTATGGGTTCAGTGATTGAAGAGAAAAACTTCTCAATCGAACTTTGCGGTGGTATTCACGTAAAACGTACCGGTGATATCGGTCTGTTCAAAATCACCTCTGAAGGTGGTGTGGCAGCCGGTGTACGTCGTATTGAAGCAGTAACAGGCACTAAAGCAGTTGAAGTTGCGCAAAAAGCCGATCGCGATATCAATACGATTAACGGTTTGCTCAAAGCACAAAAAGACCAGACTTTAGAAAAAGTTGAAGCGTTGGTTGATACTGCATCGAGCTTGCAGAAACAGATCGAACAACTCAATCAAAAACTTGCTAGCCTGCAAGCCGGTGAACTTCTAAGCCAAGTTCAAAGCATTGCAGGTCGTGCAACCTTGATTACAACTGTTGAAAACATGGATGCGAAAGCACTTCGCAACCTGCACGACGGTGTGAAATCAAAATTAGAAAATGCAGTGATTGTTCTGGCAGGTGTAGAGGGTGACAAGGTGAGCTTGATCGCATCTGTGGCAAAAGACTTTACTGCTTCTATTAAAGCAGGTGACATCATCAAACATTTAGCGAATGAGCTAGGTGGTAAAGGTGGTGGTAAACCTGACTTGGCACAAGGTGGCGCGCCACTTAACGAGAAGTTTGCTCCAGTGATGGCAGATTTAACTGCCTGGCTTGCAGCAAAATAAAACTTCAATTTTGTGTAACTGACCCTGATAGGTACATCAGGGTCATGGCTTATATGGAACAACTATGGCATTAATCGTTCAAAAATATGGCGGTACCTCTATGGGTACTCCCGAGCGCATTTTAAATGTTGCTCGTCGTGTAAAGCGCTGGCATGACCACGGCCACAAGGTAGTGGTAGTGGTATCAGCAATGAGTGGCGAAACCAATCGTCTACTTGCTTTAGCGAAGGCCATTACCGAAACCCCTGACCCACGTGAACTAGACCAAATGGTATCTACGGGTGAACAGGTTACGATTTCTATGTTAGCAATGGCGCTGAACTCAATTGGAGTTGAAGCAAAATCACTAACAGGTCGCCAGGTTGGCATGAAAACCGACAGCTCATTCAATAAGGCACGTATCGAATCCATTGATACTGAAGTCCTGAACTCAAATCTGGATGCAGGCCGCGTACTTGTCGTTGCCGGTTTCCAGGGTTTTGATGAACATGGCAATACCACCACTTTAGGGCGTGGCGGTTCTGATACTTCAGGTGTTGCAATTGCTGCCGCACTCAAAGCAGATGAATGCCAAATTTATACCGACGTTGACGGTGTATATACCACCGATCCACGTGTTGCACCAAAAGCAAAAAAAGTTGATCGTATTTCATTTGAAGAAATGCTTGAGATGGCGTCACTCGGTTCTAAAGTCCTGCAAATTCGTTCAGTTGAATTTGCTGGTAAATATCAGGTGCCTTTACGCGTATTATCAAGCTTCGACAATGACAACGATGGCGCATTCGACGAAGAGTTTAAGCAAAACGTTGGTACACTTATTACGACTGAATTGGAAGACAACATGGAACAGCCAATTATCTCCGGTATCGCATTTAACCGTGACGAAGCAAAATTAACTATTTTAGGTGTGCCTGACGAACCGGGTATTGCTTCTAAAATTTTGTGCCCGATTGGTGATGCCAATGTTGAAGTGGATATGATTATCCAGAACGTTGAAGAAGATGGTACAACTGATTTCACTTTTACTGTGAACCGTGGCGAATTAAATAAAGCCAAAGCCATTCTTGAAGCAACTGCTCAAGAAATTGGTGCGCGTGAAGTTGCGACCCGTTCAGATATCGTAAAAGTATCAATTGTAGGTGTAGGCATGCGTTCACATGCCGGCGTGGCAAGCAAAATGTTCACAGCTTTGGCAGACGAAGGCATCAACATCCTGATGATCTCGACGTCTGAAATCAAGATTTCTGTGATCATTGAAGAAAATTATCTTGAACTTGCGGTTCGTTCATTGCATACCGCATTCGGTTTAGACCGTGAACAAGGCGAATCTAGCGCACGTGCTTAAGCGTTAAGACAGAATATTGTCATTGTTTGACAGTATTTTATAAAAGTCTACAAAAATGCAGAGCCACTATAGTTTTTTTTATAGTGGCTCTGTTATATTAAGCCTGAGGATTTTTAACCAGCTGAGATAGATTAAAATCTTTCACCCAGATGACAGAATTTCTATCCAGATCTTATTTTGTAATTTTTGGTTGTGCTTTTTGTTTTACATTCAATAGATTGCAGGTTTTGCATTTTGCAAGGAGAAAAACATGCTGATTCTGACTCGACGCGTCGGGGAAACTTTAATGATTGGTGATCAAGTCAGTGTGACTGTGCTTGGTGTAAAAGGTAACCAGGTTCGTATCGGGGTAAATGCTCCGAAAGAAGTCTCTGTGCACCGTGAAGAGATTTACCAGCGTATCCAGCATGAACGTGCAATGCATGAACATCTTCAACATATCGATCAAGATTACCAACCTTCTTATGAAGACGATAGCCAGACACAAAATAACTTTAACCGTTAATGTTTGTGCGAAGAATAAAGCGGCTTTTGAGCCGCTTTAAATTTGTCTAAATTTTATACAAAAATATTAAATACTTAGATAATTTAAAATAAAACTTAAAGTTCTGCACCCTGCTGTAATGCTGCAATCACCTTTTTTACCGGCCCAAAACTGCGACGATGCTCATCAATCACGCCATGTAAGGCAATCGCTTCAAAATGTGCCTTGGTCGGATAACCCTTGTGCTTGGCAAAGCCAAATTGCGGATGCTTCTGATCCATCTCGATCATCTGATGGTCACGGGTTACTTTCGCCAGAATACTGGCTGCTGAAATTTCAGCATGCAGTGCATCACCACCCACCACGGCATCACAGCTCATGCGAAGGCCTTGAGGGATTTTATTGCCATCGACTAGTACATGCTCTGGTTGAAATGGCAAAGCTTCTACAGCGCGACGCATGGCCAGCAAAGAAGCTTGCAAAATATTATGTTCATCAATCTCTGCCGCAGAAGCCTCAGCAATGGCCCATGCCAGCGCTTTTTCCTGAATCTCGATAAAAAGTTTTTCACGCTTCTTTTCAGTGAGTTTTTTAGAATCATTTAAACCCTCAATCGGGTTGTTCGGATCCAAAATAACTGCCGCAGCGACCACCGAACCCACTAATGGCCCACGCCCTGCTTCATCTACACCAGCAATCTTCATGTCTATTTTTCCATAAAAAATAGGCTGAACCAGTCAGCCTATTTCAATTTAATCTTGGCTTAGTTTACAGCTTCAGCTACACAAGCGTTAATGGTTTTTGCAACCACATTGCCGACAATCGTCGCACGTGCTGCCGGGTCAATTGCTGCAGTCGCCAAATCTACCGCTGTTACACTTTGTGGCGCTTTTTCACTGACACAGCCACAAATTTCAGTCTGGATATTCTGCTTTTGGGTCGTAGTCATTAGACGTGTAGCTGTTTGCCATGCTGGAATATTATTCAGCTCAGTCGTACATTTTGCATTGATCGCGATTTTAAGCGCAGCCCCACCCAGCTGTTGCGTTGTGGTTTGCGTTTCAGGGCTGCCTGTTGTTGCACAAGCCGATAAAACCAAAGTAAGTGGAGCAAGTGCAATCAATAATTTTTTCACAGATCTGTTCCTTGTTTATTCATATATGAAGCGTGTCGCTATTGTGCCGAAATTCACCTGAATAAGAAATCTATAAATCATCCTGAATGTTTAATCTGCACTCAGCCATTTCAATGGATGTTGCATGAAAGCCACCATAGCGTTGCAGATTTGGAATTGCTGAGTTGATTCGCCCTTTGCTAAGGTGCATCCATCTTTGAGGGCAATCGAAAATCACATGGAAAAAGTACAATATTACACGCGCACGGCACAATGGCTGCACTGGCTCATGGCGGTTATCTTTATTGCGGCATGGCTGATTGGTTTTTATAGTGGGAATTTTTTAAGTTATGAGGTCGATGGCAGCTTTAAAGGCGATGTCATTACCCTGCATAAAAATATCGCCACCACCATTATTTTCCTGTTGGTTGTGCGAATTTTCTGGCGTTATACCCACCCTGCCCCTGAACTACCGGACACTATGTCACCCCGGATGAAAACTTTGGCACATGCAGGTCATCTGGCTTTGTATTTTATGCTGATTGCCCTACCTGTCACCGGCTGTTTATATAGCTGGAGTCTGGGCTATCCAGCACCAGTGCTATATTTATTTAACCTGCCGGCACTGATTTCAGAAAATCCGGCTGTAACCGCGATCGTAAAACCCCTACATATCTGGCTTTCCTGGGCAGTTGGCTTACTTTTAGTTGGACATATTTTCGCAGCACTGAAACATCATTTTATCGATAAAGATCATGTACTCAACAGCATGACCCGACAATCCAAATCTTCTAAAAAATAATCTGCAAAACCACACTCAATCAGCTCTCATTGCAAAGCTGATTTTATTTTAAGAACTCGGTCATGCAGCCTTTCAGACTGTTTGCAATAGCCTGTTGCGTGAGTTTTGACTTTACTTCTTCATCCAGAGTCGCTTTCAGTAAAGTGCTTGCCGGAATATCCTTGAGTGCATGCTCACCTACACATGAACAGACATTCTGTTCAAGTTCAGCTTTATTTTTGTCCTGCATAAAATAGGTCGAGGCAGTCCAGAATTTAGATGCTTTCAATTCTTTTGCACATTGGTATTCAATCACGGGTTTTAAAGTACGCTGTGTCAAAGTCATATCCGCATTTGAGCAAGCAGATATCAACACGCTACTGATGAGCAGAATTATATTTTTCAATTTCATATCCATCTATAAAAACAAAGGCAGAGCGAACCCTGCCTTTTATTTAAAAACTTAAACCAGGGCACGGATCTGGTTGATCCATTGCTCTTTTTCAGTATCGGTAATAAAAGAGGCTTCAAATGAGTTAATGGCCAACTGCTTGAGTTCCTCATTGCTTAAATCCAGTGCTTCAGCAATGGCAATAAAATTGTCATTCATATAACCACCAAAATAAGATGGATCATCTGAATTGACTGTAACGTGCACGCCTTGTTGCAAGAGGCGACGGATATTATGCTGCTGCATATCATCCACGACGCAGAGTTTCAGGTTTGACAATGGGCAAACTGTCAGTGGCATCTTTTCTGCGATCAGGCGCTGCATTAACTCCGGATCTTCTTCCGAACGAACCCCATGATCAATACGATTCACTTTCAGCAAATCTAAAGCTTCCCAGACATAAGCTGCCGGACCTTCCTCACCTGCATGTGCTACAACCAAGAAACCTGCTTCACGCGCTTTAGCAAAGACACGTTCAAACTTTGAAGGTGGATGCCCGACTTCACTTGAATCCAGACCGACCGCAATAATCTGGTCTTTATAAGGTAAGGCCTGTTCCAGTGTTGCAAATGCAGCATCTTCACTTAAATGACGCAAGAAACACATAATCAGATGTGAACTGATACCAAGTTTAGTTTTGGCATCATCACAGGCTTTTTGCAAGCCGTTGATCACGGTTGAAAAAGCAACCCCACGATCGGTATGGGTTTGTGGATCAAAGAACATTTCAGTATGCACGACCCGGTCTTCAGCACATTTTTCAAAATACGCCCACGCCAGATCATAAAAATCCTGTTCATGAATTAATACAGCAGCGCCGGCATAATAAATATCCAGGAACGACTGAAGATTATGAAAGTTATAGGCCTGTTTAACTTCTTCAACAGATTTATACGGGATGGCAATTTTATTACGCTGAGCGATCGCAAACATTAGCTCAGGCTCAAAAGTGCCCTCAATATGAACATGAAGCTCGGCCTTTGGCAAAGCTCGAATCAACTCAAGACGGTTCATCGCTTCTCCTCATGAAACCTAAAATAATAAAAAAAGGGTGCAAACTGAGTTTACACCCTTTCCAAATCTAGAAAAATTAGCCGCCAAATAGTGCGAATTTAAGCGTCCATAGTACTGCAATAATCCAGACCATATACGGTACAGTTGATGCCTTACCGGTTAACAATTTGATCAGTGCATAGCTGATGAAGCCCATCGCAATACCATCAGCAATTGAATAGGTAAATGGCATAAATACAATGGTTAAAAATGCAGGAACTGCTTCTGTAATATCTTCCCAGTCAATATGCACGATACCTTGAATCATTAAGACACCGACAAATAACAGCGCTGGTGCTGTTGCAAAGCTTGGTACAGACTGTGCCAATGGTGCAAGGAACAAACAGGCAACAAACAGGATACCGACTACAACAGCAGTTAGACCTGTACGGCCACCGGCTGCTACGCCCGCAGAAGATTCAATGTATGGCGTAGTTGAAGATGTACCCAGCGCTGCACCTGCAACAATTGCAGAAGAGTCCGCAAAAAGTGCTTTTTTCAAACGCGGCAGTTTGCCATCTTTCAACAAGCCTGCACGGTGTGAAACACCTACGAGCGTACCGGTTGAGTCAAACAGATCAACCAGAAAGAAGACAAAAATCACGCCAATTAAACTGGCAGTGAACAGACCTTCAAAGCTCATTTGCATAAATGTGGGTGCAATCGATGGCACTGCGCCAACCACACCTTTAAATTCACTCAGACCCAATGCTGCTGAAATACCGGTTAACACCAAAATACTGATGATGATCGCACCACGCACTTTAAAGTGATGCATCACAACAACCAAAAGGAAACCAAATAATGCAAGCAAAACCGATGGTTGCTTTAAATCACCCAAACCTACCAACGTAGCGGGATTATCCACAATAAGGCCGGCATTTTTCAAAGCAATCAGCGCAAGGAATAAGCCAATACCACCACCGATGGCCAGTTTCAGCGACATTGGAATCGCATTGACAATGGCTTCACGGATTTTGAACATGCTGATCGCAATAAACACAAGACCGGAGATAAACACAGCCCCAAGTGCTGTTTGCCAAGGCACACCCATTCCCAAACATACGGAATAGGTAAAGAAGGCATTCAAGCCCATGCCTGGTGCAAGTGCAATTGGATAATTTGCAATCAAGCCCATGACTAAACAGCCAATCGCGGCTGCAAGACAGGTTGCTACAAAGACAGCCCCATGATCCATCCCCGTTTCGGACAAAATCATCGGATTGACAATAATGATGTAACACATCGTTAAGAATGTGGTCACACCAGCAAGAACTTCTGTACGGAAACTGGTTTTGTTTTCACTCAGTTTAAACAGACGTTCAAGCATACTTTCTGAAGATGGATTAGGAGTCGTCATGACCTAGCCCCTATTGAGTAAACTTAATGCTTTAAGCAAGCCGTCAAATAAATGAAACTTTATAAAAAAATTCATCAATTTTAAGGATGTGTTAGCAACGAATATGCCAGCATAGCCATTTGACGGGTTAAAATGTTGGAACAGCTTACAGCCCCAGGGCTATGCTATAAAAACCCAAAAAAATCTAAACAAAAAAGCTGCATAACCTTTATGCAGCTTTATTTTCTTGATTTAAATCAAATGCTTAACAAGATGAATTCTGTTTCATCCTGATCGTTGGCAAATTATAACACATTGATTTCTTATTGCTTATTTGATTTTACACTTTATTAGAAATTAATATATTCAAGATGAATATTTAAAAAATTTTATTATATTTATTATTGATTTAATTTTATTAATCCAGCCCAATTGGCGATAGGAAGATATATAGCCTACTTAATGTCGATGCCGATTGGATTCCAGCAATTTGCTTGAATCACGACCATCGTTCAAGACATGACGGATCTTTTCATACTTTCTGATTTCTGACTGTTTATGGACACAAAATCCTAATAAACTGATCATTAAGGCAAAAACAGGGATAGCATATATTTTCATTTTTATTATGCTGCTTTGTAACACTATGCAATTATGCTAACAAAAAACCTAACAAACTTGTGACATAGTTTACATTTAACCCGATAGAAGGCATTTATTTATCCTCTAAATATTAATTTTATGTCGTTTTATTTATTAATACTTAATTAATTTATAATTCTTTTTTTCAAAAAATCGATACTATTAAAAATTCTTTCAAATAAACAATAAATAATTGAATTTAATATATTTTTAAAAATCTCTAAAAGAAGTTTATTCAAAATTAAAATATATAGATAAATGAAATCTAACCTATTCAATAGAAGTTATTTCGATTTATTTTATCGGCCTTTTCCAAGAATACTCAACTTTAATTTTTAGGATAAAATGATCTAAATAAGGGAGATTTTGCGAGGGATTTCAAAGTGTTTAGCGACATTTTTTATTTTTAACTATCTTGAAGTTTTCATTATGCAGTTCATCCATACTTCACTCATCATAGAGGCAAATCGTTGAACACTAGTTAAGAACCTGATCATAATAAATACATCCCAGTATCCAACATATATATCCTCATGCTGGATACTGGGAATCATCTCATTTATGCACTCAGTTGTTCATCACGCTTAAACACCAGTTCTCCCTTGAGTGAACTGTCTGCATCAAAATAATAGCCATCGCTATTAAAAGCTTTCAGTTCTTCGACATGATCAATTTTATTTTCAATCATAAAACGTGCCATGAGGCCGCGTGCTTTTTTGGCATAGAAACTAATCACTTTATATTTGCCATTTTTCTGATCCAGAAATACCGGCTTGATAATGTCTGCCTGAATTTTGCGCTCGTTGACTGATTTGTAATATTCATCAGAAGCAATATTCACCAGAATTTCAGAATTTGCTGCGGTTAAATCCTGATTAATCAGATCAGTAATGTGATGAGCCCAGAACTCATATAGATTATGCCCACGGGAATTGGCTAACTTGGTTCCCATTTCCAGACGGTACGGCATCATTAGATCCAAAGGACGTAACAGTCCATATAATCCAGACAACATGCGTAAACGGTCTTGTGCATAGTGCAGATCTTCGTGCTTCAAACTATAGGCATCCAGTCCGGTATAGACATCACCCTTAAATGCAAAAATCGCCTGACGGGCATTGGCTAAATTAAAATCTGGCTGCCAGTCATTGAAACGTGCGGTATTTAAACTGGCAATTTTTTCACTGACACTCATTAAGCTGGAAATTTCTGTTGCAGAAAGTGTGCGACAAACTTTAATCAAGTCCTGTGAATGTTCTAATAATCTCGCTTGAGTAAATTGGTCAGTCGGTAATGGAGTATCGTAATCGAGAGTTTTGGCTGGAGAAATTAAAGCGAGCATGGCAACCTGGTCAAAAAATGATTAATCAAACTATATCAGTCTGCTTATTTTAATTCCAATTCATGTTTTTATTCACCATAATCGTTAAAATGCACGATTCTCCTGTTAATCATCGGTTTTTATATGCCCGAGCAAATTTTTCTTCAAGGGCCTGCTGGTCAGATTGAAGTTTTTGTGGATTATCCTCAGGGTGAAGTGAAAGGATTCGCGGTAGTTTGTCACCCCCATCCATTGCAAGGCGGTACACCACAACATAAGGTTCCGGTTTTACTGGCACAAATGTATCTGGAACGTGGCTGTATTGTGTATCGTCCAAGTTTCCGTGGTTCTGGTCAAAGTGAAGGTATACACGACGAGGGCTTCGGTGAAACGGATGATGTATTAGAAGTCATTCGGTTCGCTCGCAACCAGCATATTGCCCTGCCTTTTTATGCAGGTGGTTTTAGTTTTGGTGCGCATGTCATGGCAAAAAGCTATGCAGCCTTACCCGTAGAACTGCAACCAAAGCAAACCATTTTATGCGGTCTGCCAACTGCAACAGTGGCTGGTATTCGCCATTATGTTACGCCTGCAATTAAAGGCGACATCCTGTTCATTCATGGCGAAGCCGATGAAGTGACTTTGCTCTCAGATATGATTGAATGGGCAAAGCCACAACGCCATTTAGTGACCGTATTACCTGGTGCCAATCATTTTTTTACCGGATATTTAAAGCAATTGCGGATCGCAATGACCCGGTACTTAGCGCTTGGTTAAATAAAAAACCCATCAGATGATGGGTTTTTTATTTAAAAGACAAAATCTTCTGCAAAAATTTCATACATCACAGCCCGATATTTAGGCTTATCGATGTAACGGAGAATTTTTCCGCCCAAGCGTTCTGCAATTTTACGGCTAGCCCAGTTCTCTTCTGCTACCGGATAGCTTAGGACTTGAAGCCCTAATGTATTGAAAGCATAGGCCACAACACAATGCACTGCCTCATGTCCATAATGATGACCATGTGCAGTTTCACGAATCCAGATACCAACTTCAGGTATTTCATCATGAAGTCGATGCAAACCACATAGTCCAATAAATTCTTGTGTTTCAATATGACGGATAACAAATACATATTCTTTATGATCGGTCATATTTTCCAGCCAATTTTTCCAGACTGTTGCAAATATCTGTTCAGATTCCGGTGCATCCCACGCCATAAAACGTGTCAAACTCGGCGTAATTGAAGCATAAGCTTCTTCGGCATCGGCTGATTTAAAACAATTCAGGATCAAGCGTTGACTTTGCAGTGTAGGCAAAGCTGATTGATTCTGTTGAATTAGCTCTTCCATTCAAACTCGCTAAAGCTTTCCTGCTCTTTTAGAGAGGTTTCCACTGCCTGTGCAAGCTGATTAAGCAAACTTCTTTCGTTGATACGATCCAGCCAATCCTGTTCTTCTTCAGGATATGAGGCAATTTCACAGACCAGATGCCCTTGTTCATCTCTGGTTTCGCAACTCACAGATAAAGGCAATGCATGTTCTTCCACGCTGACGGCAACCTGAGCTCCACTTTGGCTTAAGGTCTGAAAACCATATTTGCCTAATTTTTCGGCAAGTAAATGTGCTACATATTCCTGGGTTTCCTGACCATCCCGTGGTGTTTGGCTCTGGGTATTGGCCATGAATTTTAATTTTCGCATCGCTACTTCCAAATGGCTTTTTTCTTATATGGGTTTAGCATAAGCAATATAAACAAAACAGCCAAGCAAAAGCTTGGCTGTTTCACATAATTTTAAAAATTATTCTGACACTTGAATTGGCAATCCTGCAATTGAGGTTAATTCTGTGAAGGTCGGGAAACTGGTTGCGACCGTTTCAGTACCGACAATCTTGATCTGCTCCGAATTACGCAAACCGGCAATCGAAAAACTCATCGCGATACGGTGATCATGATGCGATTCAATTTCACCACCCGTAAAGATTGGCGACCAGTCACCGGACTTGCCCTTACCTTCAATGATGATGCCATCTTCAGTTGGGGTACAGTTAATACCCATGGTTTGAAGACCATCTGCCATCACTTGAATACGATCCGATTCTTTCACGCGAAGCTCGGCAGCGCCGGTCAAAATCGTCTGACCTTCAGCACATGCTGCCGCAATGAATAACGCCGGGAATTCATCAATTGCCAATGGCACCTGATCTTCCGGCATATGAATGCCTTTTAATGTACGCGTACCACGAATACGAATGTCCGCAATTGGTTCACCGCCTGCAATACGCTCGTTTTCAACTGTAATGTCCGCACCCATTTGCTTGAGGATTTCAATCACACCAGTACGGGTCGGGTTAATGCCTACCGCTTCAAGGGTGATGTCCGAGTTTTCAGTAATCGCAGCGCCAATCATAAAGAAAGCAGCAGAAGAAATATCTGAAGGCACCTGAATATTGGTTCCGACCAGCTTTCCGCCACCTTGCAGTGAAATTCGGTTGCCTTCGGTTTTCACTTCATAACCAAATGCACGTAACATACGTTCAGTATGGTCGCGAGTTGGTTCAGGCTCAGTCACTGCAGTTTCACCTTCAGCCCATAGACCTGCAAGTAAAATTCCTGATTTCACCTGAGCAGAGGCCATTGGCAAGTCGTACTGAATACCTTTTAGATTTTGATTACCAGTGATGGATACAGGTGGTGTACCTCGTTCACCCGTAGTCTGGATCTGCGCCCCCATTTCACGTAAAGGCTTGGCAATACGCTCCATCGGACGTTTGGATAAAGATGCGTCGCCAGTCATGACTGAATCAAATTTCTGCGCTGCTAGCATACCGGACAGCAAACGCATTGAAGTGCCCGAGTTGCCCATATAAATGGCAGACTGTGGCGCTTTAAGGCCATGCATGCCGACACCGTGAATGGTCACTTCGCCATTTTTAGGACCTTCAATGCTCACCCCCATATCACGGAAAGCTTGCAGTGTCGCTAGAGCATCCTCACCTTCCAAAAAGCCGGTCACATGTGTGGTACCTTCTGCAATCGCACCAAACATGATCGAGCGATGTGACACAGATTTGTCACCTGGCACGGTAAATTTACCCTGAAATTTCTTGGCACCCGGCTGAATGGTAAATTGTTGTGTCACTTTATTTTTCTCCATGAAAGGTTTCTTGGCGAGCATATGGTTGAAATGCTGGCGAGCTGCCTGCGCATGACCCAATAAGCCCATCAATGCGTGGGAATCTTCATCTTCAATCAATTTGCGGATAATCGCGAGCTGCTGTTCAAAGCCATCAACAGCATTCAGAACTGCTTTTTTATTAGCAAAAAAGATGTCATGCCACATTTGTGGATCGCTGGCGGCAATTCGCGAGAAATCCCGAAAACCACCCGCAGCATAACGAAATATATCTAAATTGTCTTCACGCTTGGCCAGTTGTTCGACCAGGTTAAAGGCCATAAGATGCGGAAGATGACTGGTATGCGCCAGCACTTCATCGTGCTTGTCGACATCCATACAAATCACTTCGGCTTTCGCCGCTTGCCACAGTCGAATCAGTTTATCGACAGCCCAGTCTGCACTACTTGGCAATGGCGTCAAAATCACCTTGTGATTGGCAAATAAATCGACTTTGCCTGCATGTACCCCAGTATGCTCGGCACCTGCAATCGGATGGCCCGGTACAAAACCTTCAGGCAGTTCATCGCCAAAAACCGCTTTCGCTGCATCGACCACATTACCTTTGGTACTACCAACATCAGTAATAATGGTATTGGGAGATAAATAAGGCTGAATGGCTTCCAACACCTTTTGCGTGGCACGTACCGGCAATGCAAGCACTACCAGATCAGCACCTTTGACCGCCTCTATAGGATCGGCATAGCCTTCGGAAATCAGGCCAAGAGATTTAGCATCTTCCAAAGTCTTTTGTGAACGTGTCGATGCAACAATGTCATTGGCCAAATGCTCGGCTCGAATGACACGCGCCAGACTTGAACCAATCAGTCCAAGCCCGATAAATGCAACTTTTTCAAACAGTGGCTGCGACATGGTTTAAGCTTTTGCCTCTAAACCGAGTACTTTAGCCAATGCGCTCAAGAATTTCGCATTTTCTGCTTCAGTACCAATCGATACACGAATGTGATTAGAAATACCGACCGGACGCACAATCACCCCTTGCTTGAGCAAACCATTGAAGGTTGCTGATGGGTCTGCCTGTACATCTACCAGAATAAAGTTGGCACGTGAAGGCACATAGTTAAGACCCAAAGCTTTAAAACCGGCTTCAAGTTGCGCCATACCGGCTTTATTCACTTCACGAGAACGCGCGATAAAGTCTTCATCTTTCAGTGCAGCCACCGCAGCGACCATCGCTAAATGGTTGACGTTAAATGGTTGACGGATACGGTTCAGATAATCCGTCACTTCAACTGAAGCCAGAGCAAAACCAACACGCAGTGCAGCCAGACCATAACACTTCGACAAAGTACGGCTAACGATCAGGTTTGGATATTGCGCAAGGAATTTCAAGCTGTTGAAGTTTTCCGGGAAATATTCCACATATGCTTCATCCAGAACCACAATCACATTGGCAGGAACTTTTTGCATGAAAGCTTCAAATTCAGCTTCTTCGAACCAGGTTCCGGTTGGATTGTTCGGGTTTGCAATGAAGACGAGTTTGGTATTGTCTTGAATGGCAGCCGCCATTGCTTCCAAGTCATGCGAGAAGCCTTTAGCCGGAACTTCAATCGCTTGTGCATTAATGGCTTGAGTCACCAATGCATAAACCGCAAAAGCATGCTGGCTATACACCACCGAATCTTTTTCTGAAACGAATGCGCGCGCAAACATTTCCAGCAAGTCGTTTGAACCATTCCCCAAGGTAATCTGATCATGATTAAAACCAAACTGGGTTTTGATCTGATCTTTCAGGATAAAACCACCACCGTCCGGATAACGGCCAATTTCAGCAATTTCCGCAGCGACCGCTTCTTTGACTTTATCTGAACAGCCCAGCGGATTTTCATTTGAAGCCAATTTTACGATATCGGTAAGACCCAACTCGCGCTCAAGTTCACTGATCGGCTTACCCGGCTGATATGGCTTTAATTTTGAGATGCCTGAATTGGCTGGTACAAACGACATTTTAGACTTCCAATTTTAGGTATAAAACAGTGGTCAGCACCCTCGCCCTGACCACGGATAGCTGACTTAAAGTACAGCTGCAGGATATGAACCGAGTACGCGAACTTCTTTGACCAAAGGACGAATTTCTTCAATGGCTGCTTTCACGTGTTCCTGCTCAATATGGCCTTCAAGATCAATGAAGAACACATAAGCCCATTTTTCAGGAAGCGCAGGACGCGTCTCAATACTGGTCAGACTGATATTATGCTTGGCAAACGGCGCCAGAATTTCCAGCAAAGCCCCGGCACGATCATGTGCTGAAATCAGTAATGAAGTCTTGTCATTGCCACTTTGCGGCACTTTTTCACGACCAATCACCAGGAAGCGTGTGGTATTTTCCGGATTGTCCTCGATATTGCTATGCATGATTTCGAGATCATAAATGCTCGCAGCAATTTCAGAGGCAATTGCAGCAGAATGCCATTCATTACGAATACGGCGTGCTGCTTCCGCATTGGAACTTAAAGCGACACGTTCCACACCTGGATAATGAGCATCCAGCCACTTACGGCACTGTGCCAAAGTCTGCTGATGCGCATAAATCTGTTTGATGCTGTCTTTACGGGTATTTTCAGAAATCAGGAACTGATGGTGAATCGGTAATTCAACTTCGCCAATTACATTCAGGTTCGATGTTTTGAAACAGTCCAAAGTATGGTTGACCACGCCTTCAGAGGAATTTTCTACCGGCACCAGACCATAATGGGCACTGCCCGCTTCCACGTCACGGAAAACTTCATCAATGGTCGGTAAAGGACGAACCACAGCATCATGACCAAAGTGCTTCAGTACCGCAGAATGGGTATAAGTCCCGACTGGTCCAAGGAAAGCAATGCTTTGCGGAGCTTCAAGTGCCAGACAGGCCGACATGATTTCACGGAACAGACGTGCCATGGTGGTATCAGACAATGGCCCTTCATTACGTTCCATGACATTACGCAAAACCTGAGCTTCACGTTCTGGACGGTAAAACAGCGGATTCTCTTCTGAGGCAAACTTTGCTTTTGCCACAGCTTCAGCCAAACGTGCCCGACGGTTAATCAATTGCTGAATTTGCTGATCAACAGAATCGATATCTTCACGAATTTTTGCCAAATCAAGAGAAATCGTGGTGTTTTGATCGTCGTTGATCATTGTTCTGTCGCCCTTCATAAACCTTATCTGTTCAGTATAACAATAGTGAGCTTTCAAATGTTACGCAATATGACATTGGTAGATTAAGTCTTAAAAACATACAGTTGATTTTAACCGTTTATCGCTTTTAGTCATATCTGGTAACATTTACTTCAGCTTTTCTGCTTGATTTACATTATTAAATTGTAAACTTTGCCTGTCCATATTAACTGATTTTAAGGAAGATGAAATATCACTATTTCTTAATCTATATAGCGGTTTTAAGCATAAGAAAATTAAAATAATTGCTTTTCAAACGTCATGTTTGAACCATTCATATCTAAGATAGATTTCACAATAAAATGCACACTCTACAATCCCATTTTTATCGACTTCTCTTTGATTTCACTTATTTTTTACATTAAATCACTACTCACTTACAAAGCAGAGACGATTTTTTAACCAATCACAGATAGTCTAAATTTAAAACAAGCGTTTGGGTGTCAGTCATGCCAAAAAGAATAGCTGTACTTTTGACGAATAATTTTGAAGATCAGGAATATCTTGAACCCGTTGCAGCCTTGCTTGAAGCAAAGCATAGCATCTGTAATATTGAGTTTAATGCAGGAAACGTGGTCTATGGTTTGCATGGCTGTTCTGCAGTGACGATTGACCGGGGCATCGAACAAATCAGTATTGATGATTTTGATGCCTTGCTGATTCCTGGCGGTGAATCTGCAGTTTCCTTATCTACCGATCTCCGGGTGCTGCAGTTTATTCAGGCTTTTAATCAAGCCAAGAAAACCATCTTTAGTTTATGTGATGCATCATTATTACTCTGCGAAGCAGATGTGCTAAAAAATCGAATTATTACCAGTATTCGCGCGCATGCCAGTCGCGTACAACGTGCCGGTGGAACGTATTATGATGCAGAACTGGTGAATGACAATAATCAGTTGATTTCATCTCGTCTACCCAATGATTTACCCATTTTTATTCATGAATGTTTGGATGTTTTAAAATCATAAAGTCTTAAAAAATATTTCCCATCTTGGCTATGCTCTCTCCTACAAAAAAGAGTCCTTCAGGACTCTTTTTTATGGTTGAGCTATTAACGTCCTAACAGCCCGCGAGCCACAATCTCTTTCATAATTTCATTGGTACCCCCATAAATCCGCTGGATCCGCGCATCAACGAAGAAACGTGAAATTGGATATTCAGTCATATAGCCATAACCACCAAATAATTGCAGGAGATTGTCCGCGATTTTCATCTGCATATCGGTAGAAAAACTTTTCAATGCCGCTGCAGTTTCTACATCCAGCTTCCCTTGCATATAAAGCTCAAGATTCTGGTTATAAAAAGCTGCGGTCGCCAATTCATCAATTTTCGCTTGCGCAAGCACAAAACGGGTATTCTGGAATTGACCGATCGCCTGACCAAAAGCCTGACGCTCTTTCACATACTGTGTGGTCACATCAATAGATCCACGAATGGCGCCTAGAGCGGTGGCAGCAATGGCGGTACGCTCACGCGGCAATTCCTGCATCAGGTAAGCAAATCCCTGTCCCGGCTGACCCAGTAATTGCTCCTTTGGCACTTTGACATTGTCGAAGAACAGTTCAGACGTATCCTGAGCATGCAGACCAATCTTGTCCAGATTAGTGCCTTTTTTAAAGCCTTCCAGATGAGTATCAACCAGCAGCAATGAAACGCCTTTGGCGCGAGCTTGAGGATCGGTTTTGACTGCAAGCACCACCAAGTCGGCATGCTGACCATTGGAAATAAAAGTTTTTGAGCCATTTAACAGATAATGTTCATCCTGCAAGATGGCACTGGTGCGCATAGCTTGCAAATCTGAACCAGCACCCGGTTCAGTCATGCCGATCGCACCGACCACTTCACCGGTGACCATTTTTGGTAACCAGTATTTTTTCTGTTCTTCGGTACCGATATGCAGGATATACGGTGCTGCAATATCGGAATGACAAGACAGACCTGTGGCAATGGCACTGTATCCGGCACGTGCAGATTCTTCGATCAGCATCAATGAATAATCGGTCGGCACCCCATAGCCGCCATATTCTTCTGGGACATCGACACACAAGAAGCCATTTTCACCAAGTGCATTCCAGACTGAACGCGGCATCAGACCTTCACGTTCCCACTGGTCATAGTACGGCGCGACATGTTCGTTCATAAAGCGTTTAAAATTATCGCGAAATAATTCTAGATCGGCATCGTAGGCAAGCATTCTATTGTCCTTGTTGTTTATCATTTTAGTTTCCTTTTCACAGACTATCGACTTTCATGCTCCCTGTCATGTGCCGGCATTCATCTTTTTACTAACTTCACAGTCAATAAAAAAGGGAAGCCGAAGCCATTGCTGTCCCACAATTTTTCACAAGAGGAAGCTCATTTGAGCTTCCTCTTGTTTTATGGGTATTTTATCGGGTGAAAATAAAGCTTTTAAAGTTCTTCTTTCAAACAAATTCACTTGAATTATTCTGAGTAAACGTTGAACTGTCCAACCTGTTTTCCCTAAATGTTGAGCGAAACTCACCAATAAATAGGCGATCATCGCAATCCAGATTTGTGTCTGAATTGCGTTCCTGCTGCGGCCTAGAAACGCTTTTAATTTGAGATTCTGCTTAATCGCCTTAAAGAACAGCTCAACTTTCCAACGATCTTTATAAATCGCCGCAATGGTGGAGGCGGCTAAATGAAAGTTATTGCTGAGAAAGCTAAAGTGCTTGCCACTTTGCTGATCTCTATATTCAATTCTTCTTAACACTGGGGCTTTTCTTTTTAGGGCATGTGCGCTATTCAGCTGAATGGTTTCATCTTTTAGAATACCTTTGGATTCAAGCACTGGATGTTGCTGGATCACCTGATACACAGATTTAGGCCTAAAACGTGTGACAAATCCAATGTTTTGAGCAGTCAGATTTGCATACCATTGGTAATCGACATAGCCTTTATCAAAAACTACAATGCTGCCAGCAGGAAACTGGAATTTGCGGCCTTGTACCATGTCATTTTCTTTGCCATTTTCAACTGCAACAAACTCAGGAATATCATTGCTGTGATTCAATCCTATGCTGAGTTTCATGCTGGCTTTTGAGTCGTGAACTTTGGCCCATTCACATAAGGAAAGCGACAGGTCAATATGACTGGCATCCAAGGAATACAAGGGATTCTTAAAGCGAAATTTATGAGCTACTTTTGAGTGTTCATAGTATTTAAGCAACTTGTAAAATAGCTGTTGATACAAGGCAGCAGGCTGCTGCTCATTGATTCGTGCCAGCGTGCTTCGGGGAATAGACTTTGCTCCGAGATGACTTAGCTTTTCCTGTTGGCACTCCAAATTGGATTGAATATCTCTCAGACTTTGTCTACAAGAGAATTGAGACATCAATATGGCAATAAACTGATCCCACCGGGAAGCCGCTCTAAATTTCTGTCCAACATGGTGTACTTTAGCAAGTTGTTCAAAATCCTGTCGCACAACAGGTTTAATTAGCTCATGAAATACGGTATTCTGATGTGACAAAACCTGAATCCTGGTCGTTAAAGTGTTTGTTTGCACTCATATTTTAACTGTTAGGACTCAGGTTTTTTTATTTAAAGCAAACTATGGGACAGCAGTGAAGCCGAAGCTTCCCTTTTAGACACGAAAGACAGACTCAAACTTAGTGAGCGTTATTGCCTTCTTGCGCCATTTTTTCATCAATTTCAGCTGGGTTCGCTAAAGCATAGTTCAGCTTGTCCATATCTAACTGGCCAACCCATTTCGCAACCACTAAAGTCGCCAAAGAGTTACCAACCAGATTGGTCAAGGCACGAGCTTCAGACATGAAACGGTCAATACCGAGAATCAATGCCAGACCTGCCACAGGAATATTCCCTACAGCAGCCAAAGTTGCCGCCATCACAATAAAGCCTGAACCAGTCACGCCTGCCGCACCCTTAGATGAGATCAGAAGTACCAGAAGCAGGGTAATTTGATGAGACAAGTCAAGTTGCGTATTGGTTGCTTGCGCAATAAAGATTGCAGCCATCGTCAAGTAAATCGACGTACCATCCAGGTTAAATGAATAACCAGTTGGAATCACCAGACCTACCACCGACTTCTCTGCACCGGCAAGTTCCAGTTTCTTCAACATACGTGGCAGTACTGATTCTGAAGATGACGTCCCCAGTACAATCAGAAGTTCTTCGCGAATCAGGCGGATCATCTTCATGATGCTGAACCCTGCGAAACGCGCAATTGAGCCCAATATGATGAAAATAAACAGTACGCAGGTAACATAGAAACAAATGATCAACTGTGCCAGCTGAGCAAGAGAACCAATACCATATTTACCAATTGTAAACGCCATTGCACCAAATGCACCAATTGGAGCAAGTTTCATCACCATGTTCACGATGTTGAAAAACACATGTGAAATCTGGTCGATGAGTTTCAGGACTGGCTTGCCTTGATCACCGAGCTTATGCAGTGCAAAACCAAAGATGATCGCGAACAATAGAACTTGCAGGATTTCGCCTTCCGCAAATGCGCCCACAACCGTATTTGGAATGATGTTCATCAGGAAGTCGATAGTCGATTGTGACTCACCTGAAGCGACATATTTACTGATGCCAGTGGTATCCAGTGAAGCAGGATCAACGTTCATGCCCACACCAGGCTTGACGATGTTAATCACGACCAGACCGATGACCAAAGCAATCGTGGATACGATCTCGAAGTAAAGTAAAGCCACACCACCAGTTTTACCGACTGATTTCATGCTTTCCATACCTGCAATACCGCTCACTACGGTACAGAAAATTACAGGTGCGATAATCATTTTAATCAGACGGATAAATGCATCACCAAGCGGTTTAAGCTGTTCGCCCAAGCCAGGGACATGCTGTTCTACGCCATTGATAATTTGCGTACCACTAGGCGAAAAATGCCCGACCAGAATACCTGCGATAATGGCCACAATCACTTGAAAATACAGTGACTTATAAATTGGTTGTTTCGCCATAATAAATCTACTTGAACGATATCAAAAATAAGAAAGACCATTTTGAGAAATATACTGACCTCTTCATCCCTTCTCAGGATGAACGGATCAAGTCTCAAAAGGCTCAAGAGAATGTTCAAAAATGATAATCAGCCATGCATTGAATCTGACACTCAAGTATCAGACCAAAGTATTAAATGGGAGAAAGAGATTAAGAAAAATTAAACAGACTCTAAAAATTGCCTAAATTTTACCGAATATTCAGACTAAATGTGCATAACTTATTATGCGCTTGTTTATGTTTTAACCAGAATAGATTAGACATTAGTCGATAATCAGATTTAACTGATTGTTTTACGTATACTGAAAGGTTTATGGATTTTCACCCTCTCCCTTGACATTAATATTTTCTGCAAGCTGTAAAAAGTTATGAATACCAAAAGAAATATTTATAAAGATTTCGAACATCCCTTTGCCCAATATGTACGCATTGTGGGTAAAGGGAAAAATGGCGCCCGCTCTCTCTGCTATGATGAAGCCTATCAAGCCTTCAGTATGATTTTGAAAAATGAAGTGCTGGATGTGCAGTTAGGTGCATTCTTGATGTTATTGCGGGTCAAGGAAGAATCTGTAGATGAGTTGGCCGGTTTTGTACAGGCGACACGTGACCAGCTGAGTTTCAAAAAACTGGATGTCGATCTGGACTGGTCTTCATATGCGGGCAAGCGCAAGCATTATCCTTGGTTTATTCTGGCAGCCCTGACACTGGCCAAGCATGGTTATAATATTGTGATGCATGGTGCCTCGGGCCATACCATGAACCGCGTTTACACCGAACAGGTGCTGACTTACTTAGGCTATCCAATCTGTCAAAATGATGCTGAGGTTGAACAGCAGCTTCATCAACAGCATTTTGCCTATATCCCGCTAGAAGTAATTTCTCCGATTCTTGCAGACTTGATTGCGCTGCGTAATGTCATGGGCTTACGCTCCCCAATTCATACCCTGGCGCGTCTGATCAATCCCTTTAATGCCAAAGCGACCCTGCAAGCCATTTTCCATCCAGCATATCGTGGTTCGCATCAGCAAGCAGCTTTCCGCTTGGGCTATAAAAATAGTGCCGTGATTAAAGGTGAAGGGGGCGAATTCGAGCGTAATCCGGATGCCAAAACGCTCATCTGTGGCATTAAAGATGGCCTGCTCTATGAGCATGAATTGCCAAAGCTCACTGACAACCGCAGTCCAATTGAAGAAGAACTGGATCTGGCGCTATTTAAGGCTGTCTGGGACGGTCAGCAAAGCCATGATTATGGCGAGATTGCAGTGATAGAAACTATGGGCATTGCGCTATATACCATGGGCGTGTGTGACAGCTTTGAAGCTGCGATGCAAAAAGCCAAAATCTTATGGGCGAATCGCCACACGGTTTAATCTTGTGCAAAAGAAAAAAGCATTGTTCAGTGAATGAACAATGCTTTTTTTAATTGTATTGCTATTGGCTGGGAATTAAGCCTTAAACAAAACGAATCGGCTTGAATTCAGGTTCATTCTTGTGATGATCATCATCACACTCTTCACCCTCTTCTTTAGTACCGCGATCGATATAACCGCTGCGCTCATTTTCAGGCAGGTTTTTCATTTCCCAGGCATAGACTGCCTGCATACAGGTCTGACGTTGTTCTGGTGTCAAGGCTACACCGTTTGGCCACTTTCCAATTTCGACTGCTGTTCTTAGGCGTTCAACAATCTCAGGATTGAGTACGGCAAGCATTTGTTCAATATTCATGATTTAATCCTGCTTAAAATAATCAAAGTCCTGATTCCACCCCAGTTTGGTTCGACAGGCATTATAAAAGTCATAACCCGGTGGATGCAGAAGATTCAGTTTAAAGGGATGCTTGCGAATATGGACGCTATCACCCACATTCAAAGACACACTGTGTTGTCCATCCGCACTAACCATCGGCAGTACGCGATTTTCACGAATCAGTAATTTAATTTCACTATGTCCACCGACCACAATCGGGCGTGAAGACAAGGTATGCGGATGCATCGGTACCAAGGCAATCGCATCCATACTTGGATGTACAATCGGGCCACCACCAGAAAGCGCATAAGCCGTAGAACCAGTCGGCGTAGAGACTATCAGGCCATCGCTGTGCTGACGATAGACATATTGTCCATCAATATTCAGTTCAAAATCGATCATATGTACCGATTTCCCTGAATGTAGCACCACATCATTTAGAGCAATGGCATCGTAAATCACTTCACCTTTGGAGCGAATTTCGACTTCGAGTAAAAAGCGTCGCTCAGTCTGAAAGTCACCCTTTAATACCTGATCCAGCTTGAATATCACTTCAGTCGGCTTGATATCCGTTAAAAACCCCAGACGACCACGGTTAACCCCGATCACCGGGGTATTGTACTTGACCAAGGCGCGTGCTGCATGTAATAGCGAGCCGTCACCGCCCACGACAATCACCAGATCCACCACCTCACCCAATAAGGCACGACTGACGGTTTGGGTATTTTGATAGGGAACAAGTTCAGCTGTCGCTGCATCAAAAACTGGGTGTAGGCCTAAATTGAGAAGATGATCGTGAATAAGGCATAAGGTTTCAACCACCGACGATTTATCAGGACGTCCTATTAACCCGATATTTCGAAAGGTCTTATGGGAAATTTGCACCAGTGTCGTCGCTCCGCTACGAATCCTGCTTATCATAACATTAAGCTATACCTGGATGACAATTTATAACAGTGCTTCATAGGTAGGAAATTATTTGAAATATATTCGAATTAAGGAGAAATTGTGGGGTTTCATTTTAATTTTAAGCGCATTTCTTGATTAAATATTGCAAAATAATGAAAAGCTTCGCATGATTAGCACAATTTCACAGGATCTTATAAGTATTTATGAAATCTGAACGTGGCATGGGGTTTCTTGCCTTAATTTTTTCTATTATTGTCATTTCTATCTTTGTAGCATTTAGTATCTATTTGATTAGATTAGACAATATTGTACGCGACAAGTTTGAAGGTCAGCGCTGGGATATTCCGGCCAAGGTCTTCGCACGTCCGATGGAAGTGTACGTGAATGCCCCAGTCAGCCTGCAGGATTTCCAACAAGAATTAAAATTACTCGGTTATAAAAATTCGGATAGTTATACTAAATCAGGCAACTTTGTCACCACGGGTAATACCCTGTATGTGCATACACGCGGCTTTGATTTTGGTGACCGGGTTGAACCGGAACAAATATTGAAAGTCAGTTTCAGCGGTGAACAGATTGCAGAAGTCAGCGCAACCAAACCGTCTTCAAGCGGGATTGCGCGTTTAGAACCTTTATTAATTGGTGGGATTTATCCGCAGCATAACGAAGACCGTGTGCTGATCAAGCTAAATAAAGTGCCTAAGCCCTTGATCGAAGCGCTGATCGCGACCGAAGACCGTAAGTTCTATGAGCATCATGGGGTTTCACCGCGTGGTATTGCACGTGCCGTAGTCAGCAATATTACCGGTGGTAAACGTCAGGGTGGCTCAACCTTAACCCAGCAGCTGGTCAAAAATTTCTATTTAACCCCTGAGCGCACCTTAAAACGTAAAGTGAATGAAGCCTTTATGGCGATGCTGATTGAATTGCATTATGACAAGAATGAAATTCTAGAAGCTTATCTGAATGAGGTAAATCTCGGCCAGAATGGTAACTACTCCATTAATGGTTATGGTCTGGCATCGCAGTTTTATTTTGGCCTGCCACTGCGTGAACTGAATATTTCCCAGCAAGCATTTTTGGTGGGTTTAGTCCAAGGCCCGAGTCTATACAATCCATGGCGCAATCCTGAAAGTGCGAAAAAACGCCGTGATATCGTCCTGAATAATATGCTGGTGATGGGCTATCTGACTCAGGAACAATATGAAAAAGAAACCGCACGTCCGTTAAATGTCATTTCAAAACCGACTTTAGGCCCTGCCCGCTTCCCGGATTTTCTGGATATTGTACGTCGTCAATTACGCACAGATTATCAGGAAACCGATCTGACCAATCAGGGTCTGCGAATTTTCACCACTTTAGATCCTTTAGCCCAAACCAGAATTCAGGACAGCTTTAAAGAGACGGTGGCGCGTTTAAGTAAATCCAATCCGGGTCGCCTGAAAGATTTACAAGGTGCGGTATTGGTATCGCATCCGGAAAATGGTGAGCTGGTAGCCGCAGTAGGTTCTACTCAAGATTTTACCGGCTTTAACCGTGCAGTCGATGCCAAGCGTCAGGTTGGTTCCCTGTTAAAGCCTGTGATCTACCTGAGTGCACTGGAATCGAACCGTTATCATTGGGCGAGCCCCATTGAAGACAGTGAAATCAGCATTAAGAGTGACGGCAAAACCTGGACACCGAAAAACTATAGTGGTCGTGGACATGGTGTCATTCCAATGTCACAAGCCTTATCGCAATCTTATAACCTGTCCACTGTGCGTTTAGCACAAGAATTTGGCCTGTCTACCTTTATTAATCATCTGAAAAAATTTGGTGTAACTTCAGATATTCCATCTTATCCGTCGATTTACTTAGGTGCGGTAGATATGTCCCCGATGGAAGTGATGAATATTTACGGCAACTTTGCTACAGGCGGCTTTAAATACCCAACCAAAGCGATTCGCTCTGTGGTGGATGCCAACGGCCGCTCTCTGGATCGTTATAGCCTGAGTGTGCAACCGACCATTGATCCGGCTTCTGCTTATGCTCTGAATTATGGCTTACAACAGGTCATGTCGAATGGTACAGGTCGTGCAGCCTATAACAGCTTACCACGTAGTCTGAATCTTGCCGGTAAATCCGGTACTACGAATGACAGCCGTGACTCATGGTTTGCCGGATACTCAGGTAATTATATGACCGTGGTTTGGCTCGGTCTGGATGACAACAAAGTCACTGGCTTGACCGGTTCTTCAGGTGCCCTGCCCGTGTGGACCAATGTCATGAAACAACTACGCCAAAAACCGGTGAATTTGCCACAGCCGAATGAAATCGAATGGCATTGGCTGGATCGTTATACCGGTCATTTATCGGCACAAGGCTGTGAAGGCGCCATGTATATCCCGATTTCGCGTCATGCCCTGCCAAATCAGGCAACTGCCTGCGGCATCTCGCATTATGCGACGGAACCTTATGATATTGATTCAGAACCTGAGCCATCTGATGCTGAACAGGATGATATGAGTCGCTATATACAAGAAAGTGAAACAGAAATAGAACGCGATCTTGAGAGCGAAACCCGTATTATCGCCAGTGGAAGTTATAGCCATTAATTGAGTCTATGTTTATGTTAAGAAAAATCCTCCCTGGTTTGCTCATCCTCAGTCTGGTGGGCTGCCAAAGTATCTCTGAGCCAGAAAAGCCAGTTACCCCAGTCAAGCCTGCGACGGAAAAACCTAAGGCAAAAACGCCAGACGGCGTCGTGATTACGCCTTATGACCGTCCTGACATCAAACGTCAGAAAATTGTCATTCCTGAACAGAAGCCGAAAAGCCAAAAGTTTGATGATGGCCGTAATCTGCCGGCTTTCAAGAGTCTGATGCAGCAAACCCAGCAGGCCTATACCAAGCAGCAGTTCGCTCAAGCTGAAGCGTCTGCAACTCAGGCACAGCGACTGGCCCCTCAGGCACCGGAAACCTATTTATACTTGGGTATGATTGCTAACCGTAAAAATCAGCCAGCAAGCGCCGATGCTTTTGCCTTACGTGGCCTGAGTTATGCACAATCTAGTGCCATGAAAAAGCAGCTTTGGCAAGTGCGCCTTAAATCTGCTCAGTTGCGGAAAAATGCCAAAGCGATTCAGCAAGCCCAACAGGCACTCAAAAAGCTTTAAGATAATTTTCCATAGAAACTGACTTACTAATAGAAAGTTTATTTTATAAATAAAGTGTTTAAATATAGCGAATGCCGGCAATGCCATAAGCGTGCTGGCTTTTTGCATACTCAAGCTCATCAGCCTTCATTCCACCCAAAGCAAAAACCGGAATCTGTACCTGCTCTGCCATTTGCTTGAATTGCTCCCAGCCTAGCGCAGGCGTGTCCGGATGCGTTGCGGTCGCCAGTACCGGACTCAGCAAGGCTGCTTCACAACCGATCTGTTCTGCATGCATTAAAGCACTCAGGTCATGACAGGCTGCCAGATAACGATAGCCAGATTTCAATTCACCTTGTTTCAAGTTCATTAGTTGATTCTGTTTTAGATGAATCGTGCGAATCGTCTGCTGCTGCAATTCATTCAGTTGTGACCAAAGCTGCTGATTAATGATTAACCTGGAGAGCTGATCTACCGGATATTGGTGTAATTGCATGATCCGTTCAGGCGTCGCTTCTAAACGCCAATATAACATTTGATCTGTATCCAGACTTGATAAGATATCCAGATCTTCAGCAATCTTGATGCGCTGCGGCCATTGCAGCTTTTGAATCATGGACTGATTGGCTTTCGGGAAATTCAGCTGACCAAGTTCTTCCCGACTGTACCAGCGCCAAGGCTGTTTGATTTCAGCCAGTTGAGTAGGCTGTACTGAAGCATGAAAAATATGCAAATTGACGATGAGATCTTCATATTCATGAGAAATAAAATCAGAAGCATGCCAGCGTTCGATATCAACCCCGACCTCTTCAATCACTTCGCGGCGGCAGGCTTCGACTGGTAATTCGCCCTGTTCAACTTTTCCGCCTGGAAATTCATATTTATTGCCCTGATGCTGCTTGGCCTCACGCCAGCCGACTAGAACCTGATTTTGATAAAATAAAAGCGCAATTGCGACATGAATTGTAGCTTTAGTCATGATGTACAGAACCGGTAAAGTTTTACAGATTGTAAGCAAATTAGAGTTTTTTATAAATTGCTCAATATTTCGTTGACAGATCTATTCGATAATGATTATCATTTAAATCAATTCAAAACACACCACGGAGTCGACGGAATGAACGCCCCATTTAGCCTATTCACCCGTAACAATGATACTCACCATGCCTTGCCAATGCTGCACTCCAACAATCTGTTTGCACTGGGTCGTGAAATCCGGATCATGCATGCCGGCGAAGAATACCGCTTGCGCCTGACCCGCAACAACCGTCTTATTCTGACCAAATAATTAAAACAATCTAAAATAACAAACGTGGGAAGCAGCAGTATGAATCAGCGCATACTGCTTTTTAATCTTCTAATCATGAGATTTTGCCATCAGGCTCAAAACTCAATGACACTTTAAGTCCACCCAAGTCCGACGGCGCATAGTCAATTTTAGCTGCATGCAGTGCCATAATTTTCTGGCAAATGGACAGGCCTAAACCCGAACCCTGAGTTCGCGTACCCAAAGCCCGATAAAAACGTTCACCTAAACGTTCCAGTACCTCATCAGCAATCCCCTCTCCTGAGTTTTCAATCAGTAACTGTATCTGATGCTGCTCAATAACTGTTCGGATCTCGACCTGTCCCTGTTGCGGCGTATAACGGATCGCATTGTCGACCAGATTGCGAATACAACTAAAAATCAGTTCTGGATTCGCTTCGATCACAGCATCCTCAAGTTTTAGATTCCAATGAATGTCTTTTTCTTCTGCAAAAGGCTGCAAGGCCTGCAAAGCCTCCTGAACCAGATTCTTAAGATTAATCGTTTGCGTTGCTAATTGCCCTGTTCGCTCCGGATCGAGTCGTGCCAGTAAAAGTAAATTTTCCAGTACCTGCGTGCCGCGGTTGACATCATTTTGGATCAACTGTAATGCCTGAGGGAGCTGTGCATCATCTTGATATTTGCGTTTTAAAACCTGTAGACGCATTTGAATTGCAGACAGTGGAGAACGCAGCTCATGTGAAGCATCTGCAGTAAAACGCTGTTCGGCAGCCAGTGACTTTTCCAGCCGGCCGAGCATGGCATTCAACTGACGAATAATCGGTTGCAGTTCAGTGATTTCAGGATCAGGCGTTTTGAGAGGGCTTAGATCCTGAGCAGTTTTGGAACCAATCGCCCGGGAAATCTTGTTTAATGGCCGTAACTGGCGTCTGATCGCAACACGCAAAATCAGCCATTGCACTAGCCATAAAATCAATAAGATCCCGGCAAAGCCCAAAGTAGTTTGCCAGAGTTCATCGAAACGTACTGAAAGTGGCTGTACGATTTTGACCTGAAGGTCGTCATCTTCCGCAGTCAGTATCCGGATAAAATGACCATTTTCATAAGCAAACTGAAAGCCGTTGTTCTGTGCTTTTGGAATGGTATTAATTAATTCATCATCAATCGAAGTAGTCAGTACCTGTTGATCCAGCAACAAGGCATACTGGATATCAAACTGTTCACTGAGTTCATCGACTTGGGCGTCTTTGGCCTGGGTAACATCGCCAAGCAGTAACTCAGAAATTTGCTCCATTAATTCATCATGCAACTGACTGGCCTGATAACTGGAAATTCCCAATAACAGCAGCCAGGCCAATACTCCAGCCAAGATGGAACTAAACAGTGCATGTTTGATCAGCCGGGTTTGCAGGGAAATAGCAGCCGACATGGGGTTAAGCCTCAGCCTTATGCATACGATAGCCCAAGCCACGAATGGTCTTGATCATCTGGCTGCCAATTTTTTTACGCAGCTGATAGATAAATACTTCAATGGCATTACTTTCAATTTCATCGCCCCAGGCGTACAGCGATTCTTCCAGCTGTTCACGGGTGACAATATGTTCAGGCTGCTGCATCAGCTTGTATAGAATTTGAAATTCCTTCGCAGTCAGATTCACAGCTTGACCTTCTTTAGTTAGGGTCTTGGCTTGAGTGTCCAGACTGAGATCCTGCCATTGCAGGATATGATTCGGTGTTTGCTGTTTCTGTCTGAGTTGGGCACGAACTCGGGCCGAAAGTTCTTCCAGACTAAAAGGTTTGACCAGATAATCATTCGCGCCTAAATCCAGACCTTCAACCCGGTCATCAATACTGTCTTTGGCCGTAATAAAAATCACCGGCGTATCTTGATGTTGGCTGCGCAAAATTTTCAGAATGTCATCTCCAGTGGCATTCGGCAGGCCACGATCCAGCAGAATACAGTCATATTTATGCTGCTCAATCGCTAGGATCGCATGATCACCACGCTCTACCCGATCAATCACATAACCGTCCATTTCCAGCCAAGTCTGGATACTGTCTGCCTGAGACTGATCATCTTCCGCCAAAAGAATACGCATATTCTGCTCCGTTTGCTTCCTTGTTCTATCTTGCCTTGAAAAAGTTCCAGACTCAAAAAAACCACATGCTTTTTGGTAACTTGCATGTGGTTTTTTGTCGCTGTGTTCAAATTGATTTCAGCAAATCAGGCGATATTAGAAACGAACCTGATCAACCTCAATTTCAACACGTTTTGCCGGTTTATAATCAATGTCGATTTCACCTGTGATGATTACCGGTGTTTTGGCTGAAATCGGTTTGCCTTGCCAAAGTTCATCATCAATCTCAACAGTAATAGTTCCTGTGCTGTCTCGGAACTGGTATTTTTCATCACCGACCGCTTTCACGACATAACCTTTAAGCTGAACCTTACTGTCATCTTTCATGGCCAGTGCCTGTTTGACTGTGGTCGATTTAGCAAAAGCAGCCTGATTCACAGCAGTGTCGCTACTTGCTATCGTAGCCGTCGCGATAGAACCCATCAATGCAGCTGCCAAAACCGTATTTATCATCATTTTCATCGCAGTTACCTCTTTAAAGTCTTGCCTTGTTTCGATGATGCTATTAAAACAGCCGAAGATGAATTGAATCTTAAGATTGCTTCATTTTTAAAGTTAATTTAAGGGCACCACTCTCAGGACTTCCTCAAGCGTGGTCACACCTTCCAGAATCTTACGCGCCCCGGCAATTCTGAGCGGCTCTACCCCTTCTTTTTTAGCCTGCTGACGCAGCTGGTTCAGATTAGCATCGGCACCAATCAGCTGTTTAGTGGTCAGACTCAGTGGCATAAACTCATAAATCCCAATACGGCCTTTATAGCCGGTATGCCGGCATTCTTCGCAGCCCACCGCCTTAAAGACAAATTCCGGTCGCGGCAAAGGATAATCGGCTGCCAGATGCTGCCATTCCTGTTCATTCAGGAAGCTTTCCTGCTTGCAATGCGGGCAGAGTTTACGCACCAGACGTTGAGCCAGAACACCCAAGATGGTTGCTGCTGTCAAAAATGGCTGTACGCCCAGATCATGCAGACGGGTCAGACTCGACGGCGCATCATTGGTATGTAAAGTTGAGAGAACCAGATGACCAGTCAATGCTGCCTGAATCGCCATATTGGCAGTATCCTGATCACGAATTTCCCCGACCATGATAATGTCCGGGTCCTGACGCATTAGTGCGCGCACGCCGTCAGCAAAACCGAGATCAATACCATTATTGACCTGCATCTGGTTAAAGCTGGGTTCCAGCATCTCGATCGGGTCTTCAATGGTACAGACGTTGACCTGTTCAGTCGCCAGCTGCTTCAAGGTTGAATAAAGCGTAGTAGTTTTACCGGAACCCGTTGGGCCTGTCACCAGAATAATGCCATGACTATGACTGGTCAGATTGTTCCAGTCATTCAGCAGATGACCTTCAAAGCCAAGTTGCTGAAAATTTCTCACCAGTACTTCCGGATCGAAAATACGCATCACCAGTTTTTCACCGAATGCCGTTGGCAAGGTCGACAAACGCAATTCGGTTTCCTGTCCTTTTGGTGTACGGGTTTTCAGGCGGCCATCCTGTGGTTTACGTTTTTCCGCGACGTTCATCCGGCCCAGAATCTTGATCCGGGAAATGACGGCGGTCAATGTATTGGCGGGCATGTTGTAAATCGTATGCAGTACGCCATCAATCCGGAAACGAATCTTACCCGTATCTTTACGCGGTTCCATGTGAATATCACTGGCGCCCTGCTCAAAGGCAAATTGCAACACCCAGTCTACCAGTTTGACAATATGCTGGTCATTGGCATCCGGATTCTGTGAGTCACCCAGCTGTAGCAAGGCTTCGACGCCCTTATTTTCCCGGTCATAAGCGGAAGATTTTTGTGAACCACTGACTGCACGACTGACCTGATAATATTCAGTAATATAACGTTGTAGCTGTTCCGGATTCAGTAATACCCGTTGTATTTTCTTCGGGGAAATATTCTGTTCGAGATTCGACACCCATTCGGTTTTATAAGGCTGATCCGTAGCGATCAGAACTTTGTCTGCCTGTATTTCCACTGCCAAAATATGGTTGCGCAGTGCATATTCCTGCGACATGACATGGGTCAATGCCTGTACATCAGCTTTAAGCGGATCAATGATATAGAACATCAATCCGGTTTTTTCTGCCAGCCACTGACATAAACGGTTCAGAGTCAGTGTTGTTTGAGGATGGGACTGATCGACCAGATTAAAATTAGCAATCCACTGTAAAGGGTGCCATTTTAGTTGTTCACGTTGCCGATGAGTGGTTTGTACCAGCATCCGGTCGCGTTCACTGATTTTACCGTCTTTAAAGAGTTGGTCTAGACACCATGCCGTATCAATTTCAAAGTCAAATTTCATTATTATCAGTCCCCAAACTTGCCTCCACTATAACAAGTTTTTGCAGTTTTTCGCATGCTCCCGACCTATCGAATGTACGTTTCTATTTCAATCTCAAAAAGAAAGTAAATAATGGATTTGATCACTACTGCAACATTTTTGATCTATGCAAACTCTATCTCGTCGCATATATTTTTAAATAATCAACTCTTAGCTTGCTGAGGTCACAGATGGATTTGACTGCGGTTCCCCTGCATGCGCATTCTTTTCATGAACTGCTCACGATACTCACCTCGGCATTGGGCTGCGGCCTATTGATTGGTCTGGAGCGGGAACGGCATAAACAACGTGAGCAGCAACCGAGTTTTGCCGGCTTACGTTCCTTTGCGATCTGTGCTTTATTGGGCGCACTGTGTTTCCTGTTTGGAATCGTGATTGCTGTAATAGGTGCTTTGATCGTGGGTGGCATGGTCATTTTATCTATCAAAAATCAACCAGATGATCCGGGCATTACCACAGAGCTTGCATTTGTGATGACCTATTTTATTGGCGCCATGTGTTTATGGAATATTCCTCTGGCAGCCGGTCTTTCTGTGCTCTTAACCGGTATTTTGATGGCCAAACATACCATGCACAATATTGCCGGAAAATGGATTAAAGAAGCCGAATTCAGGGATGGACTATTATTACTGGCCTTGATTTTGATTGGCTTGCCGCTGACCCCTGACCGGCCTTTTTGGGGAGAAGTGCTTAACCCTTATATTATCTTAAAATTACTGACCTTAATTTTAGTGGTACAAGCTCTGGCGCATATTGCGAAACGCTTTTTTTCGACTAAAAATGCCCTGATGCTGTCCTCCATTGCTTCCGGTTTTGTTTCCAGTACGGCGACCATCGCTCAGTTGGGCTTACAGGTCCGTAAAGGTGAAATGGATGCACGATCGAATGCCGGTGCCGCGCTGATGTCCTGTATCTCGACTATTGTGTTGCTATTGATTGTGATCGGGGGCGTATCCTGGAGCTGGCTTAAAATCCTGCTCTTGCCCTCTTTAGTTGCCGTAATCCTTCTGGCAGCCTGTGCATTTTTATTATTGCGCAAGGCAAAACCTGCGCCGAGCATGGAATCGTCAGACAGCCAGATGTTCAGCTTAAAAGAAGCTGTGATTATTGCAGTCACATTAACATTGATTCAGGCTGGAGTTTACGGACTGGAGGTCTGGCTCGGGGATGCCGGCTTACTGGCCGGGACCTTGCTCGCCTCTTTATTCGAGATTCATGCCGCGATGGCCAGTGTCGTCGTTCAAGGCGATCCTTCAAATATGCGTCTGATTTATGCCCTGCTTTTAGGTCTGGGTGCTCATGCCCTGGCCAAGTCAGCCAATGCAGCTTTGACCGGTGGCTGGAAGTTTGTCCTTTATTTTGCGCCTGTGCAGATTTTGCATATGGCAGTGTTGATTGGGGTTTTGTGGTGGAACCTATAATCTAGGAAGGAATATGCTGGATAGCAACAATTAGCACTTGCTGAGCATGAATTTTGAAATGGATATCAACATTTGCAAACTTCATCCCATATACCCGTTCTTCATCTTCCTGATATGCAGGTCTTGGATCTAAAGATAAGACAGCTTCCAGTTCCTGAATAGTCTGCACAGAAATTTTTCCATTTCCTAGTAATTGTTGCTTTTGCTGCTCCGCTTCATCGCTCCAAATGACGGTTTTACGTGGTGGTTCATCCTGTGCATAACCGCTTTGTGCTTCAATGATGGCATCCGAATATTGAATATAAGGTTTGATATCCATAATTGGCGTGCCATCGAGCAAGTCACTCCCTGTCACATACACTCGAACATGTTTGCTCACTTTTCTCACTTCTTTGAGTTTGACCACAGATAAACCAATCGGTGATGGACGATACATGCTGCGCGTAGCAAACACGCCTATTTTCTTGTTACCACCCAAACGCGGCGGACGCACTTGTGGACGAAACTGGCTGTTGTGCTGGTTTTTATTGTCATGAAATTGCCAGACCAGCCACAAATGACTGAATTCTTCAATTCCCTCAAAGGCGAGCAGGTCATTATAGGACCCGACCATTTCAATATAGCTTTCGACCTGAACCAGATTCGGCTGACGAGGAATACCAAATTTTTCTTTATAGGGAGAACGCATATAACCAATAATCGGCAGCGTCAGTTCAGTCATCATCACTTTTTTTGATAAGCTCAATTAAATATATTCAGTTTATCGAGAATGAATTTAGATTAGAATAGCAAGCTGTTCTAATTTGATAATTTATTGAGACCTTTAATGGCTGCTTTTAACGTCGAAAAGATTACTCACGTCCACCACTGGAATGATACTTTATTCTCTTTTAAAACGACTCGTGACACTGCTTTGCGTTTTAAAAACGGTCAGTTTGTAATGATCGGCCTTGAAGTCAATGGCAAGCCGTTAATGCGCGCATATTCAATTGCAAGCGCCAACTACGAAGAAGAGTTAGAATTTTTCTCAATTAAAGTGCCTGATGGTCCACTGACTTCGATTTTACAGAAAGTCAAAGTCGGTGATGACATTTTGGTTTCTAAAAAGCCGACAGGTACATTGGTACTTGATGACTTGAACCCAGGTAAAAATCTTTACCTTCTTTCTTCTGGTACTGGTCTTGCACCGTTCCTGTCGACTATTCGCGATCCTGAAACTTATGAGCGTTTTGAAAAAATCATCGTAGTTCACGGTACCCGTTTCATTTCAGAACTGGCTTATCAAGATTTGATCCTGAATGAAGTGCCAAATCATGAATTCTTCTCTGAACTCGGCGCGAAAGAAAAATTGGTATATTACCCAACCGTCACCCGTGAAGAATATCCAAACCAAGGTCGTGTAACCACCGCGATTGAAACCGGTGAACTGTTTGAAAAAATCGGTCTGCCACGTTTCAACCCGGAAACTGACCGTGCCATGTTATGCGGTAGCCCTGCATTCCTAGATGACGTTGCTGCGCTTCTTGATCAACACGGTCTGAAAGAATCTCCGAAAATGGGCGTTTTAGGCGATTACGTGATTGAACGTGCATTCGTTGAAAAATAAGATTTTCTAAACTAAAAAACCGGACTTAAAAGTCCGGTTTTTTATTGGAACCATCACTAAATAATTAACGATCGCGACCTTCCTGGTTTGCAGAACCTGAACAGCCTGCGCCACCTGCAATGATGAAACCCGTTTGCGCTTTACATGAACCAATCATACGGCCATGAGAGTCAAATGTAGTTACTGACGATGCACAGCCCGTCAATACAACAGTCGCTACAAGTGCAATAAGTGCTGATAATTTCATGATATTCCCCTTTATTATTTACGGTTTTAAATTAATCTGATTTTGGCTTGGTGGCGTTGGTAATAGGCCTGTATTCGCATCTGGCGTATTGTAATTCACACCTAAGGCATCGCCTGAACCACTACAATGTGCACTTGCGGTCGAAAGTAGGCCACGCGTCGCCATACATGAACCGATGATTTTTCCTGTTGCATCATAAGTCACGACTTTGGAACTACAAGCGGCTAGCCCCGATATTGCCAATATTGAAAAAATTTTAATTAAATTCACATTAACCCTCGCACGATGCAAAAAACTAAATTATTAAAATTTATGTATATTTTCTGAATTTCGCCAGAGATTCTAATTTAATTTGTTTATTTGTAAAGCTTTATTTTTCAAATATTATAAAAATGGAAATAAATAAAAAGCTGCCCTGCAGGACAGCTTTAAATATAAAAATTAGCTGGATTTATGTTTAAGTGATCTTTCTTCCAGAGACTGCTTAATCACTTGATAACCTGATGTGATGCCGAGTGTAGCGATAATTACAGCCACAATAATATCCGGCCAAAGACTGCCTGTACCAAATACGCCTACGGCTGCCAAAATGACCGCAAAGTTGCCAATTGCATCATTACGGCTACAGAGCCAGACCGACCGCATATTGGAATCACCTTCACGAAAAGCATAAAGAATTGCTGCTGTAAATACATTCGCCACTAAGGCTAGGATGCCAATCAGGCCCATTGTCAGTGCTTCAGGTGGAATGCCTTGCAGATAGGCGTAAATCACTTTGCCAATCACTACCAGACCAAACAATGCCATGGTCATCCCCTTTACCAAAGCGACTGTTGCCCGCCAATACAGACTCGCACCAAGTACAGCCAAAGAAATCCCGTAATTGACGGCATCACCAAAGAAATCTAGCGCGTCTGCCCACAAGGCTGATGAATGTGCATATGCACCACCGATCAGCTCCACTACAAATAAAGTGAAGTTTACCAGCAAGGCAATCCATAGCGCTGCTCTAAATTTGCTGTTGGGCTTGATGGGTGCCGGTTCAGGACTACAACTACAGGCCATATAACTCCCCCGATGATTTTTTATCCAAAATACGATAAATTGATTAGAAACTATGGACTAACTCCAAGGTCAAGCATGAGGGCGATATGTCAGTTTATTTGATTTCAGAAATGGCCAAAAAAACTGGTCTAAGCACCGATACCTTACGTTTTTATGAGAAAAAAGGCTTTATTCAGCCGAATTTTCGAGCAAGTAATCAGTATCGTTATTATGGTGAAGACACATTAAAAAGACTGCTTTTTATCAAGCGTTGTCGTGCCTTGGACATGTCATTAAAAGAGATTGAAACCCTGATTCAACTTGAACAAAATCCGGAGCAGGAGTGCTGTGCCGTAAACCAATTGATTGATCAGCATCTTTCGGATATTTCAAATAAAATTAAAGAATTACAAATATTTGAACGGCAACTGATCACACTGAGAGAACGTTGCAACACCCCAACCACTATTGATCATTGCCAGATTTTAAAAACGCTTGAAAATCCTGAAAATGACTGAATATTGAAGATATTTTATGGAGGATTCCCTACTTAAAAAAGAACCTTGTTTTACATCCAAATCGCGTATTTCCGAGTGATTTACTAGGTTGAATCCAAATTCCAGATGATTAGAATAAAGCCGTACTTTTTATATGTCTTTCGATTTGATCATGAGCATTACCACTGTTACCGAACTTCTCTCACCTGCTGGCTCACTGAAAAATATGCGCTATGCCTTTGCTTATGGTGCAGATGCAGTCTATGCCGGTCAGCCGCGTTATAGCCTGCGGGTTCGGAATAATGAATTTGACCATGACAATCTCGCCATTGGCATTAAAGAAGCACATGAACTCGGCAAAAAGTTCTATGTGGTGGTCAATATCCAGCCGCATAACTCCAAGCTGAAAAATTTTATTCGTGATTTAGCGCCTGTAGTGGCGATGCAGCCAGATGCGTTGATCATGTCCGATCCAGGTCTGATCATGCTGGTGCGTGAACATTTTCCAGAGATGGATATTCACTTGTCTGTTCAGGCCAATGCCGTGAACTGGGCAACCGTGAAATTCTGGAAAAATATGGGCCTGACCCGCGTGATTCTGTCACGTGAATTGTCGATTGAAGAAATTGCAGAAATCAAACAGCAAGTGCCCGATATGGAGATTGAAGTCTTTGTTCATGGTGCACTGTGCATGGCCTATTCTGGCCGTTGCATGCTGTCAGGCTATATGAACAAACGTGATGCCAATCAGGGTGCCTGCACCAATGCCTGCCGCTGGGAATATAAAGTGCTGGATGCTAAGGAAGATGAAACCGGTGATGTGATTCCAGTGAAAAATCTGGATTCAGGCTGCTGCTCCAAAGATGCCGACGAACAACACATGCAAGAACAACCTCAGTTTGATGAGCCTGTGTTATTGCAGCGGAATGATGAAGATATGTTTGCCGCAGAAGAAGATGAACACGGCACTTATTTTATGAACTCGAAAGATCTGCGTGCAGTCCAGCATGTAGAGCGCTTAACTAAAGTGGGTGTGCATTCACTGAAAATCGAAGGCCGTACCAAGTCTTATTTCTATTGCGCCCGTACTGCTCAAATTTACCGTAAAGCGATTGATGATGCGCTTGCGGGTAAACCTTTTGATCCGTCACTGATGACACAATTGGAAGGCTTAGCGAATCGTGGTTATACCGAAGGTTTTCTACGCCGCCATGTGCATAGTGAATATCAGAATTATGAACATGGTTCTTCCAGTTTTGATCATCAAATTTTCTGTGGTGAAGTACTGGAGCGCAATGGAGATTACATCAAGATCGATGTGAAAAACCGTTTTATCGTCGGTGACTCACTCGAACTGATGACGACTAAAGGCAATATCACTTTCAATTTAACCGAAATGAAAGACAAAAAAGGTAATCTGATCGAAGACGCCAAAGGTTCAGGTCATATCGTTGAGATTCCAGTTCCGGCAGATGTTGATATGCAATATGCCCTGCTCATCCGTAATCTGCCAAGCTCGACTATGGATATTTCGGCATCTTCACTGGCTTATCAAGCGAGTTAAATATGGCACTACTAATTACCGACAAATGCATCAATTGCGATATGTGTTTACCGGAATGCCCAAATGACGCGATTTATGAGGGTGCGAAAGTTTATGAAATTGATGTGAACCGTTGTACAGAATGCGTCGGTTTTTATGAGCATCAGACCTGTGTAGATGTCTGTCCGATTGAATGCATTGTTCCACATCCGGAGTATCGGGAAACACAAGAACAATTACTGGAAAAATTTAAGGGTTTGAACTTATTTAAATCTTAAAAATGAAGCGATGGAATAAACATTGCTTTATATAAAAACAACCTTGGGGAAAGTATAAAAATAAGGGTTGAAAACAAAAACTGTGCAGAGGAAAGGAACAGCTGAAAGTGCGTGGGGACACTTTTGGCTGTTCCAATAATAAATATAAAAAAAGGAACTCGGGTGTTAGCGTCCTGAGTTCCTATAAAGCGATAATAATGTATTTATAAGATATAGCACCTCGGTTTTGGGGAACCCAGGTGCTATTTTTTTATTGTCCTGAACGGATGATGTAATCAAAAGCAGACAGTGACGCCTTGGCACCTTCACCGGTCGCGATGATGATCTGCTTGTACGGCACTGTGGTACAGTCACCTGCAGCAAATACACCTTTCACATTGGTTTCATTGCGATCGTTAATCACGATCTCACCACGGTTGGTCAGCTCAACTGGGGTTTCTTTCAGGAAGTCCGTATTTGGCAACAAACCGATCTGCACGAAGATCCCTGCAAGTTCAACTGTATGCTCTTCATCCGTAGCACGGTCTTTGTATTTCAGTGCAGTCACTTGTGCACCGTCACCCAGTACTTCAGTCGACAAGGCATTCTTGATCACGGTGGTGTTCGGCAAGCTGTTCAGTTTGTCTTGCAGCACCTGATCCGCACGCAATTTGGTATCAAATTCCACCAAAGTTACATGCTCTACAATCCCTGCCAGGTCGATCGCAGCTTCCACCCCCGAGTTACCACCGCCAATCACGGCGACGCGTTTGCCTTTGAACAGTGGACCATCACAGTGCGGGCAGTAGGCCACACCACGAGTTTTGTATTCCTGCTCACCTGGAACGTTCATCTCTCTCCAGCGTGCGCCGGTCGACAGAATCACGGTTTTAGATTCCAGTTTGGCACCATTCTCTAAAGTCACTTCCACCAGACCATTGGCCGTTTCGTCTGCCCCTTTGATATCAGACACGCGTTGCAGGTTCATGATGTCGACCCCGTATTCACGCACGTGGGCTTCCATCTCGGCAGCAAATTTAGGACCTTGGGTCTTCTGTACAGACGTAAAGTTTTCAATGTCCATGGTATCCATGACCTGACCGCCCATGCGTTCAGCCACGATCCCGGTTTTAATGCCTTTACGTGCTGCATAGATGGCAGAAGTATTCCCTGCAGGACCACCACCGATCACCAGGACATCAAAGGCATCTTTGGCATTCAGCTTTTCCGCATCTTTGGTAGCGGCATTGCTGTCCAACTTGGCAATGATTTCTTCCAGCGTCATACGACCCTGACCTATATGCTGGTTGTCCTGGAACACCATCGGAACCGCCATGATTTTGCGTTCTTCTACTTCTTCCTGGAAGAAAGCCCCATCAATCATGGTCGCTGTAGTGCCTGGGTTATAGATGGCGATCAGGTTAAGTGCCTGAACCACATCCGGACAGTTATGGCAGCTTAAGGATACAAATACATCGAAATTAGATTGAACACCCAGGCTCTTGATATTCGCCAGAACTTCATCAGAGACTTTCGGTGCATAACCTGAGGTTTGCAACAATGCCAGGATCAGTGAGGTGAACTCATGGCCCATTGGCAAGCCTGCAAAGAATACACGTGGTTCCTCACCAGCTTTTGCAATCCCGAAACTTGGCGCACGTGCATTGATCCCGTCAAAGCGTGCAGTCACCAGGTCAGACAGTGCAGCCACTTCGGACACCAGTTCCTGGATTTTGGCTGATTTGTCAGAGCCATCCAAAGTCGCCACCAGTTCAATCGGGCCTTCTAGGCGTTCTAATAAGGTTTTAAGTTGGGCTGAAGTATTTTGATCTAACATTACTAACGTCTCCAAAGGAGTAAATGTTTATTTGATACAGCCATGATAGGACAATCGATTGAATAGGTAAAACAGGTTGTTTTTATTTTATTGATCGATATTTTAGATTATTAAGCTAAACCTAGTTTTTTTTACTGCCTTATTTAAATTTTTGAGCTGTGTTAAGCAAGTTGAATAGGTTATCTTAAAAATAGCATTGAAATTTTATCAAAAAAATGCTCCCTATTCAGGAGCATTTTGGGAAATTAATGAATCCGCTGTTCGATACGGAGTGATCGACCCTTGATTGAGTTGGCCAAGAAAAACAAGATTAGGCTAAGTAGTGCCGATAAAATAGCAACACCAATAATAACCAGATTCGTGATCTGATTTAACTGATCCGCCTGTTGCACCTGTGTATTTACACTCTTGGCGACTGGTGTCATGGCTTGACCATAGACCTGTTGCTGCATGGTCCAGATTTGTTCAGGCTTGAAACCATATTGTTCAAATTTAGGATCCTGTTTTTCTGCTTCAACCAGGTTTAAAACATAAGGTTTTGCGGCAGATAAATCCTGCGGCTTATGCAGCAATGCCGTTTGCGCCAGTAAATAAGATTTCACCGGTGCTGCAATCTCTGAATCAGCCAGATAACGAGCAATTTCACTGTCATTAATATTGCTGTCATAATACACCACTTGCTGATAAGCATCATCCCGATCATTACGTAGATCATGCTGCCAGTAAGTCAATCCTGACCAGATCACGATAAAAGCAATCAGCCAGGCGACAAATTTCAGCACAAAAGACTGAAAGCGAACATAAAAGAAACGCAACTTTTTCAGTAAGCCAATCACAAAAAATGCACCGATAAAAGAGGCAAAAATTTTAATAATCAGCCAGCCAAACCAGCTCAGCAAACTAAAAAAATAATCCGGACTATCACCAATGCTGGCCAGTGTGGCATCTACACTGACCGGTAAATGCAATTGCTGTACTTGGGTACTCAGGCCAAAAAAGCCATAGACCAGTTCCTGCTGGAAAAATAGGCTGATCAATGAGGCTATAAATATGGTAGAAGTAGTCAAACCCAATAGCATCAAATTGCGTTGACGTTTCTTGAGTGCAACTACCCCCTGCTTGATGTCCTGAGGCTTAACGGCGTATTCATCTAAGGGCGGCAATCTCTACTCCTTCTTTCAGATTTTGGCCCTACCTGATTTAGTTGGGCGTGGATCCACTGGTACTTGATTCAATCACCAAATGATTCAGATTATCTTGCAAAGCTTTCAAACGCACGGTTGCTTCTGTGCGTTTTTGTACACCTTCTTTCTGGATCTGAATCACATCATTTACAGTTTTAATGAGGGTATTTTGCACATGTTCAAGCGTTTCGATGTCAATCACCGAGCGCTGGTTGGCTTTAGCAGTATCGACCGAGTTCTGATGTAACAGGTCAGCATTACGGCGCAGCAGCTCATTGGTGGCATCATCAATGGTATTGGCCAGCTGTACACTGTTCTTCTGTTCGCTCAATGAAATTGCGAGACTGATCTGGTTTTTCCACGCCGGTAAAGTAATGTTTTTGATCGCATAGAACTTGTCGACCAGCATCAGGTTATTCGACTGGATAATCCGGATCATTGGCAAGGTCTGCATGGCAGATTGCTGCAATACCTGTAAATCACTGACACGTTTTTCCAGATTATTGGCCAGATGGTTCAGGTCATAAATTTTCTGGGTGGTGCTCTGATCGTGCGGCAAGGCGGTTAAAGTGGAAATTTCCTGCTGCAGCTCCTGTTCGCGTAAACGGCCTGCGGCGATATGTACCCCGAGCTGTTTATATTCATCCTGTACCCCGTCAAACATTTTATCCAGGGTATCAACACGTGCTTTCAAACCGGATTGCGAGGTTTCAATCTCTTTCACCAGTACATCTAGCTGCTCTTTAGTGGTATTGAAATGCGCATCAAAGTTATCTTTCGCACCTTTGAATTTGCTAATGATATTGCCAAAAAAACCCGAACTTTTCTTTTTATTGAGAATACTGCTGGTATTCAGCTGCTGAGCCACCTGTACCACCTGATTCAGCTTCTGTCCTGTCGCATCCAGATCTCTATTTTGCACCAGATTCAGTAATTCATCGGTATAGGTCGAAGTTTTGGTCGCAATATTTTTGCCATATTCAGCCACGCTGTTATGACTCATGTTCTGCAACTCTTTACGTGCAGCCAGCACCTCCTGAAAGTCAGCAGGCTGTAAGCCCAGTTCTTTCAGGTCCATTTGCTGGAATTTTTGTTCGACCAGTTCATTCGAGCTTTCAACAGGTAAATTTACTAAATCAGACTTGGTCATAGTTCACCTTATATTGTTATGTTTTCGAGGGTTTCTCGAGGGATTTTTTTAACGTTTTAATCAGACTCTCACGGCTATTATCAAGTTTTTCCAGATCACTTGTCGAGTGTTTCGTCTGGCTTTGTTTGACATGATATTGCCAGGCCGGAATCAAGACCTGCTGTGCTTCCTTAAAGCGATCCAGCAGGCTAAAGGAAAGCTGCTGCGAAAGCTGCATCTGGGTAATGGCGATGTCATTACTGCTTTGCAAGGTACGTAAGGTATTAATTTTCTTGGAGAGGCGTTCTGAAAAATTATCCAAGGGATGCTGGTTTTTGACGAATAGCGGATATTCAGACAGAAACTCGTCTGCTGCGACAATGTGCTTGGCCATCTGTTCGCGCAACCCCAAAAGCTGCTGAAAACGTGACTGCGATTTCTGAATTTCAATCTGCAATTTACGGCTTAAGTGATCGGCCTGATCGAGCAAACGGTCTAGCCGTTGATAATATTCCACCTGACTTGAGCCATAATCCAGATCGATGCCTAGCCATTTCTGTAGGGCATTAAATTTACGTTTTTTCAGATATTTTTTAGATTCTGCCAAAGCCTGAATCAATTGCTCAATGGTATGGCTTAACTGTTGGGTCAAGTGCGGGTCTACACCATTCAGTAGAACGGACTGTGCCTGAATCAAAGCATCTGCATAATGATTCAGCCCATATTGATTATCCAGTACAGGCACAAGCTCATTACGCTTAATCGCCAGAATTTCCTCACGATCAAGCATCATGTCAGTCAAGGCAGGTAGAGCTTCAAAGCGCGACATGGTTGAGGCGATATCCTTTAAAAAAAGTGAAACAAAGAAGTCTAGAACATCTTCGAATGTAGCAAAAAAACAGACTGCGTTGTGTATATTTATCCAGAAATTCGTTACATCACTTTAACTAAATGCATGTTTTATCTTTATTTTAATTATGATTTTGGCAAGACAATCCAATTACAGAGATAAATGGCTACGTAGCATCTTGAGAATTGTTTAACTTTAAGCATTTAGAACTTTAAAATGTATTCAATCTGATCTAAATGCTTACAACACCAGGTTTTACTTAAAATCCATATACAAAAAAGCCATATTGCTATGGCTTTCAAGGATGATCCAACGCTGGCTTAAAGATAATCCCCTTCGCTCTCCGGCTGAAACAGCACTTTTTCAATGGTCACTTTCATGGTATTACCATCCGGTTGTGGCCATTCAATGGTTTGACCTTCTGCTAAGCCCAAAATGGCTGCACCTATCGGTGCGATGACATTGACCTGCCTCTTTTCACCTTTAAATTCGTGTGGGTAAACTAGTGTCACCTCAACAGCTTCCGTAGAAGGTGCAATGGTCAACAACACACGGGAATGCATGGTCACGATATTGCTTGCGATCGCTTGCGGCTCGACCACTTCGGCACGTGCCAATTCATCCTCTAAGCGGATCATGGTTTCGCTCAGCTTGCTCTGATTCTCCAGCATCGTTTCCAGACGATGTAAATCTTGCTCAGATAAAATAATGTTGGGTTTAGTCATCCTTATTACCTTGTTTAATGCATAAATGAAAAATTAATCAATCAACCGCCAGCAGCATTTTTAAATACAGGATTTACCCATATTCAAATGATACCGATCCATATAACGTTTAAATAAAAAGAATGATGTCATTCACGGCGCTTATATCAGCACCACCTTACAGTAACATGGGATTCACTCAAGCGCTTCATCTACCATGATCTTCAGCTCAATAACCTATTATTTTTAAAGTGTCAGGTTCTGAAAATAATTCCTGTAAATAATTTCAAGCAAAGCATGCAACGAATGCATTCATTCTTTTAAAGCATTTAAAAATACAAATAGTTGATAAAAGACTTTAAGCCAGATTGAGAAAAACTCAATATGATTTTATTGATGACTCAATCTCTTACGGCATGGAAATTGATCTATATAAGCCCGATCAAGTCTAAACATCTTTTACATCGTTATTTTTACAGCTATAAAAAAAGCTCCCGGTTGGGAGCTCCTTTCCGTTTATAAGCGATTATGCATAAACTGGGAATTTAGCACATACCGCTGCAACTTTCTCTTTCACCGCGTTGATAACAGCTTCATCGCCTTTAGCATCTAGGATGTCAGCGATCCAGCCTGCAAGTTCACGCACTTCAGCTTCGCCAAAACCGCGAGTTGTTACTGCAGGTGTACCGATACGGATACCTGAAGTGACGAACGGAGAGCGTGGATCGTTTGGTACAGAGTTTTTGTTCACAGTAATGTGAGCAGCACCTAACCAAGCGTCAGCTTCTTTACCTGTGATGTCTTGTTTGATTAAAGACAACAAGAACAAGTGGTTTTCAGTACCACCAGAAACTACGTCATAACCACGAGCGATTAATACTTCAGCCATTGCTTTCGCATTCACAACTACTTGTTGCTGATAAGCTTTGTATTCAGGTGCCATTGCTTCTTTGAAGCAGATTGCTTTCGCAGCAATCGCGTGAACCAAAGGACCACCCTGGTTGCCTGGGAATACAGCCGATTGAAGTTTCTTCTCGATTTCTTCGTTTGCTTTCGCAAGGATCAGACCTGAACGTGGACCACGAAGTGTTTTGTGAGTCGTAGTCGTAGTAACGTCAGCGATTTGCACCGGGCTTGGGTAAACGCCAGCGGCAACCAAACCTGCAACGTGAGCCATATCAACAAACAGATAAGCGCCAACTTTGTCCGCGATTTCACGGAAACGCTGCCAGTCAACGATTTGGCTGTATGCAGAGAAACCAGCAACGATCATGCGTGGCTTGTGCTCAAGCGCCAAACGCTCAACTTCTTCGTAATCGATCTCGCCAGTTACAGGATTTAAACCGTACTGAATCGCGTTATATGTTTTACCAGAGAAGCTTACTTTTGCACCGTGAGTCAAGTGACCACCGTGAGCAAGGCTCATACCCAGAACTGTATCGCCTGGGTTAAGAAGCGCTAAGTAAACTGCTGAGTTTGCTTGTGAACCAGCATGTGGCTGAACGTTAGCATAATCAGCACCAAAGAGTTCTTTAGCACGGTCAATCGCCAATTGTTCGATAACGTCTACATACTCGCAACCGCCATAGTAGCGTTTACCTGGGTAGCCTTCCGCATATTTGTTAGTAAGTTTTGAACCTTGAGCTTCCATAACTGCTGGTGAGCAGTAGTTTTCAGAAGCGATTAGCTCAATATGAGCTTCTTGACGAGCATCTTCATTCGAGATTGCTTGAGCTAATTCTGGATCAAATTCAGCGATAGAGATATTGGCAAACATTAGCGAGGTCCTATTGATTTAGGGCTTTTAAGCCGTGCTAAGATTGGCGCGTATTGTAGCATGAAGTTTTAAATTTTCGATCATGAACTTTATTCAGTTTGCAATAAAAATGGCTCATATCTAAAAAAACATGAGCCATTCAGATAAAAATAAGTTATTGAATTGGCATTAGAGATTTTACATCTGAAATAATATTAGGAATATTCAGTGCATAGACGCTACCATGATCCCATTTAGTCGCATTTGACTCATCCGTAATATAACGTACTGAAGTTTGTTTCTGATTGGCGAGTGCAACCAAAACATCTGTTGCTGCTTTCGGAACGGTACTATCTGCTGAACCCTGATAAATAATCACTGGCGTAGAAACTTTAACAAGTAAAGGCTGAGAATCTTTTTCCAAGAAGCTCTTTACGACTGGAATACTCATAAAGTTAGTTTGAGTACGAGGATATCCTTCTAAAGTTCCGTTATTTTGAGCATACTGTCCCATTGCAGCACCAAATTTATTACCCAGTACATCATAGCAATCAGTTTCCGCATTCTTAGCGATCTGGTCAGTCGGTGTTTTAAAAATCTGGCTATATTGCAGATTTGGGTTTGGATTACGTAAACCGGCAGTAATCAATGCCGTGAACGTATCTAAAGACGCCAAAGTTTCAATCTTTTTACCCAGATCGGTTTCTTGTCCAGCTTGCGTCTCACCACCTGACAAAATCAGGCTAAAATTAGAAGCAGGTGCTAAAGCTACCGTACCTTTATAGGTCATCTTAGAAGCACGTGCTGCATATTGCGCAGCGCCTAAAGCTGCCTGGCCACCTTGAGAATGCCCTACTGCAACCCATTGATTGGACGCTTGTGAACCTAAATAATTTCGTGCAGCCACAACTGCATCAGTAATAGAATAAGCTTCACTTTTCAGATTCAAGAAAGGATGAAGTTCTTTTCCACTTGGCTCTCCTAAACCTTCATAGTCAGGTGCCACTACAATATAGCCAGCTTGGAGAAACCCGCCAATCATGGCTTTAATATAATCATTCAGCGCTTTTCGACTCGGCGCACACTGATCAGCTACACCGGTAGTTCCATGTGCCCATGCCACAATTGGCCAGCCTGTAGCTGGAGGCGTTCCCTCGGGTGTGAAAACTAATGCAGTAGCTTGTGTTTCCTTACCATTAATTCCTAACATCTTATAAGTCATGATCACACTTTCGTCAGCGATCCCGGAGAAATCCGTTTGAGTATAGGCTACAGGTGTTGCCACGACTGGATTATCGATATTATTTACTGGAACAGCAGGTTTGGACTCGTAAAAACGATCATTATCACTATCATCGTTACAAGCAGTTAAGGCTACACTTAATGTGAGAAGAGCACAGGTCAATACTTGACGTTTCATCGATCTTATCCTTATCTTATTTATTATCGTCTCTAATGAGTTTTTCTGGTTTTATCTTTAACAAACGATAAAACTACATGTAATTTCCCAATTTATCTAAACAATATCAAGAAAAGAATGCGTTATTTTTTCTATTAAATTCGCGTCAGTTTATATTTATTATGAAATCAGCAAACTTAAAAATAGAGAATTTCCCCTTTTCAGAACTATACAAATAGTCGTCATACGTTAAAAAGCCTGCAATTAATACAGAAATAAAGCAATTCAATTGTCAGTTGCAAAATAATAATGTTAGATTTTACTCTCCTCTCTTTTCAGGCACATTTCCGACATGCAGGCCATTATTCTTGATACCGAAACGCATACTTTAAATGGTCAACCCATCGAAATTGCTTATGCGCCTGTCGAAATTGTAGAGCATAAAATCAGTCTGGATAAAAGCCGCCTGTTTGATCAGCTTTATTCATGTGACGAAGCCATTTCTTTTGCTGCCATGGCCGTGCATCATATTCTGGAATCGGATCTGGAAGGTCAGCCGCATTACACTACCTTTCGCCTACCTGATGAAACCGTCTACATGATCGGCCATAATATTGATTATGACGTCCGTGCCATCGAAAAATGTGGCGTAGATACTTCAAAAATCAAGGCAATTTGCACCTTGGCTTTAGCTCGTCGGGTCTGGCCAGATGCGGAAGCACACAATATTTCTGCACTGATCTATATGATCACCAAAGGCAGCGAAAGAGCGCGTGAAATGATCCGTAAAGCACATCGTGCCGATATGGATATTATTTTAACTGCCAATATTTTGATGCATATTGTGCATCATTTAAAAATCAACAGTATGCAGGAATTATTCGATGCTTCTGAAGATGCCCGAATTCCACGTACGATTAATTTTGGCAAACATCGCGGTACTGCCATCGCCGAACTTCCTACTGACTATGTGCAATGGCTATTGCGTCAGGATGAACTGGATCCTTATTTACGTAAGGCCCTTGAAAATACGGCGATCACGACATTATAGGTTTTATCAAAACAAACCTCAGTATTTTAATAAATACTTCATATTAATGTAATTTTCACAGACTATGCTCTAGCTGAATTTTAGCAACAATCTATTCAGCTATGATGCATTTTTATAAAACTCAACGTGGGATCGAGGTGCTACAGGATCGCTCCATCCCACTGACCGCACGCCAACGCCGCTTACTGGTTCTGATCGGCAGCCAGGATTTCAACTTATTAAATGATGGCTTAAAACAACAGCTTGCTCCTGCCGAACTCTTAGATCAGCTTTATGCCATGGATTTAATTATTCCAGCTGAAACGGGCGAGGTAGCCATCAGTCAAAAGCAGGCTGATGCAAGAACAGATACAAAAGTTGACCTGGCACACTCCGAGATTCACCGATCGTTGGACTCATCGATAGCAGCAGCTTCTGCGACAAAAGAACTCCATCCTGAGATGGAATCCATTAAAGTAGCGCAGGACATTCCATCTGCTGAAACGGATTCAAGCCATGCAAAAAAGCTGCCTGAACTGCAACCTATGTCTTTTGAAGACCTTAAATATATGATGATGGAAAGCTTACAAAAATATTGTGGCTTGATGGCCAAGCAGCAAATTCATCAGATTTTACAGGCGCCGGATACGCGCAGTTTAAAACTGTGCCAAATGCAATGGATTACGTCCCTTCAGGAAAGCCGTATTGCTCCCCAAGAATTGAATCACATTCTGAAGCAGATCAATTTTGCTTTAGACCAATTGCAGCAAAATGAAGCGCCTGAATAAGAATATCTTAGTCTTTTAAACTCTTAAATAAGCGAGTTTAACAATGAGGCAGCTTTAATTATTTAAGATAACTAATTGGTTATTTGATATATTTATATTTAAGCAAAATTTAAAGCTCGAAATATCCGACTTAAGCGTGATAGAAAAAGAATTATAATCCCGCCATATAGTGAGCATAGACATCCGATTGGATCATGTATATGTCACATTATTTAGAATTCGATGCGTTCGATAATCCCATGCAACTGAGTAAAGTTGGCAATTGGGTAATTACCTTTTTAAGTCCGGTTGAAGAACTGCAATTTGTGCAACTGGCGATCACCTATGTACTTCCCCGCCAGATCAGTGACAGCTTGCAACCGCGCCGTGTGTTGATTCAAAAAAGTCCCATTGAGCATCATTGGCTGATCCAGGCCATTGAATGTTTTGACAGCACGACTCGTCAGGAAATTTCTTTAAGCCCTGAGCATACAATCGCACAGCAAACTTTAGTGCAGATTCTAAAAGATTTTGAAAAATATGATGTGAATCTGCAGCTTAAACAGATTTAAATATTTGCTCACTCCAGCGAGCTTTTTTATTGTTATGGGATATTTCTTCGGCCAATTAAAGCCCATTATCACGTTGTCTTCTCTTAGATATTGAATCAGAAGCTGATTATAGCTGCATACAGTAGTATCCAAGCTAGCAAACACCAAAGTATAAAAAACTCACCTAAATGGTGAGTTTTTTATCTGCTGAATCGGTGATTTCGGATAAATAAGTTCAATTTTTTTCTACCTATCTGAAGTTCACTGATTAAATTATTCGATAACGCGATAAATATTTGAAGATTGTTGGCTTTCAAACAACAACTCAATACTCGGCAGAATGGTTTCACCATCCACCACGATGTGTTCAATTTTTTTGACCAACTCAGCTGCATGATGAATGTTGTGCTCTGCAAAGGAACGCAGCATCGCTTTCGCTTCAGTCACTTGGCTAAATTGATCTTTCACTTTGATATCAATCATCTTTGACATTTTTCCTTCCTCTCTCATTATCCAATTTGCAGTTTTTTATACCATAATTAGCCAAGCGATTAATCTTCAAGATGTTAGCGAATTTGGCAATGTAAACTTTTTTATCTGAATGGATTATAAGAAAAAAAATATTAAACTGAATGAATTGTGCAGACATTAAAAAAGCTCGCATTTCTGCGAGCTCTGTGTTGGATGGCTAGTGCTAGATTTATTGTCTGGTGATAAACATCAAACTCAACTAACTGTCATTGATCCGTCCAACTTATCGGTAGCGTCTTATTGATTTTACGACCTACCATGAGTTGAATATAACAGTATTTTTTTAGCCGACAATACCCTTTTACACTTCTAAAAGAAGACTTATACAAGATTTCAATTGTCATTTTTTTAAAGCAGATTAGAATATTTATGGCTTGCCATCCGAAGAATTTTGTATTTATATCATCTTTATTTAATTCATTGATTTCTAGAAAAATATCTTATTAAGTATACGATTTCCGATTGAATAGCCCGCTCAATACTTTCTTTCCTAACCTCTAATAAGCGCTTCAAAATTTAAACTCGAATATGATTTTTTATGAAAAAATACTTCCGGAAAAGGACGCAATATTCAAAGAAACTGCTGTCATAGAATCTATACGACTAATTTTAAAAGGTTATTTTCAAAAATTGGCGATAATTCAATCTCCTCATTAAGGTCAATTAACCATATTTTTGTCTGAGTACTTCATCATGTAGAGGGACGGATCAAAATTATTGAATAGATTTTCTGAACGTTAAATGTCATATTTTTATTTGTAGCATAGTTAAATATTCAGAACCTTACTCAGCTTTTCAAAGCTACCCTATTTACATGCAATCGATCTGTAAACTCTAAATTTGATCAAAATAAAAACTCCTACTTAATAGAAATTTAATTTTATATCAACCTTAAACATTGAATATAAATGCAATACAATGCTCATAAATACATCGAGATATATCTAATTTTTTATGTCAGCTAATAATTTTAGGAAACACCTTGATCTCAATTTAAGGCAGTTAATACTTTTATTGGCTATTTTTAGTGTGTCTAGCCTTTTTATTATTTCTCTCATTATTAGCTATCAGATCGTCAAAAATCAGTTAATCGACAATTCCCTTGCCTTAAATGCTGACCATGCACATAAAATTGCATTAAGCACAGACAACCATTTTAGAAATATGCTTCTTGAACTGGACTATAGTGCCAAGATATTAGGTCAAGACTTTAATAACAATGAGCTGAGAGAAGCCGAGGTCAATAAATTAAAATATCAGTCTGAACATTATAACAGTGTCGTAATCAGTGATACTCAAGGCAGACTAATCAATTTTTCACCGAATATTCTGAATATTGATAAAAGCAAAATACAACATACTCAAGGGATTATTGACTCTCTCCATAAAAAATCGACTTATATATCTTCACCCTATTTTTCTGTGCAAAAAAACATGATCGTGTTTATATCTCAACCTATTTTTGACAAGTCAAATCACTATCAGGGCTTCATCGGTTCAGCGATTTATTTAAAAGAAAAAAATGTAATTAATCAGCTTCTAACCACTTATAAAAATTAGATCTCTTGCGAAAGTCATTATTGAAAATTTATCCGGTTTACCAATGCAGCTATTAAGTTGACGCGTAAACCAAATCTTTTCCGTCTATTTCGATAGCGTTCACTTAATATTCTAAATGTTTTCAATTGACTATTGATGTGTTCGATCACAACTCGTATTTTTCCAATCATTTTATTGTACTTTTTCTCAACATCAAATAAGGGTAAATTCTTCTTTTTCTTTATTGGCATCAATAATTTAAAGCCATCTTGCTCTAATCCATAGTAACCTAAATCGGTCATAACATATTCACAATGTTTGAATTTCTTAACCGTTTTTCTTGCCAGTTTAATGTCATGCTGACTGCCATTCGATATATCTAGCCCTATGATTTGTTTGCTCTTCGGATGATAGATCACTTGTACTTTTAGCGTATGTTCCTTCTTTTTACCACTGTAGAACTTACTCTGATTTTTTTTTCGGGCGTTCTATTGAACATTCTGTGGCATCAATAATGACCCAGTTAAAGTGTTCGTCTGCTGTGGTAATGCTTCGTTTTGGCAGAGTAAAACGTCTTGATTTCATTAATGCATCTTCAACTTTTTTAATGGTTCGATTCACATTGCTTTCAGCGATATGGTAATTTGCCGCCAATTCCAGTTGAGTGCTGTAGTTCCGTAAGTAATTGAGCGTTAATAACAACTGATCCTCTAAATCTAAAGTATGAGGACGACCTGATTTCTTTTTGAGTGATTCTGCTTTTTCTAAAACATCTACCATTTCGGTAAAAACTGGTCGAGGTACGCCAACCAGGCGTTTAAATTCAGAATCTGAAAAACGGTTTAATTTCTGATATCTCATGAAATCTATATTGAGGTGGTTTTTACTTTCGCAAGAGGTCTATTATAAGAATAGTTATATGTATGTGATTAACAATGAAAATAAAATTATTTTTCATCCGGATCGTGAAAGAATTGGGCAATGGGCCAGCAATAATACTAGTCTGGAATATATGCATGCGCATAAAAATGGTCAAATTCGTTTAATCAACAGCCAGGGCGTTGATAATCTGGCAGGTTTTTCTCATATTCCGACTTCAAACTGGATCGTGGTTTCCCAGCAACCTACCCATGACTTACTTAAACAGGCAAATTCTATCCTCTATAAATTAGCCGCAGGATTCTTTTTATTTTATCTGCTTGTTTTTTATATTGTATGGCGACTGTCTGATTCTATCTCGGCCCCATTGAACCAACTGGCAGATATGGCGAGTTTACTGAATCAGGCAGAAATCGGCTCAAAAATTAAGGATATCCAGCCCTGGTACTATGAGGTCACAAAATTCAAGTTAGCCCTACTGCTGAGTGTTCGAAAATTTTCACAACAAATGAGCAAGATGGATCATCATATTAATACAGATCCTTTAACCGGCTTGATGAATCGTCGTGGTTTGAATTATGTCATGACTCAAAACATGAAAATGAACATCCCTTTTTCAGTGCTTCTGATGGATGTTGATCATTTTAAAAACATTAATGACAATTACGGTCATGATCAAGGTGATGTTGTCTTAAAGCATATTGCCAAGACGATGCAGCAAAAATTTCGTAAAGATGATATTTGCTGCCGTTATGGCGGTGAAGAATTTATCATTATTATACCGAACAGCAATCTTACTGAAGTTTATGAAAGTGCAGAAAGGTTCAGAAAAGAGATTGCATGTAAAGAAATTCACAACATAGGTTTCATCAGCATTTCGATTGGTATTGCTTCTTGGCCAGACAGTTCTAAAAATATTCTAGACGTTTTGAAAATTGCCGATAACAATCTTTATCGGGCGAAAGATGATGGCCGCAACTGTGTGCGTTACTAATTTGATTTATTTTTCAGATTTATAGATTAAATAAATGGTGCGCTCAGCGGGACTCGAACCCACGCCACAGGCTTCGGAGACCTGTACTCTATCCAGTTGAGCTATGAGCGCATCTTTTTTGGATCGCGCACATCATAACAAAAAAAAGCATAAGGTAAAGCAACTATCTCTAACTTCATCATTTTTATGCTTAAGCTTTATACAATGTTCCAAAACAGCAACACAGAATTGCGTGTGAATCACTTGGCTTATTTTGCGAGATCACTCACAATATCTCAACTTTTCACCATTTGAGATATTCATGACTGATGCACTGATCTTAAGGGATGTGTCAAAGACCTATCGCAATGGCTTTCAGGCATTGAAAGGAATTAACTTAAATGTACCAGAAGGTGAATTTTATGCGCTATTGGGTCCTAATGGCGCAGGAAAATCTACTACCATCGGTATTATCAGCTCATTAACAAAAAAAACCTCCGGTACAGTCGAAATTTTTGGTCATAATCTGGATATCCACCCCTCTCAGGCCAAACAGTGCCTAGGCGTAGTGCCTCAGGAATTCAACTTTGCCCAGTTTGAAAAAACCTTCGATATTTTGGTGACTCAGGCAGGCTATTACGGCATTCCTAAAAAAATTGCACAGGAACGGGCGGAGCTTTATCTGACCAAACTGGGTTTATGGGAAAAGCGTTCCACTCAGGCCCGCATGTTATCCGGCGGGATGAAACGTCGCCTGATGATTGCGCGTGCCATGATGCACGAACCGAAACTGCTGATTCTGGATGAACCGACAGCTGGCGTTGATATTGAGTTGCGTCGTTCGATGTGGGAATTTTTGAACGAGATGAATGAAAAAGGCACCTCCATCATTCTGACCACGCATTATCTAGAAGAAGCGGAAATGCTGTGTCGCCGCATTGCGATTATCGATCGCGGTGTGATTAAAGAAGACACCACCATGAAAAGCTTCCTAAGTCAGCTCAATGAAGAATCGTTTATTTTTGATCTGGCCGAACCGATTGAACCTTTGCATCTGGATATCATCGGCGTGCGATTTAACCTGATCGATCCGATGACCTTAGAAATTACCATGGACAAGGCACATACCATGAATGATCTGTTCCAGTTACTGGAATCACAGAATATTCAGGTACGCAGTATGCGCAATAAATCCAATCGTCTGGAAGAACTTTTTGTGAAAATGGTCGAGAAAAATCTGGATGGAGCTGCGCAATGAACATTAATCAACTCAGCGTAGCTTTATATACCATTATCTATAAAGAAGTCCGTCGCTTTATGCGCATCTGGCCACAGACCCTGTTGCCACCTGCAATTACCATGAGCCTGTACTTTGTGATTTTTGGTAATCTGGTCGGCTCACGCATTGGAGAAATGGGCGGCTATAGTTATATGGAGTTCATTGTGCCCGGTCTGATTATGATGGCCGTGATCACCAACAGCTATGCCAACGTCTCGTCTAGCTTCTTCAGCTCAAAATTCCAGAAAAGTATTGAAGAACTGATCATGAGTCCGGTACCGATGCATGCCATTTTATGGGGTCATGTATTGGGCGGTGTGATTCGTGGGATACTGGTTGCGATCATTGTCAGTGCAGTGAGCTTATTTTTTGCCGATTTATACATCACCAACTGGTTTGTGACTATATATACAGTCTTGATTACTTCCCTGCTGTTTTCCTTGGGTGGTTTTATCAATGCCGTCTATGCCAAATCTTTCGATGATATCTCGATTATCCCGACTTTTGTGTTAACGCCACTGACCTATTTGGGTGGTGTATTTTATGCTATTTCGAGCTTAAGCCCATTCTGGCAAAATTTATCTTTAATTAATCCTGTCGTGTATATGGTGAATGCTTTCCGCTATGGCATTTTAGGGCATAGCGATGTCAATGTCGCCATTTCACTGACAGTAATTACCTTATGTTGTGCCGTGCTGTATGCAGTGGCCTATCATTTACTCTCCCGTGGTTCAGGAATGCGTGAATAATGAGTGTAGAACAATCTCTCCTTGGTAAAGACACCAATTACCCGACAGAATATCAGCCTGATGTTCTGTTTCCGATTTCGCGCGCGCCTGCCCGTGAACAATACGCACATGTCGAAGCGATTCAGCAAGGTGCAGACTGGTGGCATGTATTTGAAATTTCCTGGTTAAATTCAACCGGTGTGCCGCAAGTGGCTATTGGCCGCATTAGCTTGCCAGCGTCTTCGCCGAATCTGATTGAATCCAAATCCTTAAAACTGTATTTCAATAGCCTGAATTTTGCCAAGTTTGAATCTCAAGATGCCTTTATCACGACGGTCGAAAAAGATTTATCTGCTGCGGCTGAAGCTGAAGTTAAACTGCAATTGTTTCAGGTCGATGAATTAGAGATCAGCAAGCCGGAAGGCATCTGCATTGACGAGCTGACACCTGAGCGCCTAGAAAATCATCCAGATGCCAGTTTATTGGCTTTGGATTCGGATGATGCAGCAGAAGGTGAAATCCAGCTGTATTCACATTTACTCAGAAGTAACTGCCCAGTCACTGGCCAGCCGGACTGGGGAACAGTTTTTATACGTTATCAAGGTAAAAAACCTTGTTATAAGAGTATTTTAGCTTATATTATTTCCTACCGTCAGCATAATGGGTTCCACGAACAATGTGTGGAGCAGATGTTTGCCGATATCTGGCAGCAACTGAAACCGGAAAAGCTGATGGTCTACGCAACCTATACACGCCGTGGTGGATTGGATATCAACCCTTGCCGTGTATCGGATTTAACATGGATGCCTCGCCCTATTCGTTTAGCGCGACAATAAAAAACATTGAGGTTGAACAATGCCATTTTTTGGGTTTATTCCTTCTGCAGAGCTTTTAAATACAATTCAGACTGCACAAAAAAACAAAAATTCAAGTGAGCCGCTTTACCCATTGCGTGATAAAACCGCATTAATGATTAATGATGAAATTATTGATGCGATTCTTACCGAGCTGGTGCGTCGCTTTCCTGCCAGCGATAAACGTGATACTGCGGAAAAACTGGCTGGCTATATCAAGTCGACTGTTGCGGTTTTACTGAAGCAGCTATTGAGTAAAGCGCCGAACGATGTGGTCAGAGAGTCAATTGCATTCTCTGAGCGCAGTCTGTTTAAAGATCCTGAAGGACATTTACGCATTGGTGAATCACTGGATGCCAGTCTGGTGACGAATTTAAAACATCATTACGCAGAACTTAAAGCCGGTCAGACTATTGATAAACAAGCGTTCAGCAACCTGTACAAGCAATTTGGTGAAGCGACAGTACGACATTTTATGGTCGACTTTAATAAAACCCTGGATCTTGGCATGATCAAACGCAAGGCAGCAGATATTGGCGCATCTGCAGTGATCAAGGCCATCAATATGGCAGCAGATAAAATCATTCTGAATTTGAATAAAGATGAGCTGCGCGCCATGGCCGAATATCACGACACTTTGTTCTATACAGAATAGTTCAAGATTTTCTACAAATCTTGAGGAATTAGCCTGACTTCGGTCAGGCTTTTTTATGATCAGTGAAATAGCTTGTTACAGATAAGCGACTCTATAAGACAAACTGCCGTAAAAATAGCCAATCCATCGCTATTTTTGTATAAGCGGCTAGGTCTCTTATTCATCCGAATGTTATCTTTAATCTGGCACTTTAAGCCTCACGATTGAAAAAATTTTATCAATCTTTTTCATGGCATGATTCAAATGACATCGCCAGCAACTCATCAAAAAAACTGGAAATCGTAGCAAGATGTTGAAATCGGATTTTTATAAAAAGTTTAAGCAGCTTTCAATCGCACTTACCGCATTTGGTCTCAGCAGTTTGAGTCTGGCCAACGATTTCCAATATCACCCTTCTTATGCCGCTTTTAAGCAGAATGCCATGCAGAGCTATGGGCTAAGTGCCCAGCAAGTAGATTCTGCCATGAGTGGGACGCGTAACCTGCCCAATATCATCAATATCATGAATCGCCCAGGTGAAAGTAAGCCTTGGTATTCGTATAAGACTAACTTCTTAGCTGAATCTACCATTCAGCGCGGCGTACGTTTTAAACAGCAATATGCAGAAACGCTTAACCGTGCTGAACAGCAGTTTGGTGTACCACAGGCGATCATTCTGGGCATTTTAGGTGTAGAAACCGGTTTTGGTAGCAACAAGGGCTCTTTTGTCACTCGTGATGCCCTAGCAACCTTAGGGTTTGGCTATGAACGTCGTGCCCAGTATTTTCAGGATGAACTGGCTGCTTTAATTGCCTGGTCGTATAGAGATGGGGTTGCCACCTCTTCTGTGGTGGGTTCGTATGCCGGCGCTGTTGGCTATCCGCAGTTTATGCCGAGCAACATTCCAAAATTCGGCGTGGACTACGATGGCAATGGTCATATTGACCTGCGTAACTCAGCGGTAGATGCGATTGGTTCGATTGCCAACTATCTGGCACAGCATGGCTGGCAGCGTAATCAGCCCATTGCCTTTCCGGCACGTTATACCGGTTCAAATCCAGATACCGTGATTGCCAAGGATCTGACTCAACCTACCCCCTATGGTGTGTTAAAAACGCAAGGCATCAGCCCAATGAATCCAATCGTAAAAATTGACGATCTGGATCTGGTTAATGTAATTCAATTACAAGAAAATTATGGCTCGATTTACTACATCACTTATCCAAATTTTCAAGTGATTACCACCTATAATCGCAGCCGTATGTATGCCACTGCTTTGTGGTTATTAGGTACCGAAATTACCAGCCGTTAACACTAAAAATTAATACAAATTATGAAAGTCAACATTTTTATGGATTAATTTGTGCGTATTTTAAGCAATTTTAATATTACGTTACAATATTGATTATTTTTTGATCAATAATTGTTTATTTTGCGTTCTTTTTTTAACTATTTTAATTAAACACTAGACAGGGTATTGCCGACATGAATATTATCCATTTCGTTAAATGTAGTTGCATAAGTTAAATATCAGGCATGTTTACATGGTTTTTCAGCCATTTATGAACAACCAATAGATATGCTGTTAGGAGTTGATTCGATGCATTCTTCAATTTTGAAGTCTTTTATGGCCATTGCCACGATCGTCACGCTGACGCAATCGCAGGCAGATATGGTTCCGTCATCTTCATTCACCAATGAAAATGATAATTCGCGTCTTGCAACGCGAGTACTCAATAAAGAAGCTCAAAGCTTCAATTCAAATTTCACAAATTTGAACAGCCTTTCAATCACTGAGCGTTCTGGCGATAAAGTTCGCCGTGAAACCATTGCAGCGAAAATTGAACTTCCTGCAGAAGAGCCTTCAGTGATTGAAAAACTGAATACAGTGGCTTCTAATACTGTACGTAAATTCAGTCAGACAGGTACAGCGTCTTGGTATGGTCGTCAATTCCACGGCCGTAAAACCGCAAGCGGTGAAACCTTTGACATGAACGCAATGACAGCTGCTCATCGTAGCCTGCCATTGAACTGCTATATTCGCGTAACCAACCGTAATAATGGCAAGAGCGTCGTGGTTAAAGTAAATGACCGCGGTCCTTTCCATGGTAACCGTGTTGTTGATTTATCTTACGGTGCTGCGAAACAGTTGGGTATTACCAGTGCAGGTACTGCAAAAGTCAGTATTGAACGTGTCGCTGGTCCAAATTCTTAAGATTTGACCTGCAACACATTTAACAAAAGCCACAGCAATGTGGCTTTTTTATTGTGCTCATTTTCTAGAAGAATATAAACGCTCCTGCTCAGCCCTATCTTAAAGTTCTTTCAAGAAAATTTTGGTAGGCTCATCCTGCCTGATAAAATTCGCTCGCTTGCATGATTAACTTTTGACCATATCCGGATTCTGCTTTATATTTCCAGATAAGCAAAAACATGTTCATGGAATGGAGCGAAGAATGAAAACAATATCTGAATGGTTTGATGAATATAGCGACAGCCATCAAAATAAAACCAACAAGCTGATTCACTGGGTTTGCGTACCGACCATCTATTTTTCGATTATTGGCATTCTGGCGCATTTCAGCGCTTTGCTGACTACCCTGCTACTGGTTTTGGCTTTTATCTTCTATGCACGCCTAGATCTTGTTTTGGCAGTAGCGATGGCTACGTTGACTTTGGTCATGGCCTGGCTCATCTGGATTCTGCCAGTCGGTACCGGTTTCTTTATTGCCCTGTTTGCCTTGGCCTGGATTGGCCAATTTTATGGGCACAAAGTGGAAGGTAAAAAGCCTTCATTCTTCAAAGACCTCCAATTCCTCCTCATTGGCCCAATTTGGTGCATGGATGCCTATTTAGGTAAAATCCTACCGAACTGGAAATCACGCCATAACAGCGCAATTATGAGCATTTAAACGCTATATTCGATTTATCCAATCAGAAGAACCTTATTGATAGGTTCTTCCTTGATGTTTTAACCAGCCAGCGACATGTTTTCGTGCAGGGTCATGATGCGTCCAGTGAATCACCCCACCGTTGTCACTGTATTCATATTCTCCATAAAACTCGACCTGATCCTGTTTTTGAATATTCTGAATACGCGGTGCCAGATCGATATTATGTGCAACCAGTATAGTTTGGCCATTTGGTAACTCGAGGATAAACTTTTGATGACGCGATCCTTCATGATCATCTGGTAAAACAGCAACCACCTGCCCGCTTGAACGAACCTGTAGATCACTCTGGCGATGTTGAAACGCCCGTGCAATTCGATCCAGATCATCAGTCTTTTGAGACGGTACTAAGTTAGGCTCTGAATCAAGCGTTTCAATTGTAGTATCAGATGCGGATGGAATAAGTGGTTGGGATTGTTGTAGATCCAGGCCCAGATAAGCAGCAATCAACAGTGCAATGACTGCACCGATGCTCAGATTGGTTTTATTTGGCATTTTTATAACTTTTTTATTAAATGATGAATACATGATCTGAGCTCTATCACCAAACCCAAATCCTATTCTTGAATTGCTGATGAAGAATAAATCAACATAAAAAAGCCCCATCAATCAGATAGGGCTTTTTCTAATTCCCAAGGAATTATTTTGCAGCAGCTTGAGCAGCAGCAACTTCTTCAGCGAAGCTCATTTCTGCTTTTTTCTCAATGCCTTCACCAACTTCGAAACGAACGAAGTTTGCAACTGTAGTACCAGTTGCTTTAAGAACGTCTGCAACTTTCTTGTCGTTGTCGATTACGTACATTTGACGCTCAAGCACAACTTCATTCAAGTATTTCTCAACAGAACCTACAACCATCTTCTCAACGATATTTGCTGGCTTGCCAGATTCAAGTGCTTTCGCTTCAGCAATTTCTTTCTCTTTCGCGATAAGCTCAGCAGAAACGCCTTCAGCATTTACAGCAACTGGGTTGAACGCAGCAACGTGCATTGCCAAGCCTTTACCTGTAGCTTCATCACCCGTGTAAGAAACAACAACACCGATTTTAAGACCGTGTTTGTAAACTGCAAGGTTTTCGCCTTCAACAATTTTCGCACGACGTACTTGGATGTTTTCACCGATCTTTTGAACAAGAGCGATACGCGCTTCTTCAACAGTTGCACCATCTTCTAGTTTCAATTCAGCGATTTGAGCAGGATCAGTTACGTTTGCAGCAAGTGCAGCAGCAGCAACTTTCGCAGAGAAACCAGCAAAGTTTTCGTCTTTTGCAACGAAGTCAGTTTGACAGTTAACTTCTAGAAGAAGTGCTTTGTTGCCGTCTTGAGCAATTGTGATTGCGCCGTCAGCAGCAATGTTACCTGCTTTTTTAGCAGCTTTAGCTTGACCAGATTTACGTAGGTTGTCGATCGCTAGTTCAACGTCGCCGCCCGCTTCTGTCAAAGCTTTTTTACATTCCATCATTGCAAGACCAGTACGATCGCGCAATTCTTTAACCATGCTTGCTGTAACTGCAGTCATGTTTATCTCCTAAATTCGGTAGAAAATGAATTCTTTTTAGAACAGAAACGGCCCAGAGGAGTTCTCATGGGCCGCCTGCATACATAACGCTTACTTTGCCACCATCACATGTCGCAAAAATGACAAGCTAGCGTCAAACGCATTAAGCCTCAGAAGCTGGAGCTTCTTCTGCTTTAGCTTGTGCATTTGCTTGTGATTGAGCATATTCTTTACCAGCAAGAATCGCATCAGCCATAGCAGAAGCATAAAGTGTTACTGCACGGATCGCATCATCGTTACCCGGGATAACGTAGTCTACGTTGTCTGGGTTAGAGTTTGTATCAACGATACCGATTACAGGAATACCAAGGTTCTTCGCTTCTTTGATTGCAATCGCTTCGTGATCAACGTCGATTACGAATAATGCGTCAGGTAAACCACCCATGTTTTTAACGCCGCCTAAGCCACGCTCAAGTTTTTCCATCTCACGAGTACGCTCTAGAGCTTCACGTTTAGTCAGCTTAGCGAAAGTACCGTCTTGAGATTGAGTTTGAAGGTCTTTTAAACGGTTGATAGATTGGCGAAGTGTTTTCCAGTTCGTCAACATACCACCTAACCAGCGGTGATCTACATATGGTTGACCAGCGCGTTGAGCTTGTTCACGGATGATCGCAGAAGCTGCACGTTTAGTACCAACGAACAAAACTTTGTTCTTTTTGCTAGCCAAGTTGTTAGCAAAGTTCAAAGCATCATTTAACGCAGGAACAGTGTGCTCAAGGTTGATGATGTGAATTTTGTTACGCGCACCAAAGATGTAATCACGCATCTTTGGATTCCAGAAACGAGTTTGGTGACCAAAGTGCGCGCCAGCTTGAAGAAGGTCGCGCATGCTTACGTTGTAATCTGCCATTTTCTTTACCTTAAAGTTTGGGTTAGGCCTCCATATACCCGCATTCTCCACCCTAAAGGGCACCCAGAGTAATGTGTCGATATATGTGCGGATTTTTTTGCCTCATCGCACAAAGCCCGTGAAATTTATTCACGAAAAAGCATTTGATAAAATGGGCGGCTATTTATACCATAGTCACACACAAATTTCCAAAAGTTTTTAGAGATCATGAACAACACTTATCAAGCTCCACGTCGACTCATCAAAACCCCTGACGAAATTGAAAAAATGCGTGTGGCAGGGCGACTGGCGGCAGAAGTTTTGGATATGATCAAACCGCATATTGTTCCAGGTGTCACCACTCTGGAACTTGATACGATTTGTCATGACTATATTGTCAATCAACAACAGGCAATTCCTGCATGCTTAGGCTATGGCGCTGCACCGGGTCGACCTGCCTTCCAACATACTATTTGTACTTCTGTAAACCATGTGGTGTGTCACGGCATTCCATCAGACAGTAAAAAATTGAAAAAAGGCGACATCCTGAACATTGATGTGACCGTGATTAAAGATGGCTACCATGGTGACACCAACATGATGTATATCGTGGGTGGTGAAACTTCAATTCTTGCCAACCGTCTATGTAAGGTAGCGCAAGAAGCCATGTACCGGGGTATTGAAACTGTAAAACCGGGTTCAACTATTGGCGATATTGGTCATGCCATTCAGCAGTATGTTGAATCTGAGCGTTTTGGCGTGGTACGTGAATATTGTGGTCACGGTATTGGTACGACTTTCCATGACGAACCGCAAGTGCTGCATTATGGTCAACCAGATACTGGCATGGTGCTTGAAGAAGGCATGACCTTTACCATTGAGCCAATGGTCAATGGCGGCGACTGGAAAACCAAATTACTCGGTGATAAATGGACAGTGGTCACCAAAGATCACTCATTGTCGGCACAATATGAACATACAATTCTGGTGACTAAAACCGGCGCGGAAATTTTAACAGCACGCCCGGACGAAGATTTGTCACGCTTTAGTGCGTAACCACAACATCAACAACACAAAATGGTCACTTTAAAGTGGCCATTTTTATTTTATATTTCATGCATCAATATGCATGACCGAGATGTAACAAGTCTCTCCTCGCCTGCTCCCAGCGCATCGAAATTCAAGATAAAGTTCGGTCAATACACCATTTTTTCCTTAAAGTTTTCCAAATTCTTTTGCCCTATCTGCACCATTTTAGGCTAAGATAATGTGCTTTTTATTTTTTAATCCCTATAAGAAGGAATACTGCCGTGGACGTACGTCTCTCTGATCGTGTGAATGCCATCAAACCGTCCCCTACGCTTGCTGTGACCAACAAAGCTGCTGAATTAAAAGCTGCAGGTCACAACGTGATTGGTTTGGGCGCAGGTGAACCAGATTTTGATACCCCTCAACACATCAAAGATGCAGCAATTGCAGCGATTAACAACGGTTTCACCAAATACACCGCTGTTGACGGTACGCCAGGTCTTAAAAAAGCCATTATTGCTAAATTCAAACGCGACAATAACCTAGACTATGCAGCAAACCAGATTCTGGTTTCTTGTGGTGGTAAGCAATCATTCTTTAACTTGGCACTTGCTTTGTTAAACAAAGGTGATGAAGTGATTATTCCTGCACCTTTCTGGGTAAGCTACCCGGACATGGTGATCATCGCTGAAGGCGTACCAGTTATTGTGAAATGTGGTGAAGAACAACGTTTCAAAATCACCCCTGAACAATTAGAAGCTGCAATCACGGACAAAACACGTCTAGTGGTATTGAACAGCCCATCTAACCCTACAGGTATGATCTACACTAAAGCTGAGCTTGAAGCGCTGGCTGGCGTACTTCGTAAATACCCAGAAGTATTTATCGCATCTGACGACATGTATGAACCAATCCGTTGGGATGACGAGTTCTACAACATCGCAACTGTTGCTCCAGACCTTTATGACCGCACGATTGTGTTAAACGGTGTGTCTAAAGCTTATGCAATGACTGGCTGGCGTATCGGCTACGCAGCGGGCCCTGCTAAACTGATTGGTGCAATGAAAAAGATCCAGTCTCAATCAACTTCTAACCCAACTTCTATTTCGCAAGTTGCTGCTGAAGCTGCATTGAATGGTCCTCAAGACGTTCTTGAACCAATGATTGAAGCATTCAAACGTCGTCATGACCTAGTTGTGAAAGGCTTGAATGATATTCACGGTATTTCTTGCTTGCCTGCTGATGGCGCATTCTATGCATATGCCAACATCAAACCGTTGATTCGTGCCAAAGGTCTTAAATCTTGCACAGAATTCTCTGCATGGTTACTGGAAGAGACTGGCGTTGCAGTGGTTCCTGGCGATGCATTCGGTCTTGGCGGTTTTATGCGTATCTCTTACGCTACTGCTGACGAAGTACTGGTAGATGCCCTTGCTCGTATCAAGAAAGCTGCTGATTCTATCGAAGGCATTGATGCTGCGATTGCTTCAATCGAAGCTGAAAAAGCTGCAAAATAATCTAGCTTCCTAGATAAAAAAACCCGCGAATTTCGCGGGTTTTTTTATGTTCTTCAACATGTATTAAACAGTGAGTCGTATTCGCTTATAGCTCAAGTATTTAATGAGCAAACAAACAAAACATAGACTTGCTGCAATCGTGTACGCAATACTCAACATCCACCAAAAACCATGAATCCCCAATGCATTGCTTTGCCAATTGAACAGTGTCATTGGATGATACGTCACATACCAACCACCACCTAAGCCCACGACCAGCACGGTACTGATAAAAATAAACATCGGTCTGACAATTTCTCGCCAGCAACGTAGCATTGCCAAACTAATCACCAGTAGCGCATCAAAGATATGCATCCAACACATTAACAGGATCAATGCCAAGGCTAATGCAATCACCTGCGCATCATTGCTAAATAACCCCACAATCCAACTATCTAAGCCCCAAATAGTCAACGCGACAACGATAGCTATTAGCATCACAGCCATCAGTGCCCGCTTACTGAGTTGCCATGCAGCATCAATCTGCTCCGCACCAATTTGAGTCGACACCAAAATACCGAAGGCGGATGCCATCGACATCGGCAACATAAACATCAGGCCCAATAAACCAAGCATCACCTGATGTGCATTCACTACAATGTCACCCAAAGGCAAGATCAGCAAAGCAATCGCGCTGATGGCAAATACATCCACAAAAGTCACCACCGCATTGGGCAATCCAATTTTTAAAATTTTCAACAAAGTCTGCCAGTGAAAGAAAACACCAGACCACTGGATCTTTAACTTCTGCTCAAGGAAGAAAAAATAGTAAACAAACAACAGTACCCACTGCACAATTAAATGTGCCATGAATGCACCTTCAACCCCATAGCTTGTAACATAACCCTCAATGCCATAAATCAAGACATAAGCCAAAGCCACTTTGAGCAGTAAATAGATCATATTGGCGTAAAACACACGCTTAGCCTGCCCACAGGCTTGGGTGAAAATATATAAAATACGCAACAATAAATGCGCTGGAATCGTCCAAGCCAACAGCCACAGACATGGCACAATCAATGCCTGTAAGGCCGCATCTGCCTTTAAAAAATAAAGTAAAGGAGTCGCATGATTAAACAAGTACATCGCAACAGCAGAAATCACCAGTACAATCAAAATACTTTGCTTCACGATACGTTGTATATCCGCATAATCCTGACGTCCATTGGCTTCTGCCAGCTCTTGCATCATGCCCTGTAACACCCCAATACCCGTCACAAAGCACAAAGAATAAACAGACAAACAGACTGCCAATGCAGCCACATGCTGAGGTGAAAAATGTGATAGAAAAATCACGTCGAACAAACTACTGAGCATAATAATGGCATTACTGAGAAAAATAGGCACCCAAAGATGCAGAAACTGTTTCATCACCCTATCACTCGATTTTTTAATTCTTTTATAAGATTCGTTTTTTTTGGCAGATTATTTAGATCTGAGATATTTCATTAGAAATGTATACCAGTATCGTGCCATAAATTATTCTATTTCTTATTTTTTATAAAAATGATTTTACTCAGGTGCAGGCAATGCACTTCTTACAAAATAATCCGCCATTCCTATACCAGATTGCTATTATCGATGTCACAATTTTGAATTAAACCTCAATAACTCAAGAATAATGAAAGGAAAAGTACAATGAACCCAAAAGAAATGAGCGGTTTAGCATTACTGGAAGCGATGCGTGATGAAAAAATCCCGGCCCCAAGTATTAGCGAAACCATGTCGATGCAACCAGCAGTGATTGAAAGCGGACATGTAGAATTTAAGGTCAAAGCTGATCATCGACATTTAAATCCGCTTGGCGGCGTCCATGGTGGTTTTGCTGCAACCGTTTTGGATACCGTGACAGGCTGCGCGATTCATACTTTACTTGAAGCAGGTGTCGGTTATGGCACCATTGATCTGAATGTAAAGATGTGCCGCCCTATACCTCAGAATCAGCCACTGAAAGCCGTAGGAAAATCAATTAATCTCAGTAAAAATTTAGGTATTTCTGAAGGTCAGATTCTGGATGAAGAAGGTCGCCTGTATGCTCATGCCACTGCGACCTGTATGATTATTCGGACTGAATGAAATTGCTAGCCTGCACAACTCATCAGGTAATTCATTTAAATAATACTGCTTTTCGCCTGCCCCGCTTCAACAAATGACAAGCGTGGTCGAGTTAAGCCTTGAAACTCAAAATAATGCTTGGAAACATTGGCTAATTCCACATCTTGTGTTTGTGTTATTGAGGCTTGCCACGCTTTAGACTGATTGGTTCCCGTCAAAAGATTCCCAGAAATGGCATAGATATAAAGATCTTTGTCTCGCTCTTTCAGATAGTCTGCATTCAGGAAAACTTCAAAGTTAAATTGACGTTCAGTTTCTACCAACCATTTTTCTGCAAACCATAATTGCAGCAAATCACCTAAATAAAGTGATTTTTGCGCCAAGGGCCATAGCGTGATATGAGCGTCTTTAACCGGGATATAATACTGTGCAGGATCAGCAATAATTTGCAGATAGTTTTCTTGATAATAAGCCAGTTGAGAGAAAATTTGAGGGATGCTGAGCGTATTCATTCGCTGTCTCCGGTTTAGCCATTTTTGTGCTGGCAAGTAGGTTTAAATCCACACTGTTTGACCATTTGGTCAAACGACTTTATGGTTTTAATCTAGCAAGTGAAATTTATTCTGACAAGTATTTTTCGTGAAATTTATGCAATTGCCTAAATTAAAAACAGACAGGCTGTATTTATAATAAATATGATAATTTTTACTTGACCCCTGTCAAAATCTCTCTATAATCGCTTTCAGATTCTCCAATAGCTCAGTCGGTAGAGCGACGGACTGTTAATCCGCAGGTCCCTGGTTCGAGCCCAGGTTGGAGAGCCAAATTCAAGAAAGCCCACTCATAATGAAGTGGGCTTTTTTATTACTTAAAATTTGACGGCTTGTTATTTTCAAATATTTAAAATAAATAATTATTTTCAATCCCTCATAAAACTCGATATATAAATACCCCTCTTTTAAAATTTCGAGATATAAAAAATCCCCCATAGATGGAGGATTTTTAAGCTGTCACCGAGATTAAGCCGCTTGAGCCGGCACACCGCTATGAAAACGGAAAGTTTCATCAGGCGCGAGAATTAGCTGTTTTTCAACTTCACGAATATGCAAGATTCGCTCCTGAATATCCTCTTTCGGATTTTTCAGTTTCGCCGTGGTTGCCACATCCATCGCCAAAGCCAGATAGTCTTCAAAATGGCGAGATTCGGACTTGAGCAGATAACGGTAGTAACGTGCTAACTCATCATCAACACGCGAAGCAAGTGCGTAGAAACGCTCACAGGAACGTGCTTCCACAAAGGCACCAATCACCAAGACATCAATCAAGGCTTCAGGTTCAAAAGTCCGGATTTCTTTGCGTAAACCACCAGCATAACGCCCTGCACTCAAGTTCTGCCAAGCCTGACCGCGCTTGTTCATCAATTCAAGTACTTGCTCATAATGCAGCATTTCTTCACGTACCAGCTGCGCAAGCTTCACCTGTAGATCAACAAAATAACTATAGCGGAACATCAGGTTCATGGCAGTGCTAGCTGCTTTTTTTTCACAGTTGGCATGATCTTGCATTAAGATTTCAAGATTTTCGACCGCCATATCTAGCCATGCTTGCGGTGTTTCACAACCGAGGAAAGCAATCACTGGCTGCATCAGTTCATCATAATTAATATTCGACATAATTACTCTAATCTTAACGCGCTGACTTAATCACGGCTTTCATTTGCTGAACCGCTTGTGCCAGACCGACAAATACCGCATCCGCAATTAAAGAATGACCAATATTGAGCTCATGAATCTGCGGAATCGCGGCGATTGGCGTTACATTATCCAGATTTAAACCATGACCTGCATTCACCACCAGACCTTTAGATACAGCATATTCAGCACCTTTGATAATACGTTCAAGTTCCGCCTGTTGCGCTTCTGGAGTTTCTGCATCGGCATAGGCGCCTGTGTGAATCTCAATCGTCGGTGCACCACAAGCAACTGCTGCATCAATTTGTGCAAAATCAGCATCAATAAATAAAGATACATCACAACCAATGGCTGCCAGCTCTTGAGTCGCGGCTTTTACAGCATCAAAATTACCCACGACATCCAGACCACCTTCAGTGGTCACTTCCTGACGTTTTTCAGGAACAAAACAAACATGCTGTGGCTTGATTTCCTTGGCAAAGGCGATCATTTCATCTGTTACCGCCAACTCAAGGTTCATACGGGTTTTTAACGCAGGACGCATACGACGCACATCGTCATCCTGAATGTGACGACGGTCTTCACGCAAGTGCAAGGTAATGCCTTCTGCCCCTGCCTGTTCGCAGATCAATGCAGCATTGACTGGGTCTGGGTACGTCGTACCACGTGCTTGTCTTAATGTTGCGACATGGTCAATATTGACACCAAGTAATGCAGCCATAATCTTTTCCTAACTACGATTGAGATTGAGAGTTTTGAATCCAGAGTTGTCGACTTTTTAATGGTCGATCACCAAGCAAGGCCGTGATCACCTGTCGATACAGTTTCGTCAGTAATTGTAACTGTTCCGGATTAAAATCCCCACCATTTTCATGCGTCAACATGCTTAAAATCTGTTGACCGGATAGGGTGGAGCGTAAGGCTTTGGCCGATGGCATAAAGCCAGCATTGAGCTGAAAATAATAGTGCTGTTGTGGATCAATCTGCGCCTGATTGGCATCTACCGAAAAATCCAGACCATAACCGAGTTCTTCCAGCAAAACATGCTCAAACTGGCGCAAGATCTGTTTTAAATATAAATTTGGATTAGATTGTACGGATAATTGCTGTAATGCAGTTAAGGTCTCAGCATATTTGGCAAAAGTTTGCGGCATTTCGACTTCTAAAGGACATAACCGCAACAGGATTTCATTCAGATAAAAACCCGAAAAAAAGGCATCGCCAAAAAAGAAAATCGGCTGATTGACAATTTCCAGTTTAGTAAAATTTTTGAGTTCGGATTTACCTGAAGCTTGCAAACGAATGGGCTGATATTGCGGTGGTGGCATTTGCCTGAGAATGCCGTCTACCCTGCCATATTCTTGGGTAAATAAATGCACAATATGACTGCGTTCACGGTACTTACGATGATGAATCAGATAGCCATGCAGTACTTCGTTACGCATAAGCGGGTACTTTAATCCTTATCTTTTTTTGATTTTTTATCATCTTCTTCGTCATCCCCATCCGGGATCACTGCGCCCACAACAGCCGCTGTACCTTTCACTGCGACTTTTGTGGTTTTATAAGCCACCTTGACAGGAACCGTGACCACTTTATGAATACAGCCTTGCAGAAATAAAACACATGCAACCACTGCCAACACTTTCATCATCACAGATTCCTCGAAGGGTCTTATCAAGCTTATCGCTTAGATATCACTATAACCTAAGCTTTTTAATGCACGTTCATCATCAGACCAGCCACCTTTGACTTTCACCCAAAGGGTTAACATGATTTTCTGTTCGAACATTTTTTCCATGTCGAGACGCGCATCCATACCGATTTTCTTCAGTTTGACACCTTTCTCGCCAATCACAATGGCTTTTTGGCTCGGACGATCGACAAAAATCGTGGCATCAATATAGGTACAGGCAGCTTTCATACGACCCGTTTTTTCATTCAAGACCGGCTCTTCAGTTTTGAATGATTCGATCTGAACGGTCAAATCGTATGGAAGCTCTTCACCCAGCTGACGCATGATCTTTTCACGGATAATTTCAGACGCCAGGAAACGCTCTGAACGATCGGTCAGTTGATCCAGTGAGTATAGTGGTGGCTGGAACGGAAGATACTTGGCAATCGTGTCACGTAAATGTTCAAGATTGGCACCACGAAGCGCAGATACCGGTACGATTTCCGCAAAGTTCATCAGCTTTTCGCGTTCACGAATCAGCGGCAAAGCTTCGTTCTTGTTTTCAAAAGTATCGAGCTTGTTGATCACCAGAATCACTGGCATTTCAGCATTTTTCAGCTTTTCCAGAACCAGGTCATCATTTGGCGTCCACTTTTGTGCATCCACTACGAATAAAACCAGGTTCACATCGCGTAAAGCCGAATGTGCCGCACGGTTCATCATTTTATTGATGGCACGGACTTCTTTTTTATGCATCCCCGGTGTATCGACAAATACCGCCTGAGATTTTTCACGTGAATCAATCCCCACGATTTTATGACGTGTAGTTTGTGGTTTACGTGAGGTAATCGAAAGTTTTTGACCCAGAATATGGTTCATTAAGGTAGATTTACCCACATTCGGGCGACCTACAATGGCAACAAAACCACTACGATAATCCGATGGGATCTCGGTGCCTTGTGCACTAAAAAATTGACTAATAAGGTCGTGACTGTCGCTTTGCGACTCGTGATCAGCATCAATGTGATCGGAATGAGTAGTCATTAAGACTTATGCTCCAAAAGTTTCAAAATATCCGCCGCAACGGCTTGTTCAGCAAAACGCCGGCTCGCGCCTTCGCCTTGCATGGTCGGCAATCCCGCAATCTGGCATTCCACTTTAAAATGCTGATTGGGTGCATCACCTTGAATATCTACAACCTCGTAAACTGGGAGAGGTTTCTTACGTGCTTGTAAATACTCTTGTAAGCGAGATTTAGGATCTTTAAGCTGATCTGTCGGCTCAATATGATCTAAATATGGTTCGTACCATTTTAACACAATCGGTTCTAGCACGGTGAGATCACCGCAGTCGACATAGATTGCGCCAATAATCGCTTCTACCGTATCTGCCAGTATAGACTCACGATGATGACCACCAGATTTCAATTCACCGGTACTGAGAATTAAATTCTGACTCAGTTTTAAATCATTGGCGATTTTTCCTAATGCTTCCTGACGAACCAGGGTCGCACGCATACGCGTTAACCGGCCTTCATTTTCGCTTGGATAGGCATTAAAAAGATAATTCGCAATGATCATCCCTAAAAGAGAATCGCCCAGAAATTCCAGGCGCTCGTAGTTGTGTTTATGACTGACTGAACGATGAGTCAATGCCAGTTTCAGCAAATCAGCCTGTTTGAACTGATAGCCGATCCGTTTGGCAAGACGTTCATCATTTAGCTTTGACTGTGCTTTGATCAAACTCTTTCTCAAACTTCATCACTAAATCGATATTCATTATGAAATTTTTACGAATTTCATAACTCTTGTGCACCTGTAAACCATCGGTATTGGTGACTTTGGCAATTTCGTCAAACTTTAGATCACGAATATTATTCATTTCTAAACGCTGACTCATCTGTTGACGGAATTTTTCTGGCGTTATATTGGCTGGAGCACTTTTTAACAGCGCCTCAATCTCACCATCTACCATACGATCATCGAAGTATGGTCCCCACACCGCAATCGCCACTTTTGCAAGAAATGCAAAGCCCACGATTGCAAATAAAACCCCAATATAAGAAGCACCTTGTTGATGTCTCATTTTTATTTTCCTGATTGAAACAATTAATCGATTGTTCCGTTTCGACCAAACGATGGCAATTTAAAGCCAGGTTCTTTATGCATCCAGATATAGAAGGCACGACCTGTTAAGTTTTCTTCCGGAACAAGCCCCCAGAAACGACTGTCAGCACTCTGATCGCGATTATCCCCCATCGCAAAGTAGTGACCTTCTGGCACTGTTACTTCCCAATATAAACCATTTTCACCTGAATATTTACCATTTTCCAGATAGTTAATATAAGGTGCCTGACGAGCAACATTCACCCCTTCCAGCTCACGCATGGTAAAAGTATGCTCGCCCAGGGTTTCTTTATGATAAATAGCTGTCGGTGTATCTAAACGGTCTTTTTCGCGGCTAAATTCTACTGGAACTTTCGCTACTTTTTCACCATTAATGCTCAACTGGCCATGATCATAAACAATATGATCGCCTGGCAAGCCGACAATACGCTTGATATAACTGATAGTCGGTTGCGGTGGATAACGAAATACCGCTACATCACCACGTTCTGGACTGCCGGTATCAATAATTTTGGTATTGACCATAGGCAGTTTGATGCCATAGTCAAATTTATTCACCAGAATAAAATCACCGGTTTCCAGCGTCGGCACCATCGAATCGGATGGAATATTAAAAGGTTCATATAAAAACGAACGCAGTACCAGCACAATCGTCAGTACCGGCCAAAAGTCATAAGCCCAGGTGATAATGAAATTCTCATGGCCTTTGCCTCGGGTTTGTCTTTGTTTCAAAACAAACTTGTCTAGCAACCACACTGCAACAAAAAACAGGGTCGCAGGCACAAGAATCAAATTAAAATCAAAATCCATGGGCTTATATCCTTATTATTTTAGCGTTCGACTTTTAATACGGCTAAGAACGCTTCTTGCGGGATTTCTACACTACCCACCTGTTTCATGCGTTTCTTACCTTCTTTCTGTTTAGACAGAAGTTTTTTCTTACGTGACACGTCACCACCATAACACTTCGCCAATACGTTTTTACGCATCGCTTTTACAGTCGAACGGGCAATGATTTGTGCACCAATTGCAGCCTGAATCGCCACATCAAACATTTGACGTGGAATCAGGTCTTTCATTTTTTCAACCAGCGCAATACCACGATGACGTGCATCATTACGGTGACAGATCATCGCCAAGGCATCGACTTTTTCCCCATTGATCAAGACATCTACTTTGACTAAAGATGAGCTTTCAAAACGGACAAAGTTATAGTCCAGTGATGCAAAACCACGTGAACAAGACTTCAATTTATCAAAGAAGTCCATGACCACTTCGGCCATTGGAATTTCGAAAGTAATGGAAACCTGATTCGCCATAAACTTCATGTCTTTTTGCACACCACGGCGCTCAACACATAACGTCATGACGTTACCCAAGTATTCTTGCGGTACCAGAATATGACACTCAGCAATCGGTTCACGTAAATCTTCAACCGTTGAACCATCCGGCATTTTGGATGGACTGTCGATATAAATCGTCTGACCATTCTTCATCACCGCTTCATAAATTACGGTTGGCGCAGAAGAAATCAGGTCAAGATCATACTCGCGTTCCAGACGCTCCTGTACGATTTCCATGTGCAGCATGCCCAAGAAACCACAGCGGAAACCAAAACCGAGCGCATCTGAACTTTCAGGTTCAAAGAACAAGGCCGAGTCATTGATTTGCAGTTTATGCAATGCTTCACGGAAAGGTTCAAAATCGCTGGCATCAATCGGGAATAGACCGGCATAAACCTGCGGTTTCACCTTTTTAAAGCCCGGTAATGTTGCCACTTCAGGTGTCGCTGCCAGAGTAATCGTATCACCAACCGGTGCGCCGAAAATATCTTTAATACCAGCAATCACAAAGCCAACTTCACCCGCTTCCAGCATACCGGTTTCAGTATGTTTCGGGTTAAAGATCCCCACGGAAGTAATGATATGCGTTTGACCGGTTGATTTAATCAACATTTTGTCGCCTTTACGCACACGCCCCTGCTTGACCCGAACCAAAGAAACTACACCAAGGTAGTTATCAAACCATGAATCCACAATCAGCGCTTGTAACGGCGCTTCGCGATCACCCTCAGGTGCAGGAATTACATTGACCAGTGTTTCAAGCACACCTTCAATACCCAAACCTGTTTTTGCAGAACAGGTCGGCGCTTCTGTGGCTTCAATCCCGATAATGTCTTCAATTTCCTGAATGACACGTTCAGGTTCAGCTTGCGGCAAGTCGATCTTGTTCAGTACCGGAAGTACTTCCAGACCTTGTTCAATTGCGGTATAGCAGTTAGCAACAGACTGTGCTTCTACGCCCTGCGCAGCATCTACAACCAGCAAGGCACCTTCACAGGCAGCAAGGGAGCGTGAGACTTCATACGAGAAGTCGACGTGTCCCGGTGTATCAATAAAGTTCAACTGATACTCTTGACCGTTGGGATGCGTATAGTACAAGGTTACCGAAGTGGCTTTAATGGTAATCCCACGTTCGCGCTCAAGCTCCATTGAGTCAAGGACTTGAGCCTGCATTTCACGATCTTGCAAGCCGCCACAAGTTTGAATAAAGCGATCCGCTAGGGTCGATTTACCGTGGTCAATGTGCGCAATAATCGAGAAGTTACGAATGTTTTTAATATCAACAGATTTTTTAGCTTGCGCCATGGGTTACCTTGAGAAAAAACACGCTATGTAATTTAAAAATATTACATAACAAAAGCCGAATAGAAATTGCGAAGGATTATAGCAGAATGGTGATCTAGAAAAAGAATTATATTTTTTCCTTTATTCCCTAGGTCGCGTACACCTCAGTCAGATGAAATCTGGATCACCATGATTAGAAAATAGCTCCCCAGCTCCACTTCTTCCTCAATATTATCAAAGTGTACTGATCAAACTGGAAAATGTTGCCTCATTAATCCAGATGTAAAGTTGAAAAGTCAAAAGGATTTACATGCTCTGAAAGTGGCTGATAAGCCTGAGTAAAAGTTGGTGACATACGTTTTGGACGCCCCGTGGCCATTTCGATACAAGCCCATTGCGTACTGCCGTTAAACAACAGGGTCTGATCCTGTGGTCGATAAAATGCGTATTGTCTAAAGGAATACAGGGCATTGATATCATTCAGCCAAGTGCGCAGAATAATCTCGTCTCCTTCAAAAGCTGCCTTGCGATATTGCACCTGATGTTCAACTGCGACCATGGCATGTTTCAGCTCTACATATTGCTTGAGTCCCAAGCCCAGTTTTTCAATATGAGCTGATGCGACATCCTGCATCCATTGCACATAGACCACATTGTTCACATGACCCAAACCATCAATATGTTTGGCTTGTACCTTTAAAGAAAGATCAAAAATACCACTCACTTTGCTGTTATCCTTTCCATGATTTTAAGGCTATAGAGTCTACCGAATTTATCGCCCGGATAAATTGCAAAAAATAAAAAACCGCTTCTACAAGCGGTTTTTCAAGAAAATCTAGCAATCTTATGAGATACGCATTCCGACCACAGCAAGCTGCCCCTGACGAATCAAGGTGACACGCGCGATGCTACCCTTTTTCAGTTCAGACACCTCTTGCACAAACTGATTTGAATTCAGTACTGTCTGGTTATTAATTTGCGTGATCACATCATTCGGCATGATTCGTGCCTGTGCTGCAATACCACCCGGACGTACATCCTGAATCACCACACCACCTTTGATTTCCAGACTCGCTAACTCTGCTGGACTGAGGTCACGAATTGAAACCCCGATCACTGGCCCTTTGCTGGGTTGAGCCTGTGTGCTTGCTTTTGCTGGGGTATCATCTGGTGCCGCACTTAAAGTCGCTGCAATACTACGACGTTTATCATCACGCAAGATTTCAAGTTGTACCTGCTGCTGAGGTGCAGTACGGTTCAAATAGTTCAACAACTCGCTGGTACGTGAGATTGGGGTACCATTGTATTTTAAGATCACATCACTGGCACGCAGACCCGCACGTGCAGCCGGTGAATTTGGCGCAACCTGAGTCACCAAGGAACCTTCAGGCTTAGGCAGGTTATAGGATTCAGCAAGATTACGGTCGATATCCTGCAAACTCACGCCCAGATAAGAGCGGGTCACTTTACCATTCTTTTTCAGCTGATCTGCAACTTCCATTGCCACATCAATCGGAATCGAAAAGGACAAGCCCATATACCCACCGGTTCCACTAAAGATCCGTGAGTTGACACCGACCACTTCACCACGCTGGTTAAATAGAGGACCCCCTGAATTACCCGGGTTCAATGCTACATCTGTCTGGATGAAAGGTACTGCAGTTTCACCCATCATATTACGCATTTTGGCACTAACGATTCCGGCAGAAGCGGAATAATCAAAACCAAATGGCGAACCAATTGCGAGTACAGGCTCACCAACACGTAAGCGTCCTACATCACCCGTCCGTAATTCTGGGAAATTCGAGCCATTAACTTTAAGCAAAGCTACGTCAGTTCGTGCATCACTCCCTACAACAGTGGCATCAATTTCACGACGGTCATTCAGGGTAATGGTGACTTTGGAAGCATCCTCAACCACATGATGATTGGTCAGCAGATAACCATCCTTGCTGATAAAGAATGCACTGCCATAGCCCGTCTTTTCCTGTGGCATACGCTGTTGCGGAATAATCACCTGATTACCAAAAAAGCGGCGCAGAATTTCCGGCACTTGTTGTTGTAAGAGCTCTTCTTCGCTCATTTTTTTAACGACATTGACACTGACCACTGCAGGACTGACCTGCTCGACCAGATTTGAAAAATCAACCGGCGTTACAGCCTGCAACTGTGCAGCACTCATGGTGAGAGTGGCTGCAAATAATCCTTTTTTTAAGTCTAGAATTTTCATATAAATTATTCACTCAAATTATTGATAAATTTATGTAAATAGGTTTTATCACAAACACTGTAAAGTTTAAGTAATAATATGTTTCAATACTTTATTCTGGGCAATATCTCATTATTAAAGCATTAAGTTAAGGCTTTGATTAATTTTTTTCATCAATAAATGAGCACTTCAACGCTTGCCTTTTGTATAAAAAAGCGCTGTTATTACCAAACTTTTTTAAAATTAGCTGATGGACATGTCTAATTTATCCCTTACCCATCAATTTGACGTCATTATTGTGGGCAGTGGCGGTGCCGGTTTAAGTTTAGCCTTATCGCTCCCAGATCATTTTAATATTGCAGTGTTGGCGAAATCTACCCTGACAGATGCCAGCACTTTTTATGCTCAAGGTGGCGTGGCCGCAGTACTGGATGAAATGGATTCGATTGAACAACATATTGATGACACTATGATTGCAGGTGCGCAACTGTGTGAAATGGATGCGGTTAAACAGACGGTAGAAGGTGGCAAACCCTCGGTTGATTTCCTGCTGAAACATGGCGTTCAATTTACCCTCGATGAACAGGAACAATTACATCTCACCCGTGAAGGTGGTCATTCACAGCGCCGAATTATTCATGCGGCCGATGCCACGGGTCGTGCCATTTCCACTACTCTGGTACAACGCGCTCAAGAAAAAAAGAATATTAAAATTTTTGAAAATTATATTGCGATTGACCTGATCTGTTCACAAAAGCTGGGGTTAGACGGCGATAATCGCGCGCTGGGTTTATATGTACTGGATGAAAAAACTGAAAAAGTGCATACCTTCTTGGCACCATTTACCGCGCTAGCCTGTGGCGGTGCCATGAAAGCCTATCTTTACACCTCAAATCCAGATATTGCTACGGGTGATGGTATTGCCATGGCTTATCGTGCCGGCTGCCGGGTCGCAAATATGGAATTTAACCAGTTCCATCCGACCTGCCTGTATCATCCACAAGCACGTTCTTTCCTGATTACTGAAGCAATGCGTGGTGAAGGCGCTTATCTGCGTCTGCCTGATGGTGAACGCTTTATGCTGCGTTTTGATGAACGTGCCGAACTCGCACCGCGTGATATCGTGGCACGTGCCATCGACTATGAAATCAAGCGTCTCGGTATACGTCATGTCTGGCTGGACATTACCCATAAAGATGAAAGCTTTGTCAAAGAGCATTTCCCTACCCTGTATGCCCGTTTACTTGAACTAGGGATCGATATTACCAAGGACATGATTCCAGTGGTTCCGGCAGCCCATTACACCTGCGGTGGCGTCGTGGTCGATGAAAACAGTCAGACGGATATTGCCGGACTCTATGCGATTGGGGAAACCTCTTATACTGGTCTGCATGGTGCTAACCGAATGGCAAGTAACTCACTTTTAGAATGTTTTGTCTATGGTATGAGTGCGGCCAAGCACATTCAGAAAAATTTCAAGACCGATCAGCCAGCTCCTACAGTCCCATCTTGGGATGATTCTCAGGTGACCAACCCGGATGAAGATGTGGTGATTCTGCAAAACTGGGATGAGCTACGTCAGACCATGTGGAACTATGTGGGCATTGTCCGCACCACCAAACGCTTGGAACGTGCACTACATCGCATTGAAATGCTGAAAAAAGAAATTACCGAGTATTATCAGGATTACCAGGTCAGCAAAAATCTGATCGAGCTGCGTAATCTGGTGTTGGTGTCCGAGATGATCGTGCGCTGCGCCATGCACCGCAAAGAATCTCGCGGTCTGCATTTCACCTTGGATTATCCCGAGCTGCTACCAGAACTACGCAAAACAGTCCTCGTCCCACCAAATTTTGAAGTGGAAACACCTTTGGTGAATTGTTAAAAGTGGATGGAGATAACATCTTTGGGTGATATCTCCTTTTCTTTTTAGATTTTTATCTGCTTAAATTTAACTTAGGCTATTTACAGCCAGTCTTCTATCTTTCAGGTAATTAACGTTGTGGTGGAATTGAATATGTTCCTGTCACATGCGCCACAGGTTCTTCATTATCTATCGAATAAATCCAGACCTCTCCCACGATCAGTGCCTTGCCGACCTTGATCAGCTTACATTCTCCCCGTATATCGGTTCCACCTGAAGGTTTACGTAAAAAATTGATATTCAAGTTAGTGGTCACGGCCAAACCGACCAATCCAATTTCACCCAGAATGGCAACATAAAGAGCAAAATCCGCCAAGGTCATCATGGTTGGGCCAGAAACCGTGCCGCCTGGACGCAATTCCTCTGATCTCACCTGATAAAGCAAAGTGGCTCCACGCGGAGAAACGGCTTCAATCCGGCACTTCTCCAGGCTTTGTGGAAATTCTTGTTGTAAAAATTGTTCTATCTCAGTTTTGGTCGTTTTCATATGATTAAAAAATCTTCTATATCAGCCTTAATATAGAAGATTCTTCACAGATAAACCTAGAGAAAAATTAAATAAAAAGTATTTTAATAATCGGCTTATTTTAAATAACTTAAGGCCTGCTCAAATACCTGCTCAGGCGTTTGAGTTGCATCCAGACGTTTGATCCGTTCAGGATGACGTTGCCATAAAGTTTCATATCCCGCTCTCACTTTCTCAAAGAAAGTGACTTTTTCCTGTTCAAAGCGATCCAGCGCACCACGTTCACGTGCTCGGTTCATCCCCAGTTCAATAGGTGCTTCTAACCAGAACGTGATGTCCGGCATGCGTGCGACAAAGTGGTCATTCAGTAACTGCAACTTGGTTTCGCTCAGACCCCGACCTGCACATTGATAGGCAAAGCTGGCATCTTATATTCCTTTATATTAATTTGTAAACAAAAGTAGTTATATCCTAATACTATATAATGTAAACTATACAAGTATTACCGAAATGATGAACTTCTTTAAAGTCTAAAAGAATCTAGCTTAGAGATGTTTTATAGTAATTGAGCTTAGGTATTAGGAATCAAATTAAAAATGACCCAAATCATTGGACTTGCAGCTGTAGCTAGATCAGGTAAAGACACAGTAGCTTCTATGTTATTAAAACATGAAGGTGTAACCACATATGCTTTAGCTGACCCGCTTAAAATTGGATGCCAAATTTTATTTGGGTTAACTGATGCAGAGACTTGGCATGATAATATAAAAGAAGAAGTAATCTCTCATTGGGGATGGTCACCTAGAAAGTTTTTTCAAACAGTTGGAACAGATTGGCTTAGAGAGTTAAATTCGGATCATTGGTTATTAAGAGCAAATTTGGCTTTCAACCAATATAAAACTAATGAACCTGATAAATCACAACTTGACTTCACTGATCCTAAAGCTCCATTTAAGTTAGCAGCGCAAGCTATTTTTGGAATTACTCAAGAAGAGTCCTGGAACCCTTCATTATTGAATAAAAAAATCAAATACTGGGACATGACACCAAATGAAATGATCGAATTTCTTCAGGATCATGCCCTCAAAGAATTTAGTAATTATCACTTTTTAAGATCTAAAAGACCTTTGGTTCTTCCGTCAAAAGAAATACCCATCTACGGCAAAAACAATATTGTAATAATCAAAGATATTCGATTTGAGAATGAAGCTGATTTTATTCGTTCTCATAACGGCACAATATGGCACGTTCAGCGAGATAATGCTGCAAAAGTTATAAACCACTCTTCTGAAAAAGGAATAGAAATCAAACGCGGGGATACTATTATTTATAACAATGGTTCCTTAATGGATTTGGAATTACTCGTTGAAAAGGAATGGGAAAAAATTAATCGTGAATGATATAAATATTCGGGGGGTTAGATCAGTTGAAACATCTTCTAGTCATGTTATAAAGGCTAGATATTTAAACCTTCAAGGCTTTGACCTTGATAATAAACTTTGCTTTGATTTGCATAGAATGTTCCTTTTTCACTCTAAGGATAGAATTTCTTCATCCGCTTATCTCCTAATTCAAGCAATTGAAACATTCTTTGAATTTATAAATAAATATAATGAGAGGCAGCCTGACAGACTAAAAATAGACACTCTTGCTAAAGTACACTCGGAAATTTTTAGAGCCTATATAAGATATTGTCAAAAAAATAAATTAAGCCTAGAGCTTCCCTCAAAGCTTAAATCAGCAATTGTAGATTTTGCTCAAAACACAATGTTAATACCAATACCTTTATTACCTAATGTCACTGCTTTTAAAACCAAGAGCAAGCCAACAGAACCTTTAGATGAAACTTGTTATAATGATTTAATTAATGCATTAAAATTAGAAATAAATCGACTTTACGAAAAAGTAAACTTTATTGAAAAAGTTAATCAGGTAGAGCCATATACCTTATCAGAAGCTCATTTAGACATAACTCCACCCATGACTAAAGAGCGTGTATTCGCATGGTATGAGATGATACTCAATAAAGAAATTATTAGTAAACTTACGGTACAAAGCCTACCTATAAAATTAAAAAAATGTATCGATCCTGAACTTTTAGAATTAATGAACCAGCCTAATTCTATAATGATTGATAAATTCAAAGCTATTTATGAAAGAGATAAAGAATTAATAGATACCTCTAAAGAAATTCAACAGCTAAGGAAACAACAAGGGTTTGGATTAAGACACTGGAATTTCGATGTTGCAAGAGGATTAAAAACATTAATTGCTAACGGCTATCCAATGCATAAGACTTTAGATGAAATTAATGTCAAATATGCGGCTGACTCTTGCATAAATAAGGGAGAGTGTGAGGATATTATTCAACTATTAATATTACGTATATCTCGTGCTCAATCTAAATTTAAACACCCCGAAATAGACAATTGGGATGCTTTTTTAGGAATGTATTTTCCATCTATGATTGATGCAGCTGCAATCTACTTAATGCTAGCAATTCAAACTGGCTGGAATAAAGAGACTATTTTATCAATTGACCCTAACAATTATGAGCATGTATTAAGTGGAACTTTGAGTGAAAACCAGTCTATTATATTTTCAGAAAAACATAGAAGCCAAGATTCTAATCTTCCCTACAGTAGTTCAAAGGAGTTTATAGCTCCTAGCAACAAAGATGATAGATATTCGATCTATAATATTATTCAATTAGCAAAAAAGATTACAGCACCTCTTCAGGATTATTCGTTTGATTATATCCCTATGCACCATAAAGAAGAGGATTTAAACCCTCTATTTATATGCCTTAGATATTGGGCTGACTGGGTTTCTAAAGGAGGAAGACATACTTCATTATCTCAGAATAAAGCTTTTCAAACCGCAATTAAACATTTTATTAACAAGCATGAGATTAAAGAACATGGAAAGCAAATTTCAGCAATTGGTGATCTTACTTTAAGACTTCGCATTACGTGGATGCAAAATAAACGAAAAAAACTTCCTTTAACAGTTATTAGACTGATACAAGGACATACGACCAAAGATACTACAGACCGATATTACGACAATTCTGGTATAGCAAAACAAGATAGAGTAAAACGTTTAAGGATTGAACAAGAAAAAATCGTAACTTTACTTAGGCATCGAGAATTTAAAGGAATTATGTAAGCGTCCGCTGAATCCCATACCTATTTTTTAATTCGATTTAGGTTTCCAGCAGTGCGGCAGCAATTCTTCAATTTGGGTCACTTTGTGTGTCGGTAACCTTTTCAGCACATCACTTAAATAGGCATACGGATCCAAGCCATTCAGCTTTGCTGACTGGATTAAAGTCATGATGTTTGCCGCTCGCTGACCACTGCGCAGCGAACCTGCAAACAGCCAGTTCTTGCGTCCCAACGCCCAGGGACGCATCTGATTCTCTACCCAATTGTTGCATATCGGTAGATTGCCATCATCCAGATAGCGGCTTAAGGCTGGCCAACGCTTCAGAGTGTAATTGATAGCCTTGGCGGTGGGAGAACTCGATGGCACTGTCAGATGATGTTGGTTGAGCCATTCATATAGTTGTTGCATCACTGGTTGACTATGCTGTTGTCGGTATTCGCGGCGGTCTTCCGCTGTACCATCGGTCTTTTTCCTGAGTTCTGCTTCTATCGCATACAGTTTCTGAATCAGCACTAAGGCCTGTTCAGCAACCTGACTTTTCCCAGTTACATGCAGTTCATGGAATTTACGACGTGCATGGGCCATGCACCCCACCTCAATCACCTGGCCTGATTTAAAACGTGCTTTATAACCACTGTAATCATCACAGACTAGATAGCCCTGCCAGCCTTTCAAGAACTCTTCAGCATGCTGGCCTGAACGACTATCCTGAAAGTCATAGATCACCGCCTGAACTGGATTATACTGTGTGGTGGCATAGGCCCAGACATAACCTTTCTTCGGTTTTTTATTATTCTCACCCATCCGCATGATGGTGACCGGTGTTTCATCTGCATGCAGCACCCGCTGTTGCAGCACCACCTCTTTTAAGGCATTGGCCAGAGGTTCCAGTTCTACACCGCAGCGACCTATCCAGTCAGATAAAGTGGATCTGGACAGATCAATGCCAGCCCGCTGATAGATCAGGCGCTGACGGTACAGCGGCAAATGATCGGCATACTTCGATACCAGCACATGGCTGAGCAATTCAGGTGAAGCAATGCCTTTATCAATCACATAGGCGGGCATCGCTTGCTGAGTTAGAGTGTCACACTGATCACAGACCCATTTACCACGCACATGCTGTTCCTTATAGAACTGTGCCGGTCTGAAATGCAGTTTTTCACTGACATCTTCGCCGATACGACGGAGTTGGCAGCCACAAGCACATTGGGTTGATGCAGGTTCATGCTCAATACGGATGGTGTGTAGATGATCTGGCAGTGGTCGACGTTTAGGTTTATTGGTTTTGGCTTTCTGTGTCGCTGCATTGGTTTTATCTGCATTTAGCCGTTCCAGTTCTAGATCAACCGCGGCAATATCTTCTTCAACCGCTTCATCCCACAGATGGATTTGTTTTGCCGTTAAGTGTTCATTCTTTTGGGCGAATTTGTGCTTTTTAAACAGCGCCAGTTCATGCTCGTATTTTTGATTGAGAATAGAAAGATGTTGAACTTTGGCATCCAATTGTTGGTTTGATTGTGCTAGAGACTGATGCTGCAGCGCCAACTGCCTGGTGAATTCCAGCAGTTGTTCATGGGTCAGTTGGCTTAAGTCAGGCAGCGTATTCATGACCGCAGTATGCCTGAGGTCATGAGAAGAATGAAATAGAACGTTTGGAGAATAGCAGAATGGTCGAGCCTGGTTTAAAGCATCGTCACCACCTGCTGTCGTCCAATGCGCTGCCAGGGCAAACCTTGGATCAGTGCCTGTAACTGTTCCGGGCTGAGGGCCACGGTTTCACCTTGGTGAACTTGAGCCCAGTGAAATTTGCCCTGTTCCAGCCGCCGGGCACACAGCCAGATGCCCAATCCATCATGTACCAGCACTTTCATGCGATGGCCACGTTTATTACAGAACAGGTAAGCACAATGCGGTTTGATGTAGCCAAAGGCTCTCACCACCTGAGCCATGGTCGTATCCATACCTGCACGCATGTCCATGGGCTGAGTAGACAACCAGATTTCATCAATGCGGATCATGTTGCAAGTGCCTTGAGTAATTCTGCCAAGGCAGGTATTTCTGATGTCTGCCATTTTAGCTGAATATCATTATTCGTATGAGGCACGGTGATACACAACGTGATCCTCTCATCAATAGGTTGGCTGATTGCAGCAGTGTAAGGCAAAGCAATAAATGCTGGATTCACATGAGTAGGATCCTGCACGGCACCCTCATGATGGCTGAAGATCCTGATCCAACGACTGACAAGGTTGGCATTAATACTATGTTGCAGTGCGACCGAAGCGATCGAGGTATTAGGATTTTTGCAGGCATTGACAATACTGAGTTTGAATTCTTTGCTGTATTTTCGGCGTTTTTTAGCAACAGGAGGTGTTGCTGAATATATATCCATGTTCATGGATTAAGTCCCCACTTGTTTTTAGGTGGGAACTAAATTAAGGTTTATAGGATCGCTTGGTAAGGCTGTGTTAGCCGGATGCTTACGGAATTATCGGAACACAAGCTAATCAAAATGCGACTACAAATCTAGGATTAAAAATTTTCCATATTCCAGGACAAAAAAACTCTTTATGGGGGTGTTCTAATCAATATGAACCAACATGGATCGGCTCAGAAAATGAGATTCCTGAGGGAAAAAAATGTTATTCAATTCAAAATTGTATTTTCTGCAAACAAATTCGCCTTTTTGAAGAATCTGTTCCTTATCTAATGGAACGACTACAACATCTAGAAGATTCAATGAGCGATATATATCAGCCTGATTCAACATTGATTGAAGAAAAATTGATTATTGAGTCAATTCTAGATAACTGGAATGATGATGATCATATTAAACAATCCGCACGGTACCAAAGAAAAAATGCACCTCTGTTACCTAGAAACTTAAATGATTTGAAAGTAATTTTTGAGGATGATTATGCTTGATCTTGATGAATATTTTACCACTGAATCGTTGCTGCAGGATCAAACTGAGGCTGCTAGTGAAGAATTCAATCATGTTTTACAAACCACTGGAGGGAGAATATCTAGCTCAGTTATTTCACTATCTATAAAACTAAGTGAATATCCTGATCAAGACTTTCCTATTTCTGACTATTCTTCATATAAAGATGATGTATGGTTACTTGAATTTCCCACTGGTAGCAACCCTGTAAAAATCAACTTCAGAAAGGAAGATACAAAATACAATGGCTTAAAACGTGCATTGTTATATTACGTAATCCCAGATTTTTGCGCATTTGGCAACATTAGAAGTTACGCCACTACTAGATCTTATAATTCAACTTTTAACCTCTTTCTATCCTATATTTTTCAATATAATCATTTATCTCCAGATGACCCTTCTGATATAGATTGTATTAGTCCAGCTATATTAAACGATGCACTCGATAGAGCAAAAAACAATCAAGACACTCCAAGTCATTATCGTGACCTATTTCGTATCATTAGATTATGGTTATCATTATCTCATCAAGAAGCCATACCGGAGAATTACAGACTAAAGATAAATCCAATATCTGTTGATAATAAACGCCGATCTAAGGATGTTCTTAATCATTTTCAGGGTACATTATCTACTTGGCTGCCATTTTCTGAGGATGAACTCTCAAAATTAATAGAGTATTCATTATTCTGGCTCGAAATTGCATTACCAGAATTGATAAAAGTACGTGATTATATTGATGGCCTAGATTTATCAAATACCAGCCATGCTCCTTTCTATTCATGGGCACCAAACGAAGAATTTGAAAGACTTACAAACATTACAATTGATGGAATAAATGTAATGTCTAGCATTAGAAGTTTTCAAAAAACTAGCCTTCAAAGCCATAGTAAGCCCTACGTATATACATGGAAAAATCAATATGCAGTAGCTTTAGATCATGTTAGGAATGCTTTGTTTATCTTAGTTGGTCTTACTGTAGGAATGAGAGCAAGAGAAATTGGGCAAATCATGCTAGACGATATCTACAAAGATAAAAATGATGAATATTGGATAAATATTACAAGATTTAAAACCACCAATGACCCAAATTATCAGGGTGAAACCGAAGTAATGCCTATTCCTTATTTTATCGGTAACTGCATAGATTGTTTTAAACATTTAAAAAACTTATCTAATTTTAATAAGGAAGGTTATTTATTTCAGTCAAACAAAAGCAGAAAAGTACTAAATAATTTCACAAGCGGACAAATTAAGCTCATCACGAATGAAATTAGACAATTTACTGGAATCGAAAGGCCTCATACTCATCGGTTTAGAAAAACAGTAGCTGAAATATTAATTAATAGAAGTGAAAAAAATATCGATTTAATCCGAATGCTGTTTGGACATGAAAGCTATGCCATGACTCTGAAATATATAGCTAGAAATCCTTTTATGGTTAATGCAATTGCAGAAGCTATTGAAGTACATTTTACTGAGGATTTTCATGAGGTAGTACGCAATATTAGAGATGAGTCTTATTCAGGGAAATTAGCCGAAAGAATTGCAAATACAATGATCTCAATTCCAGAAAAATTTGTTGGAAAACAACTTAAACTTCAAATTATGAATTATGTATCACACATGCTTTCTAGTGGAGAGATTTGGTTTATCCACAGATCTGCTTTAGGCTCCTATTGTATTTATAGTGGCGAAATAGAAAAGGATGACCTACTTCCATGCCTTTTAGAAAAAGACAATTTGGGAACTTCTTTAACTCCTGATGTGAATAATTGTCAATTGGATTGTCAATATTGCGTTGTCCTTGAAAAATCGAGGAAAGCTATCTCCGACAACATCAACTTCTATCACTGTGTTTTAGAGTCAACTGATAACATTGGCCAGAAAGCAGAGGCAATGATCCGTAAAAAACTTGCAGCGAATGAAAAACATCTAGAAACCTTAGATATGAATCATCACAAAGTTAAAAAGGCTCTAAAAATGGAAGTGGTACAATTATGAGTTCAACAACAAGATCTAAAATTGTTAATGCTATCATTGAAGAAAATGTAAAAAATCCTAGTGTTAAATTAAAAATACAGGATATCTGTACAATTGTAGATATATCTAGACAATCATTTAATCGATATTATTCTGATTTGAAACCCTATATGAACGGTGAAAAACCTATTAGTGAATTAATTAAGGGTGAGGAGGAAATTTCTTCCGACAAATTATTATCTAGCTACCAATCAAAAATTGTTGAACTTCAGAATAAACTTAATGGGTTAGAAGAAGTCCATAGTAAAGAAATAGCTAAAATAAAAAATAATATGACAACTACATTAATGAACAATGATCTTACTTCATTTGATGCAGATACTATTAGATTACAGTTGCAGAAGCAAAGCTTACACAACGACAAACTACTAGAGAAGATCAATACTTTACAGAATGAATTAAGTAAACAACAAATAATACAAAGTACTAATTCTGCAATCCCCTCTTTCTCTGCTAAATTTGAAGTCTTAGAAGAGAATTTTGAATCGATTTTTAAAAATTATAAAGATACTGACAATATTGACACTTTCGAAGATGAAAAAGATAGTGCTATTAATCGCATAATAACAAAATTGAATAAACTTTCAGTTAATAGAAAAGTAGTTGTTATCATATTTATGGAAAGGTATCTATGCAGTTTTAATAAATTTGTCCAAAATTATGTATTTAATTCCGATACCCTCCATTTATTTGTCAGACTTCCCATCCACTCAAGATCAGAATTAAAATTAATCTTGAAAAAACTAAACAACCAATCAGGAATACAAATCTACATTCCACATTCAGATTCAGAGGCAATCACTAAATCACAACGTCAATTTTTTTTCAGAAATATCCCTAATTCTGAATTTCAGGCAGCTGATAAACCATTTATACCTTCAGTACAGGATGGTTTTGATAAAGTATGCCAATATCGAATAAATCAGGGGGATTAATGATAACAATACAGTCCATACTGATCGAATATAAAAGCGTCGATACACTTAATGATAGTCAGCATTTTGTCTTAAAAGCTATACTTCCTGGTGATAAAGAAATATTACTTAGCCATCCTAATTTATTTCTATACTACGAAACAAATAGAGCAATTAACACATCCAAGCGGTATGCAAATATCTTAGCTCAATTTTATTCATATTTATCTACAGATGAAAAGTTCCGGGATATTGAGATCAGCAAATATCATGTTCTTACTGATAACCGTGACATCAGAAAATGGCAAATTTATCGTCAAATAAAAAGAGTACAAAAACAGTCTAATAAACCGACTTCAAAGACGATTTTTGAAGATGCAAAAATTATTTTAAATTATTTCAAATGGTTACATAATTCTGGATACATCACTAATGTATCTATAGAGCATAAGAATTGGATTGCTAATTTCAAAAATCAAAGAATGCTTAATTATATTCAACAAACAGCTAAACAGGTTATAGATGCGAAAAATATAAAAGTTCTAGATAAAGAAAGACGACAGAGCTCTTCAAAGTCTCTTATTACAAATCAAGAGATTAAGGCTTTGATTAATGCTTATACTGATCCCGCCTACTCTGCCTTGTTTAAGCTGTCTCTTGGCACTGGTATGCGTCCTATAGAACTTGTCCAATTCCCATACCTTGGAAATGGAGAGAATAAACATATAATGCCATATTCTGAGATGGATAAAGATAATCCCACCATCGGGTTCGAAGTAATAGGCAAAGGGAAAAAGCTTCGAACTGTTAGAATTAATATCAAAGATCTTAAAGAATTAGATAAAACTTATATCAAGCCTTTTTACAATGAAAGAAGAAAATTATATCGAGAAAAATATGGAATTGAGTGCCCACCATCAATCTTGTTTTTAAATAAAGTGGGGAAACCTATAACGCCAACAATGATTTCCAAACGCTCAAATGATGCCAAATTAAGAGCAATGAAATTTTATCCAGACTTTAGAGAAAAAATTACATTTTATGAAGCTAGGCATTGGTGGCCCACTATGTTTGCACTTGAGTTTTTTAAGGAAAAGCTTCTCGATAGTTCCTCAGAGGTTCTTTATGCAGCTTTTGCTGAAGCATTAAAGAATCAGATGGGACATGAGGATTTAGAAACCACCTACAAATACTACATCGATATGGCAAGACTAGTATATTCAGCACATCAAAGGACTGTTCATGAATTACTTGTCTCACCTCAAAAAACAGTTCAAGAAATGTTAGATGAAATGAAATAGCAAAGCTTATTAAAGTTTGCAAAATCAACATTTAATTGAACATCCATTGTTATTCAAGTTGGACACTTTAATAAATTCTTTGATAAATTAAGGTGTCCCTTTACTTGGACAAAAACTAAATATTACTCTACTGCTTTACCTCTCTTTTTATACATAGATTCACCTTCAAGATTAACGTCATGCGACTCATAGTTTGTCATAAAAAAACCGCCATTATTAATGGCGGTTTTTTATAAGCTAGATACTTTATAAACTAGATACTTATAAACTACGCTGATTTACACGCTTAGATAATTCTTCAGCACTTTCTACCCGTTCAGAGTAGCGGTCAGTGAGGTATGAAGCCTGTCCTCTCGTTAAGAGGGTAAACTTGTATAACTCTTCCATTACATCGACAATACGGTTGTAGTAAGAAGAAGGCTTCATACGACCATCCTCTTCAAACTCCATGAATGCTTTGGGTACTGAGGACTGATTTGGAATCGTGATCATCCGCATCCAGCGTCCTAGAATACGCAATTGATTCACTGCATTAAAAGATTGAGAGCCACCACACACTTGCATTACAGCTAAGGTTTTACCTTGAGTTGCACGTATTGCACCTGCTGCAAGTGGAATCCAGTCAATTTGAGCTTTCAAGATGGAACTCATTGAGCCATGACGCTCAGGAGAGCACCACACCATACCTTCTGACCATGCTAAGAGTTCATGAAGCTCTTTCACTTTAGGATGTTCCATATCACCATCTTCAGGGAGAGGTAAACCTTTAGGATGGAAAATTTTAACTTCGGCATCGAAATACTCTAGGATTCGGCCAGCTTCTTGAACAGCTAAACGGCTATATGATCTATCACGGTTTGAACCATACAGAAGCAGTATTCTTGGTGGATGATCTAGCTCTTTGGCTTGAACCTTTTCTAAAGTAGGCTTTTCTAAAAGACTTAAATCAATATTCGGTAAATTCATCAGATTCATACCTCTTTAAAAACTTTTTTTCTCAGCCATAAAGACACCGTAACTAAAGTGATCAATACAGGAACTTCTACTAATGGCCCAATGACTGTTGTGAAAGCAACAGGCGAAGCTAGGCCAAAAGTGGCAATAGCGACAGCAAGCGCCAATTCAAAATTGTTTCCTGCGGCAGTAAAGGAGATAGCGGTAGTTTTAGGATAGTCATTGCCCATCCACTTGCTCATGAAGAAGCTAATAAAGAACATCACAATAAAGTAAATGGTTAAAGGAATTGCAATTCTAAGCACGTCTAGAGGTAGATTGACTACTTCACCACCTTTAAGGCTAAACATGGCTACAATCGTAAATAAGAGCGCAATCAGACTAAGTGGACTGATCTTGGGAATAAACTTAGTTTGATACCATAGCAACCCTTTTTGCTTCACTAAAATCATTCGGGTTAAGAAACCAAGTAGGAATGGTATGCCGAGATAAACGAGGACAGCATGAGTAATTGTCCAAAAGCTCACATCAATAACCTGTGCTTCCACACCAAAATAAGGCGGTAAGAAGGTCAGGAAAAGCCAAGCATAGGTACTAAAAAATAAAATTTGGAAAATACTGTTAAAAGCCACCAATGCTGCTACGTACTGATTATCGCCACAGGCTAATCCATTCCATACCAACACCATAGCAATGCATCGAGCTAATCCAATCAAGATTAAGCCTGTCATATATTCAGGATAGGAATGCAGAAAAATTATTGCCAGGATAAACATCAGACATGGAGCTATCAGCCAGTTCTGAACAAGGGATAAAGTCAGAGTGCGTTTATCCTCGAACACTTTTGGCAAAGTTGCATAATCGACTTTAGCGAGTGGTGGATACATCATCAGAATTAGTCCTATTGCGATAGGAATATTCACTGAATCCACGCTTAACCTATCCAGTGCAACAGAGGCTTGAGGAAAGAACACACCAATGCCTACCCCTAATGCCATGGCAATAAAAATCCATAGGGTCAGGTTTCGGTCTAGAAATGAAAGTCTTGAGTTAGACATGGCTTACTCGATATTAGAAATCTTATTGATTTCATTGATTAGTTCAGAACGAGAAAGGCTATTTACATCAAGTGCAAATAAAGCGTCTAAGCGTCTATTAATGTGATCAACAGTCCTTAAGAATGCTTGAAGTTTTTCTTCTTCAGGAAGGTCTAAATGTGATGGGTCGGCTAATCCCCAATGCGCTTTAATTGCATCATTCAAATATAGGGGACATGACTCTTGAGCAGCCGAATCACATACTGTAATCACAACATCCGGTTGATACTGTTCACAGTCATCCATTGTTTTGCTTGATAAGCCTTCTGTAGATAGCCCTAAGTTTTTTAGAGTCTTAATCGTTAAGGGGTGAACTCTGCCTGTAGGTTTACTACCCGCACTATAAGCTTTCCATCCTTCAGGAGCACGACTGTTAAATAACACTTCTGAGAGGATGCTACGGCAACTATTGCCTGTACATAAGAAAAGGAATTTCATAGTTATTAATCACAATGAATAGAGATAGAAGTATCAGTAGAGGTGCTGTTGATCATGTCTTCGTTCTGATTCGAGATGATATTTAGTACAGCTTTAGCCCATTCAGGAAGATTTGGGTTCAGACGGTAATAGACCCATTGTCCTTGTCGCTGATCTAGCAAAATCGAAAGGTTTCTAAGTAATGCTAGGTGTCTGGAAATCTTAGGCTGACTAAGCTGCAAACGTTCAGTAAGTTCACATACACAGATATTCTGCTTAGCCATAACAAGCTTTAAGATATCCAAGCGAGTTGGATCAGAAAGGCATTTAAAGAAATCTGTTTGATCCATTTTTAACACTCATTTATATGCTATTTCGTATATACGAATATCCATATGTTAATACAATTGATATTTTGTTCAACCTAAAGTTGTTATATGAAAGATCTCGTTAAAGATTTTAAGTCTAAAAAAATCATTTATCGAAAATTGACACAGGTTGAGTCGTCTTACACTCATAATGACATCGGTTGAGTCGCAGTATGATGTCATTATTATTCGTTAGAAGAACTAAGATACTGAATTGATTATCATACTAATGACAAGCTATGTGCCGTTTGACGGATTTCACTACCTTAAAATTAGATCGCCTATTACATTCGTCAGCAGTTGCTTCTTATGACGTTGAATTAAACGTGCATCCATTCCTAAAGAAATGGGTTTTTCAACATCTAGAATTGGGTGATCTCCAATAAATAGTATTTCTGACATTTCACAGCTGAAATGGCTTTTAATAACTTCATAGATATTATCTTCAGGTTTTATAGCCCCAATTTCATAACTTAAAAAAAGCGCATCAAATACATTTGGAAGCAGCTTTTTAAGTTGCTCTCCGTAAGGCATGGCTAAATTAGAACATAGTGCAATTTTAAATCCATGCTCTTTTAATATTTGTAATGTGGATGTCGTATCTTTATAAAGTTCAATTGTACTTAACTCAAATAGGAGATCATCATTTATTTCGTGCAAAAGTTGAGGGGGAATATTTTCTCCAAAGAGCATAGCTAATTGTGCAATATCAACAGGATTAGACATAATAACACTTGCATCTTTGGTGCTTGGTTTTCTACCATTATCTTTTAGCCACTTCATTAACTTGCGATATGGAGATCGGCTTGTACCAATTTTTACAAGTGTACCGAAAGCATCAAAAACAATGACTTTAGGAAGGTGATTCATCATTCTTAGTATGGATACTAAACTTATAGTAAGTTCAGTCTAACCAAGGATTAAGAAAATGCAATTCGATTCATTTCATATTTCTAAAAAGATAAACTAGGGAGCTCAATATTCCAAAATATTGATTTAGAAGAAGACCGAGGAAACGAATTAACTAAGTAAGTAAATATAGGGAGGCTCCCTCGAATGAATACTTAATCTCAACTTTTAACTTCGGTTATTTATGGGAAGATTACGTTCTCTGATAATAGACCAAATCTAGAGTGAAAATATTGAACTATTAGTACTTAATTCTGTAATAGCATAAGCAAAGTTCCATCACATTGCTTACATGTCTCCTTTAAGCTTGTTACAATGGTTTCATGTATATCAAATCTATAACTAGCCCCATTAAAACATTGGATTGCTGGTCGCTGTCTATCTAATGGTAAATTTAGTAGTGCAGAACATCCTTCTAGATTTTTACTCCAATAAGCACTTTGCCGCTTTAATTCCATCTCATTTAAATGTTGATGCTGCCATTGAGCATAGTCGGCATATTGAATACTCAACTCAGATAAAGGTGAAGGAATATTTTGAACATACGCTGTATATAATGTACTCAATTCTTTATTTAAGACTTCAAAAGAAGAAATATCAAAAATAATATGATGCACTATAAACAATAATATATATTCTTCTGATGCCAACTTTAGTAAAAATACACGGAACAGTGGACCTGAGGATAGATTAAATTGACTATGAACTTCATTCTTAATGTACTGTTGAACTTGTACATCTCTCTCATCCAATGAAAATTCCATGAAATCAACAACAGGTAATTCTATTTCAAATTGTGCTGCAATGGTTTGTACTAAAAACTGGTCAGATATATTAAATGTGGTACGAAATATCTCATGACGACGCACAATTTCATTCAAGGCAGCTAGCATCTCTGGTATTTGAACTTGCCCAATTAGTCGAGTCATCGCAGATATATTATTAAATTCATTAACACATTTGACCTCCTCCTTGGACAGAAATTGCTCTTGTTCAAATGAAAGAGGAAAAAAGTTAGTTGAATTTTTAATTAATGACTTCATTAATTATACTTCCAAAATTAATTTAATAGTACTCAACATATTCACCTACTAAGTTGTCATTAAAAAGTAAACATGTATTCTTTTCCGAATTGGTTTGATACTTTCTCCACCCATTGCTCTATTTTGTCAGCTGTCATGACTTGAAAATCTCGCCAATAATATTTCATCTGCTTCCATACCATCTCGATTCGATTTAACTCAGGGCTATAAGCTGGAATAAAATACAGATTCGTCGAAAAGTTAGTTTTAAGTAGCTCTCTGTAATCAGCCATCTTTTTACTTCTATGAATCGAGGCATTATCAACAATAAGAACCAATGGAAGGTTATACGTCTGTTTTACTTGTTGAGCTATTCCAGTTAAATAGGCATAAAACCAAGTGCTTGTCACTGACTCTTGTAAACAACTAGTCACCAGTTTCCCCGTTGAAAGCAAACACCCCATGACATTAACTCGTTTTAATCTTATTGCATCAACCGCATGAACATCACCTATCTTTGTCCACGCATAGCGGTTATCAGGTGTAGATGAAAATCCTGTTTCATCAACATAACCTAATATAATTTCACCACGTGCCGCTTGCTCTCGTAATTCTTCAATCTGCTGTGTTGCTTGTTCAAATGCAATCGGATCTCTTTTTTTTCAAGCTATGACGGGTACGCTTGAAGACCATACCTGAATCCCGTAAAAACTTACGAATGGTTTCAACAGACACGGACACTTCGTATTCTTCATGTAGTTTGACTCGGATTTGTTCTGCATTGAGTGGACTTGTATTGACCCAATCTAGGATTTTCGCCTGATAGTCTGAGATCAATGTATTGGGTCGACCTGAGCGATGACCTTCTTTAATCGATTCAAACTCATACAATTCCCAACGTCGGCGTTGTAGCCTTATGGTTTCTGGGATACGTTCTTGTAGAGTGGCAACTTCCGCAACGCTTTTACCTTCGGAAAGCCAGAGAATAGTTTGGGCACGTTGCCTTTCACGCCAATGTTTTGCATGCTTGACCAGAAAAATGAGTCGTTCTCGCTGTTCTAAACTAAGTGGTACAGAAACAATTCTAGGCATGTGTGAACATCTGTTAACTAAAAAAACCTTTTCGCATCATTAGTTATTTTTGTCAACTTAAATAGTAGAATATAATCTGGCACATTTTGATTTTTGACCAGTTCCTAATGCAAATTAAAATAATGCGGAACATTCCATTTTTTGATTTTTTTCACCAGAACTAAGTGGTAAAACCTCCCACTCAGATATAAAAACAAAACCATGTCTAGAATAAACATCAACAGCTCTAGAGTTTCCAGGTGATACACTTAATACAATCCTATTGTGCCCTTTAGAAATCGCTAGCTCCTTAATAGTAGAGATCAAAATATCTGCAATTCCCTTTCCACGAAATTTAGGATTTACCCACATCGCCACTAAGTTAAAATCATGAGCTGAATTTTGTATCCCGCCAACAATCCCAATAGCTTGGGCATCTTTGATTGCTAAAATATATTGATATTTAGTTTTATGCGCAGCCCTATCACGCCATTCAGATTCACTATATTTCTCAACAATGGCATAAGTGGCAGAAAAAACATCGGGACTATCTAGAAGTGACTCCAAACGAACTGTTTTAAGAATTTCCCAGTCTTCTTCTATAGTAAGACGTACCTCTATTTCATCCAAACCTTGACTCATTTAACACCTCTAAAGAATTCTTCTAAAAGTAGTAGATAATTAATTTAACTAACAACTCGATACTTTAAACATTTCAATATAACCAATATATTATTCAGCCATATTGGGTCTTTATTTCAATAAAATTAAACAATTTAAACCACCAACTTATCCGAACCCATAATTACAACCAAACCACCCTCAAGTTAATAATTTACACTTTCAAATAATTAGCACTATAAAAAACAAAAAAATTAAAATATATTTAACACGTTAAAATTCAAAAAACTCAACTTTATAAAAATACATACCCCTCACATCAAACCATTTTACACTAGTGGTTTTTTAAAATTAAAACATTTGAAATCATAACAACCTCTTCATTTTATATTGCTAGATCTTAATCACAATTTTAAAGTCTCGAAGACCTCTTGGGGATAAAATACAAATAAGATCTCACATACATCTAACGTTTATTCATATTTGCAAATTTCATGCCCAATTACATAAAAAGTTAATTTAACTTTATCTAATAAATGATTAAATTAGCACTTCCTCTGTAAGCATCCGCTGAACGCCATCGCCAAGTTTTAACGGGGTTCAGGTTTCCAGCGGTGAGGTAGTAATTCTTCTATTTGGGGCACTTTATGTGTTGGCAACCTTTTCAGCACATCACTTAAATAGGCATACGGATCCAAGCCATTCAGCTTTGCTGACTGGATTAAAGTCATGATATTGGCAGCTCGTTGACCACTGCGCAGCGAACCTGCAAATAGCCAGTTCTTACGCCCCAAGGCCCAGGGACGCATTTGGTTCTCTATCCAATTATTGTCAATGGGTAGATTGCCATCATCCAGATAGCGGCTTAAAGCAGTCCAACGTTTTAGGCTGTAATTGATCGCCCGGGCGGTTGGAGAACTCGATGGCACCGTCAGCTGATGTTGGTTGAGCCATTCATATAGTTGTTGCATGACCGGTTGACTATGCTGTTGTCGGTATTCGCAGCGGTCTTCCGCTGTACCATCCGTCTTTTTTCTTAATTCTGCTTCTATCGCATATAATTTCTGAATCAGCACTAATGCCTGTTCAGCGACCTGACTTTTCTTGGTCACATGTAGTTCATGGAATTTACGACGTGCATGTGCCATGCAGCCCACCTCAATGACCTGACCTGATCTAAAGCGTGCTTTATAACCACTGTAATCATCACAGACCAAATGACCCTGCCAGCCTTTCAGGAAGTCTTCAGCATGCTGGCCAGAACGGCTATCTTGAAAGTCATAGATCACTGCCTGAACTGGATTGTACTGTGTGCTGGCATAGGCCCAGACATAACCTTTTTTGGGCTTTTTCTCATTTTCACCCATCTGCATGACCGTCACCGGTGTTTCATCTGCATGGATCACCTGCTGTTGCAGTACCACCTGTTTTAAGGCATTGGCCAGAGGTTCCAGTTCCACCCCACAGCGGCCAATCCAGTCAGATAACGTTGATCTAGACAGATCAACACCTGCGCGTAGAAAGATTTGACGTTGACGGTACAAAGGCAAATGATCGGCATACTTTGACACCAGCACATGGCTAAGCAATTCAGGTGAAGCAATGCCTTTATCAATCACATAGGCTGGCATCGCTTGCTGAGTCAGAGTGTCACACTGATCACAGACCCATTTACCACGCACATGCTGTTCCTTATAGAACTGTGCCGGTCTGAAATTCAGTTTTTCACTGACATCTTCACCGATACGACGCAAGGTACAGCCACAACTGCATTGGGTTGATGCAGGTTCATGCTCAATACGGAGGGTGTGTAGATGATCTGGCAACAGCCGACGTTTAGGTTTGTTGACTGGGGCTTTCTGTGCAGCTGCATTGGTTTTATCTGCATTCAGTCGTTCCAGTTCCAGATCAACCGCTGCAATATCTTCTTCAACCGCTTCATCCCAGAGATGGATTTGTTTTACGGTTAGATGTTCGTTTTTACTGCCGAATTTATGCTGTTTAAATAGTGCAAGCTCATGCTCGTATTTTTGATTGAGAATAGAAAGATGTTGAACTTTAGAATCTAATTGCTGATTGGTGACTTCAAGATGTTGAACTCTGGCATCTAATTGCTGATTTGATTGTTCCAGTTGTTGTTTAGATTGTGCCAGAGACTGATGCTGCATCGCCAACTGTCTGGTAAATTCCAGCAGTTGTTCATGGGTCAGTTGGCTTAAATCAGGCAGCGTATTCATGACCGCAGTATGCCTGAGGTCATGATGCAGAGGAAATAGAACGTTTGGAGAATAGCAGAATGGATGAGCCTGGTTTAGAGCATTGTTACCACTTGCTGCAGTCCGATTCTTTGCCAGGGCAAACCCTGGATCAGTGCCTGTAACTGCTCCGGGCTGATCGCCATACTTTCACCCTGGTGAACTTTAGCCCAGTGGAATTTCCCCTGTTCCAGCCGCCGGGCACACAGCCAGATACCCAGTCCATCATGCACCAGCACTTTCATACGATGGCCACGCTTATTACAGAACAGGTAAGCGCAATGCGGTTTGATGTAGCCAAAGGCTCTCAGCACCTGAGCCATGGCTGTATCCATCCCTGCACGCATGTCCATCGGCTGGGTAGACAACCAGATCTCATCAATACGAATCATTGAGTCAAACCCTGGATCAGCAACAGTAATTCAGTTACTGACTCCACCGGCCAGTCGATCTCGATCATCTGATCCCTTGCGGAACTTGGTGCCTCATGTAATGGAATCCTGATATGAGCGACAGCTTTCTTCTCTGGCACAAGTGGTAGAGGTGCTTCTTGTTTGACTGGAGTCGGGTGAAGAATGACCGGAAGAAAGTCAGTCTGTGGAATGGATGGGGTTTTTAATGCAGGGGGCATTGATCTGGACTGACGAATCCATTTATGTAGCAGATTGGCATTGATCTGATGTTGCATTGCTACCTTGGCCACTGATGTATCTGGCTGCTGGCATGCTGAATAAGTTGATGTTTAAATTCAGCTGTGAAGGTTCGACGGGGCTTTTTTAGCGTTGGTGCACTGTCTATAACTGTCTTTAAATCCATAAATAGGTGTCCACTTAAATTTAAGTGGACACTATCGCGGTATTAATGAGTTAGAAAAAGTGGGGTTCAGCGGACGCTTACTTAATTCTAGGATATTTTTGTAGTAATTCAGAGTGTCCAATATAATTTACCATTAAGTGTCTATTTGAATAAGAATATACAAAAATGTATTAGTTAATAAAATAGGACTTACGCACTATTATTTATAGATTCTCTGTGGTAGCAGATGATTTTTATCGAGAATAAAGTCATCAATGAAGTTTTTGATAACTGGTCTAAATAATTTCTTCTGCCAACGATATACATTTTCAAAGATCCGCTCAAACTGGTTCTTTTGTATCTCAACGTAGGCCATCAAGGCTGAAAAAATATGATTCAAAATCAGTTTAGATCGTCTTACTTGAAACTTTTCAATATGACAAACCTGTTTAATCACCCGGTGATATTGCTCTATTTTCCAATGACTTGAATGTAATTCATGAAAACCCTCAAAGGACAATAAATCATCTTCATCTTGATGCACAATATAAAACCTCTGCTGTTCTTTTAACTGAGTCTTAAATAATTGTACAAAGCCAAAATCTTTGAGCCAGACCACTTGACCCTGATGGAAATCTGGCAATAAACGCAGTTGAAACCATTGTCCTTTTTCTGGGGAAACCTTACGGTTACAGTCGATACCAAACATAAATCGAATACCATATTTTCTTATGGTTTTTAGATTTCCAGTCGATGAATACCAACTATCACCTGTAATAAATTGAATCTTTGCACCCCAACTGAGTACTTCACTTAACATATCCATAAAGTAATCATTCTTGGTTTTACTTTCAGATTTGTCATAAATTCGGAAATTAATTGGAATATTTTGACCATTTTGATCTGTCGCATACAAGGTAATGAGATTAATACCCTTGACGGATCGGTGGTGTTTGCCTGACCAAAAATAGCTAACCAAGTCCATATGTTGACTATATGGTTTATCTAAAACAGTATCATCAATACTGACTATAAGTTTATTATTATCAATATGTTGAATTGATTCTTGATATAGGTCGTGAGGTGTGTAGTCTTCACGTTCTAGAAAGCGATTTACACTATCATGCGAGATATTATAAGTCTCGGCAAGTTGTGTGCAGCTAATAGAGTTCGGTTCTGTCATGAGAAAGCCCATATAAATGGGTAATGTACAAGTTGCTGTAGAAGCATGTTTAATTCGTCTGATCACAGATACTTTATAAAGTATTTTAATACTTTTTTGAATCCGTCAATGCGTAAGTCCTATAAAAAATATCTCTATATAGGATCTTTTTATATTATTTGCTACTAGTAATAAAGTGGTGAATCTTTTTTTCTTCTTTCAACTGTGATTCCAGAAATTTAACACGATTTTCTAACTTTTGATTTTCTTCCCTGACAACCTGTATTTCTCTATCCTTATATTTTTCTTGTGAATTCAGTTGATGAAACTCATCTAAAACTGTAGCTTGCCATTGATCACCAGACTTATTGTTTCGATAATCTTGATACACAGATGCTCCTGCAATTAGAGTTGAAATAATTAATGAACCAACTGCAAACCATAATTGTATCTTCGTAGTATGTTTTGCTTCTTTATCTCTCTGATCTAGTCTTTCCAACATTGTAGCTGCAGCCTCTGCAAGCTCCTGAAGCGTTTTTGCCGACTGTGCTGTCATTTGTCCTGTCAGATGAGCCATTTCTCGATCTTGAGCACGTTCCTTAGCTAATATTTTAGTATGTTCAGCGAATCGATTATCTATAAGAGGTTTTAGACTAAACTCTGGAGGCTTCTGAAAAGCTGCTTTGTTTAGTTGGTCAAACTGTTGCCATGATTGTCCTAACTCAGAACTACTTTTACGAACTCGATCAAAAATCCCTTCAGTTGATGAAAATACTTTTTCATGAATTAGCTTAGCTTGTTTTTTAGTCTTATCCACCTCAGCCTTAAGCAATCTATCCAAAAACTCACTATTGTTCTCATTTTTATTACGAACAACCACAAGTTTATTGTCTTCACTTTCTTCTAATTGCTTAAATTGACCTGACAAAGCATAAACTTCAGAAATTAGCTCTATTTCATCGTCAGATAATTGTGCCATCTGATCAAGGCTTAGCTTTGATTCCATTCTATCAGCAGATAGGCTAGAAATTGTGGAGAGAAATTTACGAATTCGCTCTATAGTGGAGTCTTCTAGACTACTTGTATACTTTTCAATAGCACCAATTGTTAAAGGATATAAAAAAATTCTACCTATATTCGTATCAATATTAGCTATTGGTCTTAAAGTTATAGTCAGAATTTTATTAAGATCTAATCGAGTTTTAGATTTTTCTGACGATGTAGATTTTTTTTTAGACATGCTCTTTACGTACCCCAATATACTAGTAAAGTAATCTGTATAAGATGTATAAAAAAAAGATCCCTTAGAGAGAGCTTTTTTACTTCGATAAGAATAATTTCAAATGAAAATTACTAGTTAATAATAGATCTCCTGCGAAAGTCATTATTGCAAGTTTATCCGGTTTACGAGTGCAGCAATTAAGTTAATGCGTAAGCCGAATCTTTTCCGTCTATTTCGATAGCGTTCACTTAATATTCTAAATGTTTTCAATTGACTATTAATGTGTTCGATCACAACTCGTATTTTTTCAATCATTTTATTGTACTTTTTCTCAACATCAAATAAGGGTAAATTCTTCTTTTTCTTTATTGGCATCAATAATTTAAAGCCATCTTGCTCTAATCCGTAGTACCCTAGATCAGTCATAACATATTCACAATGTTTGAATTTCTTAACCGTTTTTCTTGCCAATTTAATGTCATGCTGACTGCCATTCGATATATCTAGCCCTATGATTTGTTTGCTGTTCGGATGATAGATCACTTGTACTTTTAGCGTATATTTCTTCTTTTTACCACTGTAGAATTTACTCTGATTTTTTTTTCGGACGTTCTATTGAACATTCTGTCGCATCAATAATTACCCAGTTAAAGTGTTCGTCTGCCGTGGTAATGCTTCGTTTTGGCAGAGTAAAACGTCTTGATTTCATCAATGCATCTTCAACCTTTTTAATGGTTCGATTCACATTACTTTCAGCGATATGGTAATTTGCCGCTAATTCCAGTTGAGTGCTGTAGTTCCGTAAGTAATTGAGAGTTAATAACAACTGATCCTCTATATCTAAAGTATGAGGACGACCTGATTTCTTTTTGAGTGATTCTGCTTTTTCTAAAACCTCTACCATTTCAGTAAAAACATGTCGAGGTACGCCAACCAAGCGTTTGAATTCAGAATCTGAAAAACGATTTAATTTCTGATATCTCATGAAATTTATATTGAGGTGGTTTTTACTTTCGCAAGAGGTCTAATATATAAATTATAAAAATAGGCTATTGCTTCAACACCTTCAATCACATAATAGAGGTTACAACCACTTATTTTGAAAATCTGCACCTGATGAGTTTGGTTTTACTTCAGGCTTGTGAATATTAATAGTTAGGGGAATTGGAAAATCATTTCCAATAAGAACTGCTTCTCCAGGTTGTAAACTTGGTAAAAAATCTGATGCTGCTTTATCAATTTCACCGCAAGCACGTTCAATAATTTCTCTATCGCGATCATTTGTAAGTCTATGAACAATCAAAGTTCCGAGCTGACTTAAAACGCCCTCTGTGATGTCTCTTGGTCTTTGTGTTGCTAGGCAAATATTTAAACCAAATTTACGCCCTTCTTTAGCGATCAATTCAAATGAATCTAATTGGGCTATAGTATCTTCATTGCCAATAGCCTTTCCGAGAAAGTTATGTGCCTCATCAAGAAAAACAACTAATGGCTTATTTGAGAACTTTCTAGCTCGTGCCTTATTCAATAAATGCCGTCCAATTACATTTGCCACTATTTCTCTTGCCTTAAATTCAAAACCTACATCACTAAGGTCAATTCTTAATATTTTTTTATCAGATTCATAAAAATCATCAAATTTTTGTATAAGTGTTGGTAAATCTTCCGGCTGAAAAACAAATTTAAAAGTATTTGAGGTTGTTATTCCATGAATCCTTGATATTAATGCAAGACAATAACTAAAACTTTGCTGATCTTCTCCCCATATACCATCCGTTTTCGGTGGCCATATACATTCCTCACGGATTTGTTTACTCAGCTTTAAAGGATTAAATGGTGTTGATGGATGCTCTAAGAGTTTTGTACCTCCTATAGATTTAATACAATCTTTCCATGATTGCTCAGTTCTTCTAATTTTCCAGAAAATACCGTGTTCAATTTTATCTAAATGTAAGTTTTGCTCCTTTAAAATATGAACAAGCCTTAGACTTCTTATAGCATCTCTAAATTTTGGCCCTTGTACTTTTCCAGACGGTTCAAATAGAGCAATAAAGTCGGTTTCTTGGAAACATTCTGCTGGCAAACTAACTGCTGAAGAACCAATTGCTGGATTAATAGGATTAGCTAGATGAATATTTTCAATATCTTCTCCTAAGAAGTCTTTATATTCACCTGTTGGATCAAGAATAATTATTTTCGAGCCAAATTTTCTGCATTCCTCTAAAATTTTTGCTGTCGTATAACTTTTACCTCCCCCAGTAGAACCTAAAATTCCCAAATGTCGTCCAAATAGCTTTTCTGGTGTAACAGTAATATCACACCCTTGATCTACATCAATAAAACCTATGTTTAACTCAACTTTAGGTATTCCTTTATTCATGCGTTTAGGTAGTTGAGCGATAAGTTCATGTGGAGCTGAATAAATTAAATCATTAATGTTTGGATAGTATTCAACGCCAGCAGTTACATGTAGATTATCCATCTGGATGGTACCAAGAAGTTGGATTCTACCTGCAATATCTAAGTTAGATTGATCTAAATCATCTTTTTTAATTTCTACAATACGACCAAGAATTAAATTTACCTGACTTTCAATTAATATGAACTCACCAACTTCACCCTTTCCATAACGTTTACCATGAAAGTAAGTTGCTTGATGATGTAAATTGATATATCCAAAGTTGACAGAACTAGCAGTAACAGCATTTACTTTTCCAAAAAGTAGTTCTGGTTTGATTACACCGTTATGCATGTGTATCTCCAAATAACTTCTTTATATTTTCATGAAGATTTTCTGCAGGAGACAATGCTGTTAGGTCAGGAATAAGACTGGAAAATTGCTGAAAATCACAGTTAATAAAAACAATCTCATCATTCTTTCTGTTATCTGCAATTTTTTTAAATATCTTCCAATACTTAGAGGTTTTAGGAGGAACTTCTAAGAAGTCATTTTCAATACTAGGAGAAACAATGATTACTTTTAAATGTGGATTTGACAGAATTGCTGATAAAATTGGCTCAGATAGATGATCATCATTAAATCCAAAGCCAGCAATAATTAAACATGTATTTGGTTCTCTTAAACTTTGTGAAAAGCGGGCAATTAATTCAAGATGCGGTTGTATGTATGATTGCTGATACTTCCCTTTTGCAGGAAAAATCATGCAGCTATCTTCAGCATTTACATTTTCTGCCTGCTTAATAGTATAAGAACTAGTTTTATCACGACTCCAATTTGTAGAGCCATGAAGTTTATAAAGTTGATACACTCCTTCTAAATAATGAATATTTGTTGATGAAGTAGTTGTATTTCTACGGACAATATCCATATCAAAAAATTTAGCATCATAAATACGGGGCATTGAAAAGGAAAAACCATCTATTACGGTAATACCTAATAATCCAGCAGCATCTTCAAAACATGTATCATAATTAGTAGTAAAAATCTTAACTCTAGGATCTTTTGACTTTCTTCTAGCCAGTTTTCTAATAAATTCTTTATGACCAACTAGTTGTGCGTCTTTATCAGTGAGAAACCGACATTTATCTAAAATTAATTCCTTACATTTTTTTATGAATAGTTCAGTTTTTTCTATGGTTTCTCCCACTTGAGAATAAGCTTCACAATGAGATAGACATAGCTCTATATTTTTATTGTTATCATCTTTATGATCATATTTGCATTCACTAAAACAATCTTCAGAAATTAATTTCATATCACCAGTCGTACATGATATCCATAAATCCCACATTTTTGGGCCTTTAACAATATCACCTAACGAGGTTCCACTACCTGCCAATACCATGATATTTGGCATCTGTAGTGCAGATTTTAATTTGACTTTTATATTAGTTTCAAAATTTTCATTGTCGGTTCCATCCTCATTCTTTTCTTCAATCCAAATGCATTCAGATGAATCATAGTATTTCTTAATTATCGGAGTCATATATCACCTTCATACATTTTAATTTTTAAGCCACCGCACTTTCATTAAACGCTTCAACAACCCCAAATATGTTGTCAGTATCTGCATCACCGAATACACCATCAATCCCTTCATAATGGATTTGATTGAATGGTGGTTCATAAAGCTGCGAGGCTTCTAATGTTCCCCGAATGGTCAAATGTTCAATCACCATTTCGATAAAACGAATCTGCTTTTCATTGTAAGTTGAGCCTTGCAGATATTTAGAGAAGGCTTGTTGCACCGCTTGACGATCTAAACCGACAAGTGAACGAATAAAGAGAGGTAATGGCTTATCTGTACCAAAGCATTCCTCAAATTTTTCTTTACTCTCAACTTCCTGAGCGTCAAACACAAATCGTTCTAGTTCGTTCAGGTCAGTTGGGGTAAGAGCTAAGCCACGCTTCAATTTGGCAATGGTGATGTGATCTTCATTTGATTTGATGAAGCTTTCAACTCGTTTACGGTATTGAGCAATGTTTACACCACTGGAAACCACGGGAATATCCACTTCTGTTGCTTCACCAATTTCATCATCAAGCATCGAGTACACAATCGTTGAGGTAGATTTCTCAATCAGCTTCACCAATCCCCGAATGCGTTTACGCATCGACTCCAGCATTGGAACAGTGATGCCTTCCCAATAGGCTTCAGTTTGTATTTCTTGAATCAGGTTAATCTGTGCCGCTACCACAGGAATATTTTCTTTAGTTTCCAACTTAGAAGCGATTTCGATGACTTTATTGGCATAAACCTGAATTGTCTTGGTATTTTTTTCCAGCACAGCAAGTTCAATGTTATAGCAAAGCATGTCAAACAGCTTGGCTTCTAGTGGTTCAGACTCTAGTTCGTTCGGAAGTTTTGAAATGTGTTCTCGTAATGTACCAATTGCAAGGTCATCCAAATTGTCCCAGGCAGTATCACTTTTAAAGTATTCAACATGCTCAATTTCAGATTTAACAATGAAGTTGTCTTTATTCATCGACTTCACTTCAGTCTGCAAGCTCTGACGCATTTCTTGCTGTACAGCTTTCATTTCTTCAGTTTGATAATCGGGTGAATTAAGCAAACTCAAAACATTCAAACGAGCTTTGAATAGGCGTTGTCCCAATGGTTCTGTAGTCGAAATAGGCGCACCATCAGGATTTTCATTGAAGTATTCAAAATTGGAACAGTAGTCGAAAATATAGAATTCTTTCTTGTCCACTTCAGGGGCAAACAGGTCTTTGCAAAGCCGTGTACCACGTCCAATCATCTGCGTAAACTTCACTTTCGAACGTACAGCTTTGAAGAAGACAAGGTTGACTACTGCTGGAACATCGATCCCTGTATCGAGCATATCTACGGAAATGGCGATTTGTGGGTCAGCCAGATCTTTTTTACTAAAGCTATCAATCAAGCTTTGAGCGTACTTGGTCGAGTGCGTAATCACACGGGCAAACTTGCCGTCATAGTGCGGATAGTTTTTATCAAAGCGTTCTGCAATGAAGTTGGCATGGTTCTGATTGACTGCAAAGATGATAGTTTTACCCAACATATCGCCACCTTCAACCTTGATGCCGTTTTCCATCAAGTGTCGTAGCATCTTGTCTACCGTACCTGTATTGAACAACTCTTTGTTAATCTTAGATGCTTTCACTTCATCAGGGGCATCACCGCCATCCCAATCCAGTTCATCCCAATGCAGTTTCTCTTCTTCTGAAAGCTCATCATATTTCACGCCTTCACGCATGAACTTCAACGGTACAGAATAGGCTTTCGGTGGTACGAGATAACCATCAGCAATCGCTTGGTTTAAATCGTAGTAATCGGTGGGGACACCACTTTCCAAACCAAACAATGCATAGGTATCACGGTCTACTTCATCGCGTGGCGTAGCCGTCAAACCGACAAGCAGACTGTCAAAGTATTTGAAAATCTCACCAAACTTTTGATACACGCTACGGTGGGCTTCATCGACAATAATCAGGTCAAACATGCCTGTACCGTATTTGCGTGTACCATCCGCATTCATTTCATCAATCAAGCCCATCATGGTCTGATAGGTAGAGAGATAAACCCGTCCATTCTGAGTTTTGCTCTCGACCAGATTGACAGGTGCAGAATCAGGTAGGTTGGCTTTGAAGGCATTGGTGGCTTGTACCACCAGTGAAGTACGATCCGCGAGAAATAGAACTTTCTGCACCACATTGGCTTTCATCAACACATCGACCAAGGCAATCGCGGTACGGGTTTTCCCTGTACCTGTTGCCATGATGAGCAAGCCTGCGCGTTCCTTACGCTGAAATGCTGCAAGCATGGCTTTGATGGCACGGGTCTGATAGTAACGCTCGACAATATTGGCGTTGATTGGGAAGCTGCCAAGATCAGGGTTGTTTTTACGTCTTTCGATCAGGCGTTTTAGTTCAGCTTGAGTATAGAAGCCATGCACCAAACGAGGTGGCCCACCTTGTACATCATTCCAGATACGGGTGCGATAACCATTGGTGTAGAAAATGACAGGGCGTTGACCAGTTTGCTGCTCCAAACAGTCAGCATACAGTTTTGCCTGTTGCTGACCCACTTCAGGATCAACTGATGTACGTTTCGCTTCTACCAATGCCAAAGGTAAGCCATTGGCATCATACAGAACATAATCGACTGAACCTTTACCTGAAGTGCTTGGCATTCCTGTGACTGGAACTTCTTCTCGCGCAGTAATGCCAATTTCCCAACCTGCTTCTTCAAGCAAAAGATCAATTTTTAATTTACGGGTTTCATCTTCTTTATAGTCGGTATGGTCTTGAACTTTGCTGTTGGCAAGTTTGGCTTGTTCGACTTGCTGACGTTTCTGCGCCAGCTCAGCATCAATATTTGCGAGCAGTTTCTCACGTTCTTCTAAACTTGCAGACAGCTCTAGTAGCTTTTGTTCCCGTTCACGTAACGCTTTGTGTTGTTCAGCGAATTCTTTATCAAAGGCTTTGGCTTCTTGCTGTAGCTGCTCTTTATTTGCTGTGACTGGTTGAGTGCTATCTGCGTTAGGAATCAGTTTAGGGTTAAATAGGACAGCCTGAGAGCGATTTTTTGATGGTGAGCCATAAGTACGTTCAAACCACACAAAGATCAGAAAGAGATGGCTGATATGTTTAACGGTTTCTTCAGTGGTCAGTTGTTTGAATTTTTTACCATGTACCGCACTGTTGCCGACCATGCGGATATTATCCATCTTGTCCCAAATGTAGGGCGGGATAATCTCTTTAAACTTTACATCGGTGATCAGGCTATACAGGGATGGGTCATAGGGTTGAGTGAGTTTTTTATCGTATTGATAGAGCCAAAAAACAAGATTTTCTAATGAGTTTCGGGCAAACATTAAAGCGGCTTGAGGGGAAATATACACAAGCTTTTCAGCTTCTTTTGCGGTGAGTGCTAGCTTGCTAAACTCAGGCTCTAAAAACTGAAAGTTGCTCATGTCTATACCCTCAAAATATTTTATAAATTTCCGCTAAATGCTTGGTTTTGTAATGATTCAAACAAATTATTTGCTCGATTTTTCGCATTTTTAAATTCAGATTTCATCTTATCAATTTTTTCAGAAATTATGAAAAATTTATTCTGAATCTCAATACTTGGAAGAATTAAAGGTATTGCACCTACAATAGATTTATTCAAGTTAGCCATTGTCTGACCTTGTGACACATTCTCAAGATATTTCTTTATAGAGTCGGAAGATAATAAAAGCTCTAGAAAAAATGGATTGATTTTTTCTCTATTGGGCCGAATAAACAGGCTACCTGTACCACATAGCCAACCGACTTCCTTTTCAGTTACTACAGCACATCTACCCATTTCACCACGACGACCTAACAGCACATCATTTAATCTTAAGTGATACTGGGTTAGTTCCTCATGCTTCGATTTGCTTACCGTTAATTTGTCATTAGGTATTATTTTCCCATTTTTTATATGGGATGGATTGATTAACGGTATGCCATTTTCAATATAGTAGATCTCTTGCGAAAGTTAATTCAAGAGCATCCAATTCACCATTCCAACAATTAAATTCATTCTTAGACCAAATCGTTTCCGTCTATTTCTATAGCGTTCTGTCAATATCCGAAAATGTTTAAGTTTGCCGTTGATATGTTCAATTGTGATCCTACGCCGACTGATTTCTTGGTTGATCTGTTTTGCTATTTTGGGTAATGATAAATTCTTAGGTTTCTTGATTGGAATGAGTAACTTACTCTTAATCTGATGAAATCCTTTATAGGCTAAATCTGCCATAATACAAGGATAAATGATCATCTCCTTAAAATACTTACGCGCAATCGTCAGATCATGTTTTCTGCCACTTTCGACCTGTATACTTACAATTTGCTTTAGTCTTGGGTTAAAAATAACCTGTGTTTTTAGCGTATGTTTCTTCTTTTTACCGCTATAGAATTTTCTTTGTTTTTTTGGGACGCTCAATCTGTGACTCAGTGACATCAACGATCACATAATCACCTTCACTAAACTTTTGATTCCTTTTGGGTAATGCAAAAATCCGTGATTGAATCAGAGCATTTTCAACTTTATGAATAGTACGATTCACATTACTTTCAGCGAGATTATAGTCAGCGGATAATTCAATTTGAGTCCTATAACAGCGTAAGTAGTTTAGAGTTAACAATAATTGATCCTCTAAACACAAAGAATGCGGCCTTCCAGATTTTTTCTTGGCAAGTTCAGCGTGTTGTAACACCGATACCATTTTTAAGAATAATGGACGAGGAACTCCAACGAGTCGCTTAAATTCCCCATCATTAAATCTAGTTAAATTTTCATATTTCATGGGGCCAGTATAAACAATTTTTTACTTTCGCAGGAGATCTAATCTTCTTGGTGTAACTGAGTACCGAATGGCCCGATTTGAATCAAATCTACCTGTTCAGCAAGTTTAGCCACCTTAAAACCTTTAGGATTACTAACTGGATCACCAAACATATCAATAAAAGTAGCTTGTAAAAGCTGATCTAACTTTTCAATCGCTTGCTGACGTTTTTGGCGTAACTCATCTGCTTTATCTAAAATAGAAGCAATTCGGCGTTGTTCGTTTATTGGTGGAAGTGGAATTTCAACATTAGCGATTACTGTCTTAGAAATTTCTTTAAAAGTAGCCCCAACGCCTAAATCTTGAAGATATTCTTTATTTGCTTTCAACCAGTAATACAAATATTGAGCATCTAATAAATTTGATTTCGGTACAAAACTTTTGAAACCCTGATTGGTACACATTGGCACTGTATTAATAGCAACATGTCCAATTGGAGCACGAGAGCTAAATAAAACAGAATTTTCAGGAAGTAGCTTAGTTGAACAACTATCAAAGCCTAATTGAGTAATCTTACTTTCTGTTTTAGAAATGAATTTGGACTTCAATTTACTCAAGTCTTTAGGTGTAACCCAAATAATGTCACCATCCCAAAAATCAGGATTATTTGTTCGTGGAGTTGAGCCAGAAAAAATTTCGGTGCAATCACCCAATTTCATTTTGGGATAGCTCATTTCAGTAACTCCTTAAGCTCATTCATTCCCTTAAGAATGTCCTGCTCAAGTTGTTCTAAATCGGTCAAAATTTTGTTTGGTGCTTCATATTCAACTTGCTCATATACCACTTCTTTATAACGGTTAATCGACAAGTCATAACCATTGGCAGCAATATCGGCCTTATCAACTAAGAAACTTTGTTCAGTCGCTTTACGATTAGCTTCACCTTCTAAGTTTTTAAAACGGGAAATAATGTCAGGAATATTGTTATTTTCATGCTTAGAAGCATCGAGTTCATTACGCTTATCATCTAGCGAATAACCATCTGCCTGCATGTCATAGAACCAAACCTTATCTGTACCACCAGTTTCAGTTTTGGTGAAAATCAGAATGGCAGTTGAAACCCCTGCATACGGTTTAAACACCCCTGAAGGCATCGAAATAATGGCTTCGAGCTTTTGCTCTTCCACAATCTTCTGACGCAAATCTTTATGTGCTTTAGAAGAACCAAACAACACCCCATCAGGGACAATAATCGCAGCACGACCACCTGTTTTTAATATGCGTAAGAACAAGGCTAAAAACAGCAGTTCCGTCTTTTTGGTTTTTACAATCGCCTGAATATTCTTGGCACAGCTTTCGTAGTCCAGGCTGCCTGCAAATGGTGGATTGGCAAGAATCAAACTGAACTGACTTTCAATATGTGAATGTGCTTCGCTTAAAGAATCACGGTTTTCAATCCTTGGATTTTCAACACCGTGCAGCATCATATTCATCGAACCAATACGAAGCATGGTGCTGTCAAAATCATAACCAAAGAAGGTTTCTTCACTAAAACGTTTCGCTGCTTCAGGATTGGCAAAAATCTCAGTGCTGTGATGTTCGTTTAAATATTCACTGGCTGCAACGAGGAAGCCTGCTGTACCACATGCAGGGTCACAGATGGTATCTGTCGGTTTTGGCTGCATCAGCTCCACGATCATCTTGATGATATGGCGAGGAGTACGGAACTGACCATTTTGACCTGCTGAAGCGATCTTACCAAGCATGTACTCGTAAATATCACCTTTGGTATCTTTGTCATCCATTGGTACTTCAGCCAACAGATCAACTACTTTAGTTAAAAGTGCAGCATTTGGAATCGTAAAACGAGCATCTTTCATGTGATGACTGTAGGTGGTGTCATCTTCATTCCCAATGCTTTTTATGAATGGGAAAACTTCATTAGCAATCGTGTCATAAAGCTGAGTAGGATCGCCGAGCGTAATAAATTTAGACCAACGTAAATGGTCTTGTTCAGGTGTAAAAATTGGCTTTTCTACAGCAGTTTTTAGGCGGTTGGCTTTCTTTTCTTTGGTAATCTGAATTTCATCGAGTCGGCGGATAAAGAGCAAATAAGTCATTTGCTCCATGACTTCTAGAGGATTGGAAATACCACCACTCCAAAAAGAGTTCCAGATCTGGTCAATTTTGCTTTTAATTTCGCCTGTAATCACACTGATGACTCTCAAATTTCTTTGAGCGTATTGTGGTAGATTTCAATATGAAAAGCTATGGATAAGGAATGCAAAAAATCTAGGCTTAAAAATAGGACTTTGTCTTCTGCTCATCTAATAAATTATGCAACCATGCCGGCAAAGAAGACTGAGAAAGTAATATCCACTCTTCAGATGTAAGTGTCTTTTCAAGCTTTCTAACCATATTTAAATCAACAATCTTTTTTCCCAAAAAGAGTAATGCTGATATGGCCATTCCTACGCGGCTATCGAAGGGATGTTGGAAAAATTTATTGTTTTTAGTATGCAGCAATCTTACCTGAGTGCCGCCAATCTTAAATTCACGAGAGTAACCTGAAGTATAAAACACATCCATTACTGGAACCTGAGTGCTTAATTCAAGACGATTTGCAGCCATCCCCCCATGAACCTGGATGAATTCACCATTTTTTTCAGCAATCACTTTAACTACATCATAAATATTAGGGCTCAGGTATCGCCCCTTTAACATAATGTTGGGCTCAGGTTTGTAATAAACACCATGCTGAATACGATTAATCACGCCTTGCGCATTTAAACGATGGAGCTCCAGATAAACCACTTCAGTCTTTCCATACTGTTCAAACTCGTCCACAGAAAAGACATACCCAAGGCGAAATCCTTTTACCCGTTCCTGAACTGCTTTTGCAATATCTGACATAGAAGCCCCAAACAGACTATATAAAAGGTGGTTGAAACCATCAGGTAACTACACAACGTATGCCTTCAACTACCATGTTCGATTTTATGTATTTCTTCTACATTATTAGATTAAACAAAATTTAAGTAAATTAAGATTTTTACTAAAATAATTTGGATGTGGGGTGTGCTATTAAGTGCAATATCTTGCACTTAATCCTATAAAAATCTTTGTTAAGTACAGATTTTGGCACTTAACGTCAACTTCAATGATATTTGGCGATTCCGTGTAGAAAGAATATCTTTAAGTTAATTTATTAATAGTTCAAATTTTAAAAATGAAATTTTATAAAAGTGATAATCCCTCCTACATTGCCGAAGTAATTGGGCTACGGTTAAAGCGAGCACGATTAAACCGAGACATGACACAAGTAGAAGTCGCAGACAGGGCGTGGGTTTCAAAAAGGACAGTGCTAAAAGCAGAGAAAGGAAATGTTCGACTGGCTGATCTGATAGCTATTCTTCAAGCTTTGGAAATGTTAGATGAGATTGATTCATTTCTGCCCGAGCCTCCTTTATCTCCTATAGAGCTCTTAAAACTAAGAGGAAAAATAAGGAAAAGAGCTTCAGGCAATAATAAAAATAAAATAGATACACCTAATTTAGGTTGGTAGTTTTTAAAATTAGATTGGATTTCTAGTTTATATTTGAATGAAACTAGGGAATCAAATCTTTGGCTGGAATTTGCATAGCTGATGCTATTTCATATAGTTTTTCTACTGTGATATTGACCTCACCACGTTCAATACGTCCCATATAACTACGATCAATTCCACATTGCAATGCGAGTGATTCTTGAGTGATATTTTTCTCTTTTCTTTTGTTGCGGATTGAACAACCAATTACTTTTGATAATTCTGACATTTGGAACAAACTGCTCAAAAAAAAGAAATATCACTAATTGAGGACTAAACATCCACGGACTATAATCCTCTTTTACTTTTTAAAGGTTTCCAAAATGATGAAGTTTAATATTCCATTGGCTGACCAATTTCTTGAAATAATAAAAAATTATGAAATTGAGGATTGGGAAGCCAAATGTTTTTGGGAGATTATTAGACAATCAGATCAGTTGGATTCATCCAATGTTAAAAGCTTACGAGAAGATATGTATGCAGCTATAAAATTATTATCAAAAAATGACTACTTAGTTGCTCAAAGATCGCTATTTAAGAAAAAATCTTATTTATATAGTGAAACTCAAAAATTAAAGGAGTTGAGAAAGCAGTTGATCGAGAATGAATCAAGAAATCCTTTAAATGTTCAAAAGAACAAACTAAAAAAAGAGTTAATTTTTTTGATTAAACAGGCTGAATTCATTAATGAGTTAACTTTATCTTACCCAGAATTTTGCTATTCAATAAAAAAATATAGAGAAGAAATTGATTATCAGATTGATTATTGCAACTTAAAAATAAAAACAATAGATAAGATTATTAAAATACACAACAGATGATTATTGATAAAATTATAATAAAAACAACGTGTTAAAATAAATATTTTATTATTTCATGTTAAAAATTATTCTAATTTTTCGTCAATAGCAATTATGGTTTGAACAATTCCAAGACCCGACTATTTCTCATACTGTGATGGATAGAATTTTACATAGATTCTATGAATTAAAAATTAAAGGAAGATTAGATAGAGAAAAAATTTATGCTAATAAAGATAAGGGTTAAATTTTTTTAATTAAAGTAACTTATCAGGTATAGGAAAGAGTGGCAAATTTATCCAATCATTTGCAAATCTTCTTCATATATAAATATCGTACTTATCACTGCTATAGGAAAGTATAATTATCTATGTACGAGGTGATGGATAAGTGGTTGCTTAAGTCTAAATTAGTATTCGACATTAGACCTCTTTCATAAATCATTTTTTGCTCAGTTCCAAGTTGTAGATTCCAGCGATTAAATTGAATCTCAAACCAAGCCTTTTACCTCTATTTCGATAACGCTCAGCAAGGATTTTGAAGGTTTTCAGGCTGCCAAATACATGCTCAATTCCGATTCTTCTTTTATTGATTTCTTGATTATAGATTTTCAATTCAGGATCCAATTTACAGTGTCTTTTGGCTTTTAATGGCAACAGGCTATTCGGATACAACACATAAATCCCCTGATAGCCTTTATCTGCAAGGATAAAAGCCCCAAAAGGAATCTGGTTTAAATTGCGTTTGAACAACTCGAAATCATGCACTGCACCGCGACTGGTACATAAACTCAGAATTTTCTGAGTTTTGTAGTGAATCATGGCCTGTACTTTAAAGGTATGGGTCTTTTTCTTGCCGCTATAGCTTTTCTTCTGTTTTTTTAGGCCTTTGGATTGGAATTTCCGTGGCATCCACGATCACAACATTCCAGTCGATGCCTTCGCCCTCGGGTAAATCTTTGGGTAAATTAAACAGATTGGACCGAATCAGGCAGTCTTCAACATGACGGACAATTCTTGAGGCTGTGGGCTCTGAAACCCCGTAACTCGTCACAACGTGAAATAAGGTTCGGTATTCCCGCCAATAGCTCAGACACAGCAGGACCTGATCCTCCAGGCTTAACTTGGGCGGTCTGCCTTTGGCAGAGACATGCTTCTGCAATTGCTCAACCATCAAATAGAAAGTTGACCATGAGATGCCTGTGTATCGCTTGAACTGAGGATCAGAAAGCTTGTTTGAATCGATGTATTTCATCCGCAGATTATGCACGAATGCTAAGAAATCCGGAGTGCAAATATTAACCAAAAAGAAGATCGTTTTTTGATTTATGAAAGAGATCTATTTTTTTGCTTTTATGTTTTTTAAGTGACAATATAAACAAAAATTTACAAGGCTTTCTTCATGTATTTAAATGAGTTTTTTCAACAAATAAAAAATCATCCAATTTTATTTCTTGGAACTGGATTTAGCCTGAGATATTTAAAAAAATCTTATACATGGGAAGGATTATTACAGCGAGTTGCAGATGATCTCTTTTATGATGAAGACAACACTAGTTGGCAACGTGAATACTTAAGATTAAAGAGTCGTTGTTTCATTAATGACAATATTTCTTTTGAACTCGTAGCCCAAGAGCTAGAAAAAATTTTTAATGCTACTGTTATTGATAATGATAAAAAAATTTTCAATGGGGTTAGAGAACAATACTTCAACAGTATTGATAAGAATAAAAAATTTAGTGCATTTAAGGCTTATATTGCTGAACTATTGTCCAATCATGAAATTAGAGAGGACAAAACATCTGAAATTGAAGAACTAATTAAAGCTCGTAAGAATCTGTCTGCTGTTATAACGACTAATTATGATTTATTGACAGAGAAAACTTTTGAATTTTTTACACCATTGATAGGAAATAATATTCTTTTAAGTAATCCCTATGGTTCAATTTATAAAATTCATGGTTGTGTGACTGATAGCCGAAATATCATCATTACTGCAGAAGACTATGAAAAATTTGACAAAAAATATGAGTTGATAAAGGCTCAGATGCTTTCTTTATTCATGCATAACCCAGTGATCTTTATTGGTTATAGTATTACTGATGAAAATATTAGAAGTATCTTGAAGACGATATTTTCGTATGTAGATACGAATTCTGAGATGGCTCAAAAAATTAGAAATAATTTTCTGTTAGTCGAATATGAGCCAGATAGTCAGTCAATAGAAGTTGCAGCACATGATATTGATATTAAGGATATTGGCATTATTCGGATTAATAAAATAAAGACTGATAATTTTTCAGAACTTTTCAGGAATATTTCAAATTTAGTACTCCCTATCTCCGCAATGGATATTAGAAAAGTCCAAAATATTTATCATGATATTGTTAAAGGATCTGAGGGTGTCAAAGTAACAATCACTGTTGATCCTAGTAAGTTACATAATAATCAAACTGTTCTAGCTATTGGTACTGAGAAAAATCTTCAAGTTCAATTCCGAAACTTCAATGAAATCATATCAGATTATTTTAATATTATTGCTGAATCGAATGAATCTTTGGCTAATTTGATCAATAAGCAGGAAAATTTACAACAGAGAATTATCCCAATTTTTGGGTTATCAAATGTCTCAAATAAAATTAATAATTTGGAACAATTGAAAGAGATACAGATTGATAGACTTAAGAAAATTTATAGTTCTATCCCTCAAACAGCTAAGATTATTAGAAGTTTTGATGAAATTGAAGAATGTGATGCGAAGGTTTCTAACAAATATAATCAAATCTATTGGAATATTTTTAATGAAAAAATTTCTATAGATGAAATAGCAGTCCATCTTAAAACTGGAAAATGCTTAGGTAAAAATAGTGATGATAGCCTATTTAAGAATTTACTTAGCCTGTATGACTACTTAAAATATGGTGGAACGATTGATAGTTTAATATCTTAGTTATTCTAATATCCAGAGATATTAACAACATAAAAAGCCTAGACTCGTAAGTTGACAAAAATAACTAATGATGCGAAAAGGTTTTTTTAGTTAACAGATGTTCACACATGCCTAGAATTGTTTCTGTACCACTTAGTTTAGAACAGCGAGAACGACTCATTTTTCTGGTCAAGCATGCAAAACATTGGCGTGAAAGGCAACGTGCCCAAACTATTCTCTGGCTTTCCGAAGGTAAAAGCGTTGCGGAAGTTGCCACTCTACAAGAACGTATCCCAGAAACCATAAGGCTACAACGCCGACGTTGGGAATTGTATGAGTTTGAATCGATTAAAGAAGGTCATCGCTCAGGTCGACCCAATACATTGATCTCAGACTATCAGGCGAAAATCCTAGATTGGGTCAATACAAGTCCACTCAATGCAGAACAAATCCGAGTCAAACTACATGAAGAATACGAAGTGTCCGTGTCTGTTGAAACCATTCGTAAGTTTTTACGGGATTCAGGTATGGTCTTCAAGCGTACCCGTCATAGCTTGAAAAAAAAGAGATCCGATTGCATTTGAACAAGCAACACAGCAGATTGAAGAATTACGAGAGCAAGCGGCACGTGGTGAAATTATATTAGGTTATGTTGATGAAACAGGATTTTCATCTACACCTGATAACCGCTATGCGTGGACAAAGATAGGTGATGTTCATGCGGTTGATGCAATAAGATTAAAACGAGTTAATGTCATGGGGTGTTTGCTTTCAACGGGGAAACTGGTGAC